>JAGGUV010000044.1 GCA_021158345.1 Bacteroidales bacterium
ATAACACCAAAAATTATATTAGGAATCCAAACAGCAATTAATGGAGACAAACTACCCATAGTGGCGAAAACAGTGGATACCTGCATAAAAAATATAAAAGAAAAAGCTAATCCTATGCCAATACCAATGTGCATACCTGTGCCACCTCTTGTTTTTCTACACGAGAGAGCAACACCTATCAGAGTAAAAATAAATATTGAAAAAGGGTCGGCAATTCTTTTGTTTTTTAAAACCAGATATTCAGTAATATTTTTTGAGCCTTTAATTTTTTCTTCCTTAATAAAATCTTTTAGCTCGAAATAGCTAAGAGTTTTTACATCAATTTTTGCAGTAGAAAAATCTTTAGGTTTAAATTTAAAAATAGTATCAAGTTTTTTGCCCCTGTATATTTTTTCGTCAAGGCTGTCAATGGTTCTGATAAAATAATCTTTTAATATCCATTTATTAGAAACAGAATCCCATAAAATCCTGTTAGAAGTGAGTTTATAATAAAGTTGTTTTTTTTCATTTATTTTTTCATAGGAAAATTTATTTCCGGTTTTTCTAATATTATTAAAGCTTTCAACGTAAACATAAGTTCCCGGCTCGGTTTGAATGTGAATATTTATTTCAGATTTTTTTTGCTTATTTTTTATGTATGTTTTTTCAAAAGCTACTAAAATTTTATTTGTTTTAGGAATAAGGAAATTTGATAAATAAAATGACATAATCACTAAAACTAAAGCAGAAATAAGGTATGGGAATAAAAGCCTTTTGAAGCTAATGCCACTGCTTAAAATAGCAACTATTTCGGTATCGGCAGCCATTTTGGAAGTGAAAAATATTACAGCAATAAAAGTGAAAAGGTGCAAAAAAAGATTTACAAAATATGGTATGAAATTTAAATAATAATCAAAAATAACAGCATTAAGAGGTGCATGATTATCAATAAAATCGTCAATCTTTTCTGACAAATCAAAAATTATTACTACAACAATCAGTAATAGTATTGAAAAGAAAAATGTTCCTAAAAATTTTTTAATTATGTATAAGTCTAATTTCTTCATTAAAAATTTTTAAAAATATTTATTAAAGACGAACAGCCAATTTTTTTACCATAATATTTTTCCAGTCTAAAAATGTGTTATTAATAATTTGCTTTCTGGCTTCTTTAACCAGCCAAAGATAAAAAGAAAGATTATGAATGCTGGCTATTTGTTGTCCTAAAATTTCTTTGGCGACAAATAAATGTCTTAAATAAGCTTTAGAATATTGATTGTCAACAAAAGAAGTACCATCAGGGTCAATTGCAGAAAAATCCTCTTTCCATTTCTCGTTTTTAATATTAATAATACCATTGCTTGTAAACAACATACCATTTCTTCCGTTACGTGTAGGCATAACGCAATCCATCATATCAATACCGAGAGCAATACTCTCGAGAATATTTACAGGAGTACCAACGCCCATAAGATACCTTGGTTTGTCTTTAGGTAAAATATTGCATACAATATCAGTAATTTCATACATTTTTTCTGTAGGTTCACCAACTGATAAACCACCAATAGCATTACCATCGGCATTATATTCTGCAATTGTTTCGGCTGATTTAATTCTTAAATCTTTATAAACACTGCCTTGTACAATTGGAAATAATGCCTGTTTGTATCCATATTTCCCCTCTAAGCCTGTTTTAGGGTCAATTTCAGTTTTTTTAAATTGTTTAAAACATCTTTTTAACCATTGATGAGTCATTGTTAAAGATTCGGAAGCATATTTATAATCGCAGGGATAAGGCGTACATTCATCAAAAGCCATCATAATATCAGCACCAATAATTCTCTGGATATCCATAACTCTTTCAGGTGTAAATAAGTGTTTGGAACCGTCAATATGCGATTGAAATTCAACCCCATCAGGAGTAAATTTTCGTGTTCCGGAAAGTGAATATACCTGATAGCCTCCGCTGTCAGTAAGTATAGGTTTGTCCCAACCATTAAATTTATGCAATCCCCCTGCTTTTTCCAAAACATCAAGTCCGGGACGTAAATAAAGATGATATGTGTTGCCAAGAATAATCTGAGCTTTAATATCTTCTTTTAATTCTCTGAAATGTACTGCTTTTACAGAACCTACAGTACCAACAGGCATAAATATAGGTGTCTCAATTATACCGTGATCCGTTTTAATTTCTCCTGCACGTGCTTTTGATTTTGTATCTGTTTTTTCTACCTTAAAATTCATTCCTGGTTATTAGCTTAATAATTTAAATGCCTTAATATTTTTTGTTTAGAAAATATTGTCAAATCTTTCAGATTATCAAAATCTTAAAGACAGTATTATAAAATAAAATATTTTTCAAAGATAAATTTTATTTATATATGATATAAAATTTTGTATTTTTATGCACAATTTATATCTTAAGTGGGCACCAAATAATTACTTTGCATTAAAATTTTTAGAGTTTTTTATTGATGATGAAATTTTTTGATGCTATATCGGGATAATGCACGAAAATTTAAAGATGTATATGAAAAATCCCGGAAAACTACGGGAATAAATGTGATAAACAATCTTACAGCGTTAAACTTTTTTCAATAGCTACCGGCTACTCGGGGAAAAATTATGCTTTGCATATTATTCATCACATTTGTTTCTTGAAAGAAAGGAATTATTAAAAGCCCCCTTAATAATAATATATTTGTTTTATTTTATTGAAGGATAGGGGAATAAAACAGGTGATATTCCTGAAGTTTTTCATATGAAATTTTAAAAAATGTGAGAACACTAAATATTATGAATTTATATATTCTTTTAATAATTTATTGGATATTTATTGCCAGTACAGCAATTCAGATAATTTATTTTTGGGGTATATTCAGTAGATTTGCTTTTAAGAAAAAGAAAAAAAAGTTGTTAAAAGAAAAGCAAGGTGTTTCTGTAATAATATGTGCTAAAAATGAATATTATAATTTAAAAAATAATCTTACCGCTTTTTTACAACAAGATTATCCCAATTTTGAAGTGATAGTTGTTAATGATGCATCTGAAGATGAAACGTATTCTTTATTAAAAACTTTTTCAATAAAATATTCAAACCTGAAAGTTGTTAATATTGATAAAAATTTAAATTTTTTTTCAGGAAAGAAATTTCCTTTATCAATAGGAATAAAATCAGCAAAGAATGAAATAGTGTTGTTATCGGATGCTGATTGCAGACCTTCAAGCGCAAAATGGATCAGTAATATTGCATCCCACTTTAATAATGATAACACTGAAATAGTTTTGGGTTACGGTAAATATGAAGAAAGAAAGGGTCTGTTAAACAAATTAATCCGTTATGAAACCCTGCAAACAGCAATGCAATATTTTTCTTATGCATTGATGGGGCTTCCGTATATGGGTGTCGGCAGAAATCTTGCATATAAAAAGGAACTCTTTTTCAAAAATCGTGGGTTTACTGCACATTATAATGTTAATTCAGGTGATGACGATCTTTTTATTAATGCTGTTGCAAATAGAAAAAATACTAAAATAGAATTTGATGAATCGAGCCATACTATTTCAGTACCAAAAACAAGTTTCTTTGATTGGATAACTCAAAAAAAACGTCATCTTTCAACGTCAAAATATTATCAACCAAAACATAAATTATTGCTTGGATTATATTCTTTGACGCAATTTCTTTTTTATCTGAGTTTTATAATATTACTTATTAATAAATATTTTATCATTATAGTTCTGCCTGTATTTGCTTTTAGAATAATAAGTCAATTAATAATTAATTATAAATGTTCCTTAATTTTAAAAGAAAGAAAATTTTTATTATATTCGCCAATATTTGAAGTCTTTTTGATTGTCTTATATCCTGTTATTTATATTTTTAGTATGATTTTAAAAAAAGATAAATGGAAATAAAACATTTTTCAAAAATAGCAATAAGAGATAATAAATTAGTAAAGTTAGCATTGAAAGGTGATAGGAATGCTTATGCACAATTAATGAAGAATCATGAAGATGCGCTTTATTCAATGTTATTGAAAATGACAGGAAATTCTCAAGATGCAGATGATTTAACTATTGAGGCTTTTAGTAAAGCATTTAAAAATCTTGATAAATATACACCTGACTATGCCTTTAGCACTTGGTTGTATAAAATTGCCACTAATAATTGTATTGACTTTATTCGCAAAAGAAAAAAAATGACATATTCTCTTGATAAAAGTTATCCTTCAACTGAAAATCAAAAACTTTCAAATATTTTAGATTCAAAAACATTAAATCCAGAACAATATATTATTTTAAAAGAAAAAATTAAATTTCTTCGTGATATTGTAGATACATTAAAACCTCATTATAAAAAATTAGTTGAGCTTCGATATTTTAAAGAATATTCATATCAGGAAATAGTAACAGAACTAAATATTCCTATAGGGACTGTTAAAGCACAGTTGTTCAGAGCAAGAGAACTTTTATATAATATTTTAAAAAATACTGAAGAAAAGATATAGCTTATGTCAAAGATGAAAGCGATTATTAGGAATTTAGGTTTTCAGATTCTTCTTGCCATGTGTGCAGGAATAATTGTTGGAATATTTATGGGACCTAAAGCACATGTTTTTGCTCCTTTAGGAGAGTTATTTATTCAGCTTATAAAAATGCTTGTAATACCTTTAGTTGCAATATCAATTATTTCAGGTTCTGCATCTTTGGGAGCAACAAAATCGGCAGGGAAAATTGGAATAGGCACAATTGTGTATTATATTGGCACAACAGCTTTTGCAGTAATTTTAGGTCTGTTATTAGGAGAGATTTTTAAACCCGGCTCAGGTCTTGATATTGAAAATATAAAACATTTATTTTCTACTGATAAACAAATACCTGCTGTAGATAAAAATTTTTGGGATGCTATTATTGCAATTATTCCTGCTAATCCAATAAAATCACTTGTTGACGGTAATATTCTTCAAATAATAATTTTTTGTTTGTTTTTTGGTATTGGAGTTTCTACTTTGAAAAAATATAAACGCGACTCTGTTATCAAAGGATGTAATTATATTACCGAAGCATTGATATGGATGATAAAAATTGTTATGTACACTGCACCTATTGGTGTTTTTGGACTTATGGCTGATTCAGTAGGAACTTTTGGCTATGATATTTTAATTTTGGTAATGAAGTTATTTGTTGTTTATTCTGCCGCAATAATAATTCACGGTTTAGTATTTTATCCAATTATGCTTAAGCTTTTTTCAAAAATTTCAATAAAACGGTTTTTTTCTAAAATGTTAAAAGCACAGATAGTTGCATTGTCAACATCCTCATCAATGGCAACATTACCTGTAAATATGGAAATTTGTGAAAAGGAACTTGGTGTTTCAAAAGAAACAACTTCTTTTGTCTTACCTCTTGGAGCTACAATAAATATGGATGGCAATGCAATTTATTACGCTCTTGTTGCTGTCTTTTTCGCTCAGATGTTTGGGGTTGATTTAACTATGGCAGATTATGTTGCAATAATTTTAACAGCAACAATTGGGTCAATCGGACAAGCAGGTGTCCCAGGACCTACTCTTTTAGTTGTGGCAGTGCTACTATCAGCAAATATCCCTATTATTGGTTTGCCATTATTATATGCTCTTGACAGAATTTTTGACATGATGAGAACAGCACTTAACATTACAGGCGATGCAAGCTGCGCTGTTATTATTGATAGATTGAATAAATCCAAAACCCAATAGTTATCAAATTTCATCTTCAAAAAATCTTATATTGATGTTATAAAAATTTTAGTATTTTCGTCCAAAAAATTGTGTTATAATGGATTGGATAAACATATTATTGGTATTAGGGGCGGGAATTTTATGCGGATTTATAAATACTTTGGCAGGAAGTGGTTCTGCAATTAGTTTACCATTATTAATTTTTTTAGGACTACCGGCAAATGTTGCAAACGGTACAAACAGAATAGCAATTTTTTTTCAGACTTTAGCAGGCGTTACAAGTTTTAAGAAACAAAAAATTTTAGACACTAAAACTAATATTAAGCCTGTGATTGCTGCTGTGGCAGGCTCGATTTTAGGTGCAAATATCGCATTAAAACTAAATGATAATACTATGGAAAAAATTATTGGTGTTGTCATGCTGATAATGCTGGTTTATATTATTTATAAACCGAAGAAATTTTTAAAGCCTGAGCAAAAACAATTTAGAATTCAAAATATGTTTTTACAGATAATAATATTTTTTGTGATAGGAATTTATGGAGGTTTGGTACAGGCTGGTACAGGCGTGTTTCTGCTTACAGCACTTGTTTTAAATGCCGGAGTGGATTTGGTAAAAGCAAATGGATTAAAAATGTTAATAATATTAATTTATACACCTTTTGTTTTATTTTTCTTTATTGTTAATAAACAAATAAATTATGAATGGGGATTGATTCTTGCAGCAGGTAGTATTGTTGGAGCTGTAATTGCATCTAAGGTGGCTGTAAAATGGGGACCAAAATTTATTAGATATTTACTTATTGCTGTACTTGGTTTTTCTGCTTTAAAACTTTTTGGAATAATCAATTTTTGAAATGAATTTTGAGAAACATTCATTTAAAAATTATAAATTTTTTATTTATTTTTTTGAAAAAGGGTTTATATAAGACCTTTTTTATATTTTCGTAGATGATGCAAAGAATATGATTTTTTTATCGCAAAATGCAAATTATTATATGATTAAAATAATTTTTGTTTTAGTCTTTGTATTAAAATAAACATTAGGAAAAATATTAGTATAAGATATCACAAATTTAATGGTTAAGAAAAACGATATTAATAAATCGGCATTAAAGGTAAATAAAGGCATTGATCAACCTTCACAGATAAATGAAAATGCTGTTAAAAAAATTACTAATAGAGTCAAGCCTCAACTTAAAATTGATGATTATATCAATGGCATACTTGATGGTAACAGGACAATATTAAGTCGGGCAATAACATTGATAGAAAGCTCGCTTTTTGAGCATCAAAAATTAGCACAGCAGATAATTGAAAAATGTCTTCCATATTCAGGTAAGTCGCTGAGAATAGGAATAACAGGTGTCCCGGGAGTAGGCAAAAGTACATTTATTGAAGCTTTAGGAAAGCATCTAACATCTTCAGGTCATAAATTAGCTGTTCTTGCAATAGATCCAAGCAGTGAGCGTACAAAAGGGAGTGTTTTAGGCGATAAAACAAGAATGGAAGAATTGTCTGTTGATAAAAATGCTTTTATCAGGCCATCACCTTCTGCAGGCTCACTTGGTGGTGTTGCACGAAAAACAAAGGAAACAATTATTCTTTGCGAAGCAGCCGGTTTTGATATTATTTTTATTGAAACAGTAGGAGTAGGGCAGTCCGAAATTACCGTTCATTCAATGGTTGATTTTTTCTTATTGCTTATGTTGGCAGGAGCAGGTGATGAACTTCAGGGCATTAAAAGAGGAATAATGGAAATGGCTGATGCTATTGTGATTAATAAAGCAGATAATGACAATTTGTTAAAAGCAAAATTGGCAAAACGTGAATATGAAAACGCATTGCATTTATATCCTCCAACAGAATCAGGATGGACTCCTGTTGTTGACACTTGTTCTGCTATTAATAATGATCGCATCGTTAATGTATGGGAAATAATTACTAAA
Organism: Bacteroidales bacterium; assembly: GCA_021158345.1. Taxonomy (GTDB): domain Bacteria; phylum Bacteroidota; class Bacteroidia; order Bacteroidales; family AUK083; genus AUK083. The sequence goes on from JAGGUV010000044.1 coordinate 7,652, forward strand.
TATATTGCTTTGACTAAAAATAACGGTTACTTTGATAAAAATCGTAGAGATCAATCTGTCAAAATTATGTATGAGACAATAAATGAATCATTAAAGAATAGTTTTTATTCTGAAAAAAATATTAAAAAATTATTAGATGAATTTGAAAATGATATTTTAAATAATAAAATAAGTTCTTATGTTGCAGCTCAAAAATTACTTGAAATATATTTTAATAAGAAAAAAATAGATTATAAATAATATATAATTGATATATTTGTTTACTTATCAAGAAATTATTAATTAAAAAATTAGATAAATATGAATAAAGAAATAGAGTTAAATCCAAATCCTGTAGTACAGTTTCTCCAAAAACCTGCAAAGGATTTTACTAAGTCTGATATTATAAAATATGTAGTAGAAAATGATATTGAAATGATTAATTTCAGATATCCCGGAGAAGATGGAAGATTAAAAACACTAAGTTTTGTAATAAATAGTATTGAATATCTTGATAGCATTTTAACATCAGGAGAAAGAGTAGATGGTTCAAGTTTATTTTCATATATTGAAGCTGGCTCAAGCGATTTATATGTGATACCAAGATACAGGACAGCATTTTTAAATCCTTTTTCAGAAATTCCCGCATTAGATATTCTTTGTTCATTTTATGATAAAGACGGCGAACCTTTAAAAAGTTCACCTGAATATATCTTAAAAAAAGCACATAAAACATTAAAAGAAAAAACAGGCTATTCTTTTGAAGCAATGGCTGAATTAGAATTTTACGTGATAGGTGAATATGAAGATTTTTTTGAACCTGAAAATCAAAAAGGATATCACGAATCAGAACCTTTTACTAAATATGATGATTTTAGAAAAGAGGCAATGATTGCAATAGCTCAGTCGGGAGGACATATTAAATATGCACATTCTGAAGTAGGAAATTTTATTTTAAATGATAAATTATACGAACAAAACGAAATTGAGTTTTTACCTATAGATGTAGAGACTGCTGCCGATGAAATTGTTATAGCAAAATGGATACTTAGAACTTTAGCTTATGAATATGGTTTGTCGTTGACATTTGCTCCAAAAATTACTGTAGGCAAAGCAGGAAGCGGTATGCATATTCATACTAAATTAGTTAAAGATGGTAAAAATGCTTATGTTGAAAATAATAAATTATCAGATGCTGCTAAAAAAGTTATTGCTGGTATTCTTGATTTATCGTCTTCATTAACAGCTTTTGGTAACAGAATACCAACATCATATTTCAGATTAGTACCTCATCAGGAAGCTCCTACAAATATTTGCTGGGGCGACAGAAACCGTTCTGTTCTTGTAAGAGTGCCTTTGGGTTGGACAAGCTCAAAAAATATGGCTAAAGATGCTAATCCTCTTGAAGATGAACCTTATAAAAATTATAGCGAAAAACAAACTGTTGAGTTCCGTTGTCCTGATGGTTCTGCTGATATTTATCTTTTACTTGCAGGTTTAGTTGTTGCTGCTCGTCATGGTTTACAAATGGAAAATGCTCTTGATTATGCAGAAAAAAAATATGTTGGTGTAAATATTTTTGATGATAAAAATAAAGATATTATTGATAATTTAAATCAATTGCCTACTTCTTGTGTTGAGTCTGCTGAATCATTATTAAACCAAAGTGATATTTATAAAAAATATGATGTTTTTTCTCAAAATTTATTAGTTGGTTTATATAATAATCTTAAGTCTTTTAATGATAAAACTTTAAGAAAAGATATTGAAAATAATGAAGATGAAATTATTAAATTAGTTGATAAATTTTATCATTGCGGTTAATTTTTTTATTTAATCTTTTTTGCCCAAAGAAATCTTTTGTTTTTTAAAAAATATTCAATTTGTTCTATGCTATGTTTTGCCTTTCTTTCAACAGCTTCAAAAGTATTAAAAGCATTATGAGGGGTTGTTATAACATTTGAATATTTTGATAATTCAATAGCAGCTAAAACTTCTTCATTTTCAGTGCTGATTTTATTGCGTAAAGCATCTGCAAGTTTAGGTTCTTTATTATAAACATCAAGGGCAAGGCCACCTAAGTGATTTTCTTTTATTAGTTGTAAAAGATCTTTTGACGGTGACATTTCACCTCTTGAAACATTAATAAAAATAACTCCTTTTTTAGCTTTTTTTAATCTCAAATAATTAAAATATCCAATATTATCATTAGTAAGATTCATAGAACAAACAATAATATCAGCGATTTTTAATCCTTCGGAAATATCAATATAATTAATATCATTATGTTTTTTTATGATGTCAACGCCAAAAACATTCATTTCTAATCCTTTGCCGATTTTGCATATTTCGTAACCAATATTTCCTACTCCAACAACTAAAAGGTTTTTATTTTTAGATTCAAAACCTGTTAATCCATCTCTATGAAATAAATTAAAATTATTTTTTTGGAGAAACAATTTTCTGTAAAGAGCCAGCCAAAGCAGTAAAGCTTGCTCTGCAACAGCTCTGTTACAGTATAAAGGTAAATAGCCCCAAGGAATTTTTATATTAGTTTTTTTTAAATATCTGAGAATGTGATCATAGCCTGTACTCCTCGTTAAAATCCCTGAAATCTTATCAGACCAAACTTCAGGAATAACAGATTGTGTTCTGATGCTTATTATTTTTGAGCAAGGGTTCTCTGAATTTGTTTCCTGAATTGTTTTATAGCTAAAACCTGCATTAATATTTTTTGGTAAGTATTTTTTTATTGCTTCTTGTTCTTCTTTAAAGGCTTCATAAAAAAATACATCATAAATTTTTGCCATTTTTTTGTTTTAATAAAATTAGAATAAATCTTAGTATTTAATAATAAATAATTATAGCTGACAATATGACACATAAATTTAAGGATAAATGCCAAGTTGACACTATAATATTGCTAAATTATTAAAAAATACTAAATGGTATGCAAATTGATAAAATATATAAAAAAAAATTAAAAACTAAAAAATATAGGAGGGCAAAAAAATGAACTTAGTAAGATGGAATAATAAAGAAACAGGTTTATCAAATATTTTTGATGAATTAATAAACAGAGATTTTTTCTCAAACGAATTATTTAATTACAACAAACCTTCAGTTAATATTACTGAGAGTGCAAAAGAATTTAATATTGATGTTGCAATACCCGGGATGAACAAAAAAGATTTTAAAATCAATCTTGAAGATGATGTTTTAACAATTTCTTTGGAGAAAGAGGCTAAAAAAGAAGAAAAAGGTAAGAATTATAGAAGAAGAGAATTTTCTTATGGTACATTTAGCCGTTCATTCAGTTTACCGGAAAATATTGAAACAGAAAAAATTAATGCCAAGTATGAAGATGGAATTCTAAAAGTAAATCTTCCTAAAAAGGAAGAGAGTAAAATGAACGTTAATAAAACAATTGACATCTCATAATTTAAAAGTTTAGTATTACCATAAAATGATTAATTTAAAAAGGACAGCTTAATATAAGTTGTCCTTTTTTTATACTGATTTGTTTGCTGTCATTAAAATAATTTGTAGTAGGACTCTAATTAATAAAATAATACATTTGTATAAAATTATTTTTAATGAGCAAAAGAATAAAATCTCATTTAGCATTATTAATTGTAAGTATAATATTTGGAGCGAATTATCATATTGCTAAGGGATTAATGCCAAATTATTTGAGCCCTATGCAAATAATATTTTTGAGAGTATCAGGAGCTTTGATATTATTTTGGGTAGTAAGCATTTTTTCGGAACGTGAAAAAATTGAAGGAAAGGATTTTATTAAAATCGCAGTTTGTAGTTTATTTGGTGTTGCCATAAATCAGACCTGTTTTTTTAAAGGCTTGTCTTTAACCACGCCTGTAAACACTTCAATTATACATGCATCTTCACCGATTTTAGTAGTTGTTTTTGCAAGTATAATAATAAAGGAAAAAATCACAGGAAATAAAATAATCGGAATAATTTTAGGAGCACTTGGTTCGGGTTTACTTATTTTATATGGCAGGAAATTATCGTTTGGTACTGATACTCTTAGAGGGAATATTATTATTTTTATAAATATTTCTGCTTATGGATTATATTTAGTGTTGGTGAAACCATTAATGAATAAATATAAAGTCATAACAATAATGAAATGGATTTTCTTGTTTGGATTTATTTTTATTATTCCATTCACATACAATAAAATAAGCAGTATCAATTTTAGTAATTTTACAACATATTCCTGGAGTGCATTGTTATATGTTGTTATTGGGACAACTTTTATAGCTTATTTATTGACAACATATTCTTTGGAGACTTTAAATGCGACAGTTGCAGGGTTTTATATGTATATTCAACCTTTGGTTGCAGCTCTTATAGCATTAATTATTAATGGAGAAACAATTAATTTATATAAAATAATATCAGCAATATTAATTTTTATAGGAGTATATTTTGTGAATAGAGAAAATAAAATTTTAGAGCAAATACCGCAAAGGCAATAATAACCATTCATAAAACCTTAATATTAATGGTCTTTTTAACCACTCTTCATAATTAAAATGTTCACAATATTTTAATGTTACAGAAATATGCTTATTTAATGATTTGATAATATTTTTATTTGTTCCCATTAGGCAAATTTCGTGTTGGTATCTTGAGCTTCTGTAATCGAAATTTGAAGATCCCATTAAAAAAGTTTTATTATCAATCATCAATAACTTAGAGTGTAAATTAACTGGCAGAAAAAATAAAATTTTAACATTATTTATATAATATTTCCCAAGGTATCTATCTCGTAAAATGTCAACAATACGCACATCAGAATATTTTGGTGTTAATATTTTTACATCAACGCCTTTTTTCCCTGCATCCGCCAATGCTTTTCGTAATTTATAACCTGGTAGAAAATACGGTGTCTCAATTATTATATTTTTTTCGGCGGTTTTAATAAGTTTAATAAATTTACGTCTGATTCTTTGTTGAATAATTGAAGGTCTATCGCGTAAAATTGTAAATTCTTGAAATTTTATATTTTTAAAATATCCTCTTTGATTATATTTATACTTATTATAATTTTTATAATCGTAAAGAAATATTTTTTTAAAATGCAGTGCAATATCACTATGAAGTCTGAGCATTAATTCACGCCAATCAATTGAATAGGCAGCAATATTTCCTGAACCGATATAAGAAATTTTATCGTCGATAATTAATAATTTTTTGTGGTTTCTTCTATGGTTTTTAGTAAAAAAGTCGAAGAAAAATTTGATTTTTTTAAAAAATCTAACTTCTCCACCATTTTTAATAATATCCATGAAAAAAGATAATCTGGTAGATGTTCCCCAGGAATCTAATAATAGTTTTACTTCAATACCTTGTTTTGTTTTTTTTGCTAATACATCTCTGAATTTAGCACCTTCTGGGTCATTATTAAAACGATATATTTCAAGATAAACATATTTTTTTGCATTTTCAATATCGTTTATCATTGATTGATAATAAGAGACAGGTTTATCAAATAGTTTGAAATCAAAATCCATACTATTACATATCATTATAAAATATTAGTATAAGATATCAAAGATAATAAAAAACCGGGAGTTAAAAATTATGCTGTAATAAAGGACTTAATTATTTTCGTTTGTTTATCAGAAAAGCCGTTTGCAATAATATCAGATCTGTTGAAACTTCTGATTACAATTTGATTACCGAAAATTTTTGGAAAAATATCTATAGAAATGATATTATATATTGGGAGGGAAATTGAGAATTGAGAATGGTTTAAAATATTATTTTGTTTGTAAACAATAGTATTGTCTGAAAAAAATTCAATTTTTTCAGGATTAATTAAACTTCCTCCACAAAAAACAGATGATTTAAAAATTTTATGCATAATTATAAATGTATTATTTTACAAATATAATATCAGAAAACATAAAATAAAAATGAAAAGGATATATGCTACGGTTTATTTATCATACGCTATGGTTTATTTATCATTCGTGTTGATTTATAGGTTATTTATTATATCAATTATATCATTTTTTTTCCTGGAAGAAACAGGTAACCTAGTATAATCGCTCATAACAATAGTTCCGTAATTTTTCTTTTCATAACTAATAACATGGCTTAGATTAATTAAATGAGATTGATGGACTCGATAAAAATTATATTTTTTGAATAGTTCTTCATACTTGCTTAATGTTTTGGCAGTAACAATTGTTTTTTTATTTGTAAGATAAATGGTTGTATAATTCCTGTCAGATTCGCATCTCATAATATCGTTTACATTAACTATATACATGCCTTCGGAGGTCCTTAATACAATTTTGTGGTTTTCTTTCGATGTACTTATATTGTTTAAAAAATTTTTGTATTTAAGATCTAATTCTTCAAGTTCTCTGTATTTTACTACTTTATTTACGGCTTCTATCAATTCTTCTGTAACAATAGGTTTTAATAAATAATCTATAGCACTAAATTTAAAAGCTTTAACAGCATATTCATTATAAGCAGTAATGAAAATAATTTTAAAATTTATTTTTTTTTGCTTTTTTAATATGTCGAAGCCTGTACCATCAGGCAAATTAATATCAAGAAAAACTAATTCCGGTTTGTATTTATTTATAACTTCAATAGCAGATTTGACATTAAATCCCTGTCCTATAACAGATATATTTTTACAATTTTCTTTTAGAAGATATAATAATGTCTCTCTTGATTTTACTTCATCGTCGATAATAATAGTTTTTATCATAATGTTTTTAATTAAAATTAATATTTTTTTTCAAAGCACTAATTATATAATATAAGGAACACAGATTTTTACCAATACACCATTTACTTCTCCTTTTTCATTTTTTTTCTGAATAATCTTTAATCTTGATTCTTTATATTTTTTCTTTCCTAATAATTTGAGTCTGTCTTTAGTAATAGAAACAGCTAATGATTGTTTTTCGTAATCTGATGTTTTCATTGAAGCTTCAATATTTTTAGCCATTTCAAAGCCAATGCCATTATCTTCTATTTTGTAACATAACGTTTTATCATTAAATTCTATTTTTATTTTAATTTTTCCTCTACGGTCAGTAAGGTTTTTAATGCCATGTTCAATTGAGTTCTCTACAAAAGGCTGTATTAACATTGGCGGGACTTTAATGTTTTCGATATTAATATTTTTATCAATGTCAAATGAGAAATCAAAATTATTATTAAACCTTAATAACTGTAAGTCAATATAATAT
>JAGGUV010000047.1 GCA_021158345.1 Bacteroidales bacterium
AGCATATGGATTGGATTATAACTGGAACATCCAAGGATTTGTAACCTCATCAAAAGGAGAAACAATTAGCTTATCAGCAATACAAGATGTAGAAAGAACAGCTAAACAAGGTACTCTAAAAGTTGAGCAAACAGATTCTAAAGCAGCAGCATTTGATGCTAAAGGCTTAGTCGGCTTCAATGTTTACAGAGATGGTGTACAGATTAACGAAAATGTAGTAATAGAACCTACATATACAGATGTACCACCAATAGATGGATTATATACATATTATGTAACAGCAGTATATGATGCTTGTGAATCAGTACCTTCAAATGAAGTAACAGCTGATTTCAATGTTGGTATCAACGAAGAGTCCGGTATGGTAAGTATTTATCCTAACCCTGCAACTGACGTATTAAACATAAAAGTAAGCAATGATATAAGAGAAATCAAAGTTTATAATTATGTAGGACAAGTTGTATATGGAACAAATGTTACATCAACAAAAGCAATTCAGATAAATACATCTGAATATAAAGCAGGAACATATTTAATGCAATTTACTACAGAAGACGGTAAAACAATAACCAAAAAAGTAGTAATAATTAAATAATCATTAAATTGAATATCACAGAAAAAAAGGCGACAGTTTTGTCGCCTTTTTTTATTTATAATTTTATTTATATGTTTTTAATAACGGCTCAATGAAGATAATAGGGGGAGTATCATTATAGTCTATTTTTATTTCGCAAATATTGCTTGATTTAACTCCTTGTATCATGGCAATAAGACTATTTTTCTGACATCTGTTTTTTGCGTTAGTCAGCACTGTATAAAGCGCTCCCATCAGACAATACTATTTCATCCAAACACAATCTTTCCAACATATAAAATCTATTCTCCAGCATGGTCGAACTGCTCCCAATCATAATAATTGCTTAAATGATTTTTGTAATGTCTTGCTAATTGGCTGCCATCAATACGGTAATTTTTACCAACACTATTCGCACTTGCAGGATTGTTATCTAAGTACTCCTTTTAAAAAAGTCGCAAATTCTTTTGTATTGCTTGTGCCTTCTGCTTTTAGCTCATAGTTTCTTGTATAGGTCTTCCCTGTTTTCTTGTCTCTCTATTTTCTCCTACGAACACGTAATATCACTCGTTTGTCTCGTATCGGAAAATCAATAATTTGTATAGATTGTAAAAAATCTTTGGATTCCTGTTTTTTTTTCTTCATGTTCCGGTGGAGCTATGTTTTTCTTTTAAAGAAAAACATAACGGATTCACGGTTGGATATATTCCTATTAAATTAAAATATTCAATAAATTTTTTTGGAAGGATATATTTTAATATTTCTTCTTGTTCCATAATACAATTATACTAATTTAAATCTGTACTCCCCCTATTATTTTCATTGAGACTGAGGAATTCTGAAATTGTTAAAAATTAATATTTTAAATTTAATTAAATCAAAAGTTGCATTTGCATAATTTATTTTGTAAATTTGTGGAAATATACGACAAATCTAATTTACGAACAAGAACTTTTATGTTGTTGATATTTAAGTTTAGTGTCAGGAGTTCTGAAGTTGTTAATAATTAATATCTTAAACTTATGAAACATCCATGATTGATTTACAACATACAAGAGTATGATTATATTATAAAACCGGAGACTTGAAAGTTGAAATTCATCCCTTTTCAAAAATTTTAGTTTCCGATTTTTGAATATTATTTTTAAATATTTGAAATTAAGTTAATTATAATAATATAAAGTTATGAAAAAGGTTATTAAATTTTTTTTGTTATTTGTGATTTTTTTATTTTCATCTGTTTTGACATTTTCTCAGGACTATGTGGAAATTGGTGATGGAACTCAAAATATTACATGTACAAAAGCAGGGTATCAATCACAAACAGTAGGTGTTACTGTTATTGATAATGATGTTATAAGTCAGGATTTTGCTTTAATTAAAGAGCCTAATCCTCCCAAAGCTGTTTTAGCACAGCTTGTTCAAACTGATGGTGAAGCAGTAGATATTACCTGGGAATTACCAGATTCTACTTATGAAAATATTTATGATGACGGTAAAGCTACAAAAGCATTATCAGGCTTTGACGTATATAGATTAAAGGAAGGACAGGAAGGTGATGAAACCTTATGGACTTTATTATTAACAACAACAAACACACAATATAGAGATAATGGCTGGGAAGCATTAGCTCCCGGTGGTTATTTATGGGCTGTAAAAGCAAATTATGCAAACGGCATTCAGTCTATTCCTGTATTTTCTAATCTTCTTGGTAAGGACTGGGAGTCAGAGGTAACAGTAAACGTAACTACAAACAATAATAATAGTGCAGAAGGAGCATACGTAAAATTTATTAATCTTGACGGAAATCCTGAGCATATCTATGATTATGCTGTACCTGCCGACGGAATATTAGTATTTCCTTCTGTTTGGAATGGCTCTTATGATATGTCTGTAACAAAAGAAGGTTACTTTCCATATATATTAGAAGGTATATGGATTACAGGCGATATTACTATTAATGTAGAATTAGAATCATTAGAAGGACAAAATATGCCACCAAGAAATTTTAAAGTAGATAACCAAACAGCTATAGCTACTTGGTTACCACCGGGAATAGAATTTGTAACAGTATTTGAAGAAGGCTTTGAATGCGGATCAATACCATCAGGCTGGACACAGGAATACATATTAGATTCAGTACCATGGACAGTACAGACAGGTGGCGCAGGAATGACATATGCTCATTCAGGTGATTATAATGCTTGCTTCACAGGAAATTTTGCAAAAACAAAATTAGTAACACCAGAGTTAGACTTAAACAATGCAATTTGTCCTACTTTATCCTTCTGGTATGCACAAGTACCGGGATCCGGCGGAGTAGATGATTTGAAAGTATTCTATAAGAAATCAAAGAATGATACATGGAAGATAATAGTAACCTATCCTTCACCTGCAGCATTATGGAAATATGAAACTTTAGAATTACCGGAAGTAACAGATACTTATTATTTGGCATTCGAAGGCTTTGCTCCTGAAAGTAATGGTGGACAAGGGATATGTTTAGATGATGTTAAGATAAACGTAGAGGTAGGTAAAAATAAAGCAAAAGATTTAAAATACTATGAATTATTTTTAGACGGAAGTTTGATTGCTTCTACTAATGACTTAACATTAGATTATAAAGATTATGTAACATTGATAGTAGGTCAGACATATATTGCTTCTATAAGAATAAATAATTTTGGATACTGCTCATATAAAGTACAATGTCCGTTTACATATTGTCCATGTGAATATTTGAATCCACCTTTGAACATAGAGGATTCAATAGCTTATAATAATTTATATCTTACATGGGATCCACCATCATCAGATATGAAAGTATTATCCATACGAAAGAGAGAAAATACCATAGATGGCACTTTAGAATACAGTCCGAAACATAGAATTATATCAGGTGGAATAAAGAATACCTGGGATCTTCAATTTCAATTCCCATGTGCGGTAGCAGCAGGAGAAGCAGGAGTAGAATCAGACGGTAACTTTATTTATGTAACAAAATGGAATGGTAATGATTTCTATAAATATGATTTAAGTGGAAATTTACTTGAGACCTTCCAGGTACCAGGAGCAGGAGC
>JAGGUV010000166.1 GCA_021158345.1 Bacteroidales bacterium
TTATAATACCATTATAAAAACATTTTCTGCTGATATTATTATTACATTTATAATATTAGTATTATTATTGTTTTTCTCCGCTATGATTTCCGGCTCTGAAATAGCGTTTTTTTCGCTTACTCCTTTACAGTTAAATAAAATCAACATTAGTAAATCAAAAAAATATTCCTTGATACTTTCTTTGCTTAAAAAACCAAAACGTTTATTAGCAACAATTTTAATATCAAATAATTTTATAAATGTTTCTATTATAATTTTATCTTCATTTATTGTAAACAGAATATTCAATTTTGAAAATTATGTTATTTTAGGATTTATTCTTCAAGTATTTGTAATAACATCAATAATATTATTATTTGGTGAAATAATGCCAAAAATTTATGCAAACCAATTTTCTTTAAAATTTGCATTAATAATGGCGAAACCTTTATCATTTTTATGCAAATTCTTTTATCCTTTTAGTTCCTTACTAATTAATTCTACTTCAATAATTGATAAAAGAATAAATAAAAAAGGCCATAATATTTCTATGAGTGAACTTTCTGATGCTATTGATATTACATCTGACAAAGACACGCAGGAAGAAGAGAAAAAAATGCTTAAGGGTATTGCAAAATTTGGCGATATTGAAGTAAGAGAAATTATGAAACCGCGTCTTGATGTCGTGGCTGTTGACTCAAGAATAAATTTTATTGATTTATTAAAAATTATTAATGACTCCGGTTATTCGCGAATTCCAACTTATAAAAATAATTTCGATAATGTTATTGGAATATTGTATATCAAAGATTTATTACCACATCTTAACAAAACCGTCGATTTTAATTGGAACAAACTGCTGAGAGAAGTTTTCTTTGTTCCTGAAAATAAAAAAATTAATGATCTCTTAAAAGAATTTCAAGAGAAAAAAATTCACATGGCTGTTATTGTTGACGAATATGGAGGGACATCCGGTATTATTACACTAGAAGATATTATTGAAGAAATTGTAGGTGAAATTAGCGATGAATATGATACAGATGATGAAGAATTGAATTATGAAAAAATTGATGAAAAAAATTATATTTTTAACGCTAAAATCTCTTTAAACGATTTCTCGAAAATTATTAATGTTGATGATTCAATTTTTGATGAGGTAAAAGGAGAATCTGATACTATTGCAGGTTTGATTATTGAACTTGAAGGCAAAATTCCTAATAAAAATGAATCAGTGAATTTTCAAAATTTTGTCTTTACAATATTATCTGTTGACAAACGACGTATTAAAAAAGTTAAACTAAGTATAAATGATTAAAAAAAATCTTTTACATATATTCTGTGCTCTTACAATAATTTTTTCTTTATTGTCGTGCGAAAATAATTATATGCCACGACCTAGAGGATATTATAGAATCGATATGCCAAAGAAAGAATATATCAAATTTGATTCTACATTTCCTTATACTTTTTATTATCCTGTTTATACGAAAATTGTTGCTGATAAATATTCAAAAAATCAACCTTTTTGGATAAACATTGAATATCCCGAATTTAAGGGAAGCATCCATATTAGCTATAAAAAAATTAATAATAATTTGAATGACTATCTTGAAGATACCAGAACTTTGGTTATGAAACATATTCCCAAAGCAACCAGTATCGGTGAAAAAATAATTATTAATAAGCCTGAAAATGTTTACGGTAAAATTTATAATATTGAGGGTAATGCAACAGCTTCTACATATCAATTTTATCTGACCGACAGCACTGATAATTTCCTTAGAGCTGCTTTGTATTTTAATGTTGAACCTAATAACGATTCTTTACAGCCTGTTATTGATTTTATTAAAGATGACATTGATTATTTTATTGAGACTTTTAAATGGAAAGGGATTTAATTTTTTATAGAATCTTTTAAATTTTGATGGAAGATTTAAAATTGTTGTAATCCAATAAAAAAGTTGCCATAGATTAAGTGTTTAGTTCAGAATATTCGAGCTCGTTCCTGTAGTTATCTTAATGCGAAATTTTGAAAATATCTCAAAAAAAAGACTTTATATTATTAAAACTGAAATTTGGAGTTAATATATCTTATTAAAAATAAAAAATATTCCCTGATTATTGTAACAAATTAGAAAAAAATAAGTATAATAAAATTTTAGAGCCTTTAAATTTTTCTATCTATAAAGATATAATCGTATGAAAAAACTTATAACATTTTTAGCAATTTCAATAATTACGTTTCAAACTACAGCACAGATACGCGATTGGTGGGAACATCCATATCCTTCTATTGAGCGTCCTGTTATGGATATGGAATTTTCAAATATTCCCGGAATTCAAGAAAATGGATTAATATTTGCCTTGCCGGGAAACAATGGCGGATTATCTTATTTTACATCTCCCGACTCATTAAATATTTATTCTATTGCAACAAATTTAGGTGTTATCTCTGTTGAACCGGACATAACAAATAACCGGATTTTTTGTGCTTTTGGCTGTGGAAGCAACAGCGACGGACTATATAAATTTGATGTTGCTACGCATGAATTTAGTCTTATAACTTATTCTTCACCTCCAAATTTTGTAAAGAAATTATCTTCATACTATTATTTTGGATATGGCCGGGGAAGTTCTAAAGGAGGACTTCTACATTCTTCTGATGGTGATGAATGGACAAATATTGAGTTTTTTAATTCAAAAAATGTTAAAGATGCTGAAATAGATAATTATGGTAGATTATTTGTTGCAGCAGATAATGAACTTTTTATTCAGGATGAAGATACTTTTAACTCCGTATCGCTTGATCTTCCAATAAATGATATATTTGTTAGTAGTCATCTTAATAATAATAGCCATGATATTTTTATAGCTTGCGGTAATGGAAGTTACTCAGACTGTGTTTATAAAGTTGAGTACGAAAATGGAAATATCAATAATTTAGTTTTCATCAATAATTTTATCTATCCTGACAAATTATATGAGTATTATGGTTATCTCGTCGTTGGTTGTCTGAATTCCGGTGGTTTATTTTTAGTTGACCCTGTTGAAATGGGAGAAAAACATAAAATTGCCGATTTTGAAGATGTTTATTGTTTCGATACATATCCTGTTTATAGCCAAAATATTATGGTTGGGACAAACAATGGAGTTTATTATGGAGGTGATTTTACTATAAATATTAAAGATTTAAAAAATATTAACGATTTTATAAATATCTATCCCAATCCTGTTAATGATTATATTTTTATTGAAAAAAAATTATCAGAAATAAGAAAAATTGAAATTATAGATTTATTAAATAGCAAGAAAGAAATTTTTAAAGATTTTAATAATGAGAAAAAAATAAAGTTAAACCTTTCATCATATAGTTCAGGTGTTTATTTGTTGGTAATTTATTCTGATAAAAATAAATATCAGAAAAAAATAATTAAATTATAAAAAAATAATACGTGGCAATAAAAAGAAAAAGGTGTTTCGCAAAAACGAAACACCTTTTTAATATTATGAAAAAAACAAATATTAATCTTCTTCTTTTTGAGCTTCTTCGTAAGCTTTAAGTAATTGTACCTGAACATCATTTGGAACCTGAGCATATTCTTCAAATTTCATAGAGAAAGTAGCTCTTCCACTAGACAATGAGCTTAAAGCAGTAGAATATCTGTTCATTTCAGCCAAAGGCACTCTTGCTTTAATTCTTTGATATTTACCTTCACCTTCCATACCCATAATAATAGCTCTTCTTCCTTGTAGGTCTGTCATAACATTACCCATCATTTCTTCAGGAACTAATACTTCAACGTTATAAATAGGTTCCATAATTTTAGGACCTGCATTTTTAAAAGCAGTACTAAAAGCATGACGTCCTGCAAGTTTAAAAGAAATCTCGTTTGAGTCAACAGGGTGCATTTTTCCATCATAAATATAAACAGAAATATCACGAGCATAAGAACCTGTTAAAGGACCTTCTTCCATTCTTTCCATAACACCTTTGTAAATTGCAGGCATAAATCTTGCATCAATAGCACCACCAACAATACAGTTGTTGAAAACTAATTTACCACCCCAGTCCAAATCGTAAGTATCTGTATGTCGTATAGGAAAATCAGTAGGCTTTGGCATATTTTCGCTGTAAGGCTGAATCATAAGATGTACTTCACCAAACTGTCCTGAACCTCCTGATTGTTTTTTATGACGATAGTTAGCTCTTGCTGATTTAGTAATAGTTTCCCTGTAAGGAATTTTAGGAGTACTAAAAGTTGTTTCAATTTTATAAACATTATCAAGAATCCATTTAAGAGTATTAATGTGTAATTCACCTTGACCGCTAATAATCATTTGTTTTAATTCGCGGGAATATTCAATAAGAATAGTAGGGTCTGTTTTATGAATTTCGTTTAAAGCAACACCTAATTTCTCATCATCTGAAGAATTAACAGCTTTAATAGCAGTAAAATAAACAGGCTCAGGATAAACAATTTTTTCGATTTTTAAATCAGGATTTTTTAAAGAATTTAAAGTAATATTATTTTTAGAATCTTTAAGTTTAATGGTAGCAGCAATATCACCGGCAACAGCTTTTTCAACTTTTTCACGATTTTTACCTGCGATAATAAATAATTGAGAAATTCTTTCTTTATTTCCTGTATCAGAATTAATCAAATCCATACCTTCAGTGATTTCACCTGCGAAAACTTTAAAGAAACATACTTCTCCTAAATGAGGTTCTATTGAGGTTTTAAAAATAAATAATGCAGTTTGGTCATCAGCATTACAAGTAACTTCTTTTCCTTCTGAATTTTTTCTTCCCGGAACTTCGTTAGGAGCAGGAATAGAGGCGATAATAAATTCTAATAATCTGCCAACGCCTTGATTTTGTTTAGCAGATGTACAAAAAACAGGGAATAAACTTCTGCTAAGAACGCCTAATTTAATACCTTTTTGAATTTCAGTTTTTTCAAGACCTTCATTTTCAAAATATTTCTCCATTAATTCTTCAGAACCTTCAGCAGCAGCTTCTACTAGAGCAGCATGTAATTCTTCTGCTTTATCTTTTTCACTATCAGGAATTTCAGCTACTTCAGTTTTTCCACCACCAACAGGGAATTTTAACATCTTCATCTGAACAAGGTCAATAACAGTATCAAATTCTGGTCCTGCATTTACAGGATATTGTGCTAAAATAACTTTATCACCAAAATATTCTTTTAACTGGTTATAAGTATCATCAAAATTAACTTTTTCGTGATCCATCTGATTAGCGACAAAAACAACAGGTTTGTTTAATTTCTCTGCTTGTTTCCACGAAATCTCTGTGCCAACTTCTACGCCATTATGTGAATTAACAACCATTAATGCAGTATCAGCAATATTTAATGCAGTAACAACTTCTCCAATATAATCGGCAAATCCGGGAGTATCAATAAAATTAATTTTCTTTCCTTGATATTCAGCATAAAGTACTGTTGAACTAACAGAATTTTGTTTATCTAATTCAATTTCCTTATAGTCTGACAATGTATTTTTATCTTCTATTGTACCTCTCCTGCTTATAACTCCTCCTTCGAAAAGCATTGATTCAGAAAGAATAGTCTTACCTGACTTTGCACCTCCTATTAATGCAATATTTCTAAGTTCGTTTGTTGTGTATACTTTCATTTTATGATTGGTTATTAATTATAAAAAAATTTAATTCGGCAAATGTATAAAAATCTGAATAATAATAAAAAACAAAACAAAGATATTATTCCTTAAATTTGCTCTATTTGATTTTTTATTGCTGTCCACTTATCATCACTCATTTTTGTCCCTATTATCTCAATGACATTTCCTGCTGTTATAGCTCCGATTTTACCTGATTTTTCAAGATCATAATTTTTTGTCAAACCATAAAGAAAACCTGATGCATAAAGATCCCCTGCTCCTGTTGTGTCAATACATTGGGAATCTATCACTCCTATTTTATATGTTTTATTATCTTTTTTTATTAATGAACCAAATCTGCCAATTTTAACAACGGCAATATCACAATATTCTGAAATAATGTCTAATGCTTTTTCAGCTTGTTCTTCTCCTGTAAATGCTTTTGCTTCTTCTTCGTTAGCAAAAATAATATCTACATATTTTTTTGTAAGAGATTTCAAAAATTCAAGATTTTCTTCAACAACATTATAACTTGCAAGGTCAAGGGAAACATAAAGATTATTTTTTTTTGCAAGATACAAAGCTCTTTCAATCAATTCATGATTTTGAACAAGATAACCTTCGATATGAAAATAATCATAACCATTAAAAGCCGACTCGACAAGGTCTTCGGCATTAAGCTCAATGGCAGCACCGAGATAAGTGCATAGAGTACGTTCCGAATCAGGACTTACAAACGACATACATGTTCCTGTAGCTGTTTGACTTTTGTAAACCACAGGCTCAATATTCAGTTTGCTCATATCATTTGTAAAAAATGTACCAAGTTCATCATCTCCGATTTTTCCTATATAGCCGGTTTTTACACCAAGTTTAGATAGTCCGTGAATTGTATTGGCTGCTGAGCCACCCGAAGATTTATGCTTTTTATAATCTGCTGTATGCTCTAACATAAATTTTATTTTTTCTTTATTAATTAATTGCATACTGCCTTTGGGCAAAGAAAAATCATCAAGAATTTTATCTGAATCGAGTTTTATAATTATGTCAACCAATGCATTACCAATGCCGAGAATTTTTGTCATAGCGAGCTGTTTTTGTGATGAATAAAAAGCAAATTTAAAATTTTATTTAAAAAAAAAGCCACTTAAAAAAGTGGCTTCCTTGCTCCCCTTCTAGGACTCGAACCTAGGACCCTCTGATTAACAGTCAGATGCTCTAACCAACTGAGCTAAAGAGGAATTTTTTAATTGGACTGCAAAAATAAATATTCTTTTTTAATTTGCAACAATTAGTTTAAAAAAATTTAATTTTTTAAACTTTTAAAGAGTAGCCCCACCAGGACTCGAACCTGAATCTAAAGTTTAGGAAACTTCCGTTCTATCCCTTGAACTATGGGGCCAAATTTTAATTCTGCAAAAATCTAAAAATTTCTTTACAAAATAATTTTTACAATAAATTTTATTTTATCTCAGAACCATTATCAGGATTTCCTTCAGGAGAAACAAAGCTAAGCTTGCCATCAGAATTTTCTGCCATTAAAATCATTCCTTCCGACATTATTCCTTTTAATTTTTTAGGTGCCAGGTTAACAATAATGCTCACCTTTTTCCCAATTAAATCCTGTGGTTTATAATATTCTGCTATACCTGACACAACTGTTCTTTTGTCAATACCTGTATCAATAAGAAGTTTTATAAGTTTTTTTGTTTTCGCTACCTTTTCAGCTTCTAATATTGTGCCGCTTCTGATATCAATTTTTGAAAAATCATCAAACTCAATATTATCCTTAAAAGGTTTTACTTCTTTTTCGTCCTGTTCGTTTGCTTTTTTAGTGTTTATAAGTTTTTGTATCTGAGTCTCAACAACATTGTCTTCAATTTTTTGAAACAAATATTCAGGTTTGTTAAGCTTTGACAATGATTTAATCAAATCCATTTTTCCTGCTTCCGCCCAATTTATCTTTTTTATATTCAACATACTTAAAAGCTTTTCGGATGTAAACGGCAAAAACGGCTCGCATAATATTGACAGGTTTGCACATATCTGCAACGAAATATTTAATATTGTCTTAACTCTATTTTCATTAGTTTTAAAAATTTTCCACGGCTCGGTATCAGTAAGATATTTATTACCAAGACGTGCTAAATTCATCATTTCGTTAAGAGCTTCACGGAAACGATAGTTTTCAATACTTTTTGAAATGCTCTCGGGAAAAAGTTTAATTTTTTCAATAACAGCATTGTCAACATCAGTAAGCTCGGTAATTTCAGGAACAATGCCATCAAAATATTTATGCGTTAAAACAATAGTACGATTAACAAAATTACCAAAAATGGCAAGGAGTTCATTATTATTTTTAGCCTGAAAATCTTTCCATGTAAAGTCATTATCTTTAGTTTCTGGGGCATTTGCACAAAGCACATATCTGAGCACATCCTGTTTTCCGGGAAGCTCTTTAAGGTATTCGTGCAACCATACAGCCCAGTTTCTTGATGTTGAAATTTTATCGCCTTCAAGGTTTAAAAATTCGTTGGCAGGAACATTGTCAGGCAAAATATATGAGCCTTCTGCTTTTAACATAACAGGGAAAATAATACAGTGAAACACAATATTATCTTTACCAATAAAATGAACGAGTTTTGTTTCTTTATCTTTCCAATATACTTCCCAATCTTTATTGTTTTTTTCAGCCCATTCTTTTGAAGCAGAAATATAGCCTATAGGAGCATCAAACCAAACATAAAGCACTTTGCCTTGAGCATCTTTCAGAGGCACTTTAACGCCCCAGTTAAGGTCGCGGGTAACAGCACGAGGCTGTAATCCGTTATCCAACCACGATTTACATTGTCCGTAAACATTTGCTCTCCAGTCGTGTTTATGCTTTTTTAATATCCATTCTTTTAGCCATGGTGCGTATTTATCCAAAGGCAGAAACCAATGTTTTGTTTCTTTCATCACAGGGATATTCCCGCTAAGAGCAGATTTTGGATTTATCAAATCCGTTGAATTTAATGAAGTACCGCAGTTTTCGCACTGATCACCGTAAGCTTTGTCATAACCACAATGAGGACAAGTTCCCGTAATATATCTGTCAGCTAAAAACTGTTTATTTTCTTCATCATAATATTGTAATGAAGTTTTTTCTATAAAAATATTTTTATTATAGAGTTTAGTAAAAAAATCTGATGCTGTTTTATGATGAATTTCTGATGATGTTCGTGAATAAACATCAAATGAAATGCCAAGGTCTTCAAAAGATTTTTTTATAATATTATGATATTTGTCCACAATTTTCTGAGGAGAAACATTTTCTTTTTTAGCTTTTATAGTAATAGGCACACCGTGTTCATCAGAGCCACCGATAAAAAGTACGTCTTCTCCAACAGAACGAAGATAACGCACATAAATATCAGCAGGAATATAAACGCCTGCAAGATGTCCTATATGAATAGGCCCGTTTGCGTATGGTAAAGCCGAGGTTACTGTATATCTTTTGGGTTTTTTATTATTAAACATTAATTGTCTTTTTAAATATTAATTTTGACAAAGATAAAAAAATGTATCCTATTTTGATTGTATATTTTTTTTAGCATAAATAATAATTAAAAACTGATTATGCATAGAGGTTGAAATTGAGATTGAGGTTAAGGTTAATGCAGAAATAATTGCGTAAATATCTAATAAATTAAAATTAATAAAAATTGTTGCGGATTTTATGTAATTAAAAAAATTGTTGTAATTTTAAAAAATGAAACAACCTGAATATTTAAAGAAAGGAGATAAAATTGCTATTGTTGCTACTGCCCGGAAAATATCTTATGAGGAAATTGAAGCAGCAATAAAAAAATATAAAGAATGGGGTTTAAATGTTGTTTTAGGAGACAATATTTTTAAACAGGAAAATCAATTTGCAGGTATTGATGAGGTAAGAGTAATGGATTTTCAACAGATGCTCGATGATGTAACAGTTAAAGCTATTATTTGTGCACGTGGCGGTTATGGCACTGTCAGAATAATTGATAAATTAGATTTTTCAAACTTTATTAAAAATCCTAAATGGATTGTCGGTTATAGTGATGTTACAGTTTTACATTCACATATTTTCAATAATTTTAAGATTGAGACTTTACATGCTTGTATGCCAATAGATTTTCCTGTTGACGGCTCCGATACTGAATCAATAATAAGTTTAAAAAAAGCATTATTCGGTGAAAAAATTTCATACTCTTTTAGAACCGAAAAATTATCCCGTAAAGGCTCAACACAAGGAGTATTAATTGGTGGCAACCTGTCAGTTTTATACAGCCTTCTATGTTCTAATTCTGACATTGATTGCACAGGTAAAATACTTTTCATTGAAGATTTAGACGAATATTTATATCATATCGACAGAATGATGAAAGCTCTGAAAAGAGCAGGAAAACTTGATAATCTTGCGGGATTGATTGTTGGGGGCATGAGTAAGATGAGAGATAATGATATTCCTTTTGGCAAGACAGCATATGAAATAATCAAGGAAACAGTTTCCGAATATAATTATCCTGTATGTTTCGGGTTTTCCGCAGGTCATATTCCTATTAACAACGCTTTGTTTTTAGGTCGAGAAATATCTTTAAGTGTTGATGACAATGAATCTAATGTAGTATTTTCATACCATAAACCCGACGAATCAAAAAAACAGGCAAAAAGGATTTTTAATAATTTTCTGTTCTTACTTTTAGGCTTTAGCATCTTATATTTAATTTATTATATTATTCTTCACTTAGTTTTAAAATAATGGCTGAACATAACGAATTGGGGAAATTTGGCGAAGCTCTTGCAAGAGAATATCTTATCAAAAAAGGGTATATTATTAAAAAGACTAACTGGCGTTATGGAAAAGACGAAATTGATATCATAGCGCAGGATAAAGATTTTTTAGTAATAGTAGAAGTAAAAACACGAAGCTCAAATTATTTGGTAGAGCCTGAATTTGCCGTTACCAAAAAAAAACAGAAATTTCTCATAAGAGCTACAGAAATGTATATTAATTTTTTTGATGTGTCATGCGAAACACGTTTCGATGTTATTTCAATTATTGTTTTACCTGATAAAAATATTATTAAACATATTGAAGATGCTTTTTATCCTACTTTGTAATAGGTTGATAGTCATTCAATTGTTATTAAATAGTCATTGGTTGTCATTAAATAGTCATTAATTGTCATTAGTTGTCATTAAGTGGTTTATCCTGTAAAATTCAATTTGCTGAGTATTTTATCAGGAGAATTTAATAGAAAAAATAGATATTTTTTTTGTATAGCGGGCTGAAAGCCCATTTTAATTCAGCCCGATGGCAACGCCTCGGGATTATAGTATTTGACTGCGAAAAGAACGCCCTGAATGGGCAGATTACATTTAATATGTAAAAAATTCGGTGTTTGTTTTTTTGAAAAGTATCCGGTTTTGGTTTAAATAGAAATATGTGTTTTTAAAATTACTCAAGCAGGACAGGCAAGGATTAACTATTTTTGATTTTTAATTTTTTTTGATATTCGGTAAAACTACCTTTGTATTAATCGAAAAGTATCCACATGAAAACGCATAAAAAAAATTAAATACCAGACCTGTAGCACGGACTTGAAGCCGTACTACAGGATTTTATTTCCCGTACGAATTGCTTCGTGCTACGGGTTTTAATGATTATTCTAAAAGTTTTAAGATGTCCTTTCAGGACGATAAAATATTTAATTATCTTTCACCCAAGGCGTTGCCGTTGGGCTGAAATAATCTGCCCTTTCAGGGCGTAAAATAATAAATAATGATTTCTATTAATTTTCTATCCTGTGAAATTCAGTTTACTGAATATTTCATCAGGGTCATTCGGTCGCCTGTACTTTAAAATTTATCTTGATGTATTTAAAAACCCACAAGGTTTTAAAAACCTTGTGGGTTGTGATTTATTTCGTCAGTATTTTTTTTGTAAATCGGGCTGAAAGCCCATTTTAATTCAGCCCGATGGCAGCGCCTCGGGATTAAATGTTTGAGTGTGAAAAGAACGCCCTGAAAGGGCAGATTAAATTTAATATGTAAAAAATTCGGTGTTTGTTTTTTTTGAAAAGTATCCTAAAAAATCATCCTTTTTATGATAAACTTTCCCAAAATTTAAAACTTTAAAAAATATAAAAATTACATATTTATTATTCAGAATGGAATATCAAAAGAGGTCTATAAGTTTGAAATATCATTTTTTTTGTCAGACTTGGTGAAAATATCTTCTCAAAAAAATTACGTTTATGTGTTGTCATTGAGATAATATCAATATTTTTTCTTTTTGTAAATTCTTCAATGCCTGTTAACACATCTTTATTTATAATCATATCACATTCAATATTATAATCAGAATATCTTTTTTTAATATGCTTATTGAGTTTTTCCATTTTTATTTTATCCCATGGATTCGGGTTTTGAGTATCAGTAATAATATGGAGACAATAAACTTTATAATTAAAAGGCTGAATAATTTTAATTAATTTTTTGATAGCTTTAAAATCAGATTTATCAAAATTAGTTGCATACAAAACATTATTGATTTCTTCAATGTCTTTAAGCTGTGAATTTTCAGAAATCATAAGAACAGGCATTTTCGCTCTTTCAATTATTTTGGCAGCTACATTACCAATAATATAATTCATTTTCCCTGATTCCTTTTTAGCTCCGATAATTATGATATCAGGTTTATACTTTTCAGAAATATTAATTATTTCATCTTCAGCATTTCCACAAGATAAAGAGGCTGTAATTTTTAATTTTTCTATTTTTCGTTTGCTAAGTATTGTTATTAATTTTTTCTTTAATTTATTGATGTTTTTTCTTGCCTCTTTTTCTATGTTTTCAACATAATTGCTCATAGATATATTATAAGAATATACATCTTCAATAGGCTGAACATTTATAGCAGGATTATAATAAGCATGAAATAATTTAATCTCTGCCCCAAATTTTATTGCCATGTCAAGAGCATATTCACATGCAACAATTGAATAAACCGAAAAATCAACAGGTACAAGAATTTTTCTGATTTTTTTAATTTTTTGATCTTTCACCTCTTTTTTCATACTATGCTTGTCTTTATCAATGTCTTCAATAATTTTTGATGCCTTTTCTAAATCATTTTTATTAATAAATATTTTAACTCCTGTTGAAATATCAGGCTGTATTAAATTTACATTTTTCAAATAACATTCGATGTTTTCTAATTCTAATCGCTTTTTTATTAGCTGTGCTCTTGAATAATTTGTTGTTAACAATATAGTTGATACGTCTTCCATAATTATATTTTTATTTATATATACGAAATTTGTACGCTAAAGGTTATGTTTTATTGCAAATATTTAGTTTATTATAAAAACAATTTTACTATTATCTATTAATCTTTATATCTTTGCTAAAAATTATAATCGTAAAAAAATTTAATTTTAAAAAAACAAGTTTTGAATAAGAAACGCAAAAAATATAAAAAACCCAAACACGGTTCTCAGGGTAAAGAGAAAAGCAAACCCGATGGTTTACAAGATATCCCGGACGATCTTATAGCTATTGAAAAAAAGAAAATTGAGAAGAAAAAATATATTTATAAAAAAAAGAAAGAAGAGCAAAATATAAATATTATCAAAAAAAATAAAAAACCTGATATTTTAAAAACAAAAAAACTAACACACACGCATATTAAAAAGACCACTGTTTCCGAGCTTATTCGTTTAAATAAATATATTGCTAATTCGGGTGTTTGTTCAAGACGCGAAGCTGATAAGCTTATTGTTTCCGGTGCCATCACAGTAAATAATAAAATTGTTACTGCGGTTGGGACTAAAATTTCTCCTTTTGATAATGTAGTTTTTAAAGGTAAAAGATTATCAAAAGAAAAACTGCAATATGTTTTACTTAATAAACCAAAAGATTTTATCACAACTATGGATGACCCTTATGACAGACGTACTGTTATGAGTCTTGTTAAAAAAGCCTGTAAAGAAAGAATTTATCCTGTTGGCAGATTAGACCGTAATACTACCGGGCTGCTCCTGTTTACAAATGATGGTGAAATGGCTAAAAAACTCACTCATCCTAAACATAAAATAAAAAAAGTCTATCATGTTATTTTAGACAAACCTATTACTAAAGCAGACATGCACAAGATTGCCAATGGCATTGAACTCGAAGATGGAATTATAAATGTTGATTCCATTGAATATATTACAACGGAGCATGATAAAAAACAAATAGGCATAGAAATACATTCCGGTAAAAATAGAATTGTTAGAAGAATTTTTGAATCATTAAATTATAAAGTAAAAAAATTAGACAGGGTAGCTTTTGCTTTCCTTACAAAAAAAGACCTTCCAAGAGGTAGATGGCGTTTCTTAAATGAAAAAGAAATATCTATGCTAAAGATGCTGTAGTTTAACAATTGTTTTTTCACAAAAAATCCTGTATATCTTTTTTGGCAAAGAAAACAATTATGCATTAAATTCATTATTTTGCCAATTGTTTATATTTTTTTACCGAAGACAACAATAATAAAATATAAAATTAATATTCCGGCAGGGAACAGGATAAAAGAAGAAACGCCATAAGCAGCAGGGATTGTGCCTATTATAACCGACACACCTCCAACAGTTAAAGCATAAGGTAACTGTGTTCTAACATGCTGAATATGATTACACGAACTTGCTAAGGAACTCAGTATTGTTGTATCTGATATTGGAGAACAATGGTCGCCTAAAACAGAACCCGCAAGAATAGAAGAAACTACATTATAAAAAATCAATAGAGACTGAGAATATTCCATCCCGTAATTTTTTGAAATCATCCACGAAGCAGGTAATATTAATGGATATAATATTGCCATAGTTCCCCATGATGAACCTGTTGAAAAAGAAATTATCCCTGCCATGATGAATGTTATTGCAGGCATCATATACGGACTAACATTTAAATATGTCAGACTTAAAGATATAAAATCTGCTGTATGCATATTTTCTGTTACCAATGCCAATGACCAGGCAAGGACTAATATTATTATTGCTGTCAGCATTGTTCTGCATCCGTTTATCAGGCTGTCGATGCTTTGTTTTAATGTTAATATCTTTTGCGACTTTGTTAAAATTAAAGCAATAACAGTGCCCAACAAAGAAGCCCATAATAAAGACTTAAAAGAATCAGAGTTTCCTATTATAACAGATAATTTTGTAAAAAAAGACATATTTACGTCATTCCAGACTTTAGTATCAAAGCCTGTGTAAATTAATCCCGTTAAAGTGCCGAGAATTATAACCAAAACAGGTATTGCAGCATTATACCATCTGGCTTTAATGCTTTCGGAAATCTCTAAATCGTTTAATTTATTTGAAAAAGAGTTTTCTTGATCATCTAAAATTATTTTATCAGAATTACGTGCTTTACGTTCTGCTGTGAGCATAGGCCCGAATTCTCTTTTTTTCATGATAAGAATAAAAATAAATATCAATGTAAAAATCGGATAAAAACGTGTTGACAATGACCGCATAAAAACATCATAAGCACTTTGGTTAATGCCAATAGCATTTATCCCGTCCTGAATATAACTCAGCTCAACGCCAATCCACGTAGTGATTAATGCTAAAGAGGCAACAGGTGCTGCTGTAGAGTCAACAATATAGCTTAGCTTTTCTCTTGAAATCTTTAATTTATCTGTTATAGGTCGCATAGTATTTCCAACAACTAAAGTATTGGCATAATCATCAAAAAATATTATTATCCCCAAAAACCATGTTATGAGCTGTCCCATTACAGGTGTTTTAGCATATTTCGACAGATAGTTTACAATGCCTTTCATACCTCCGTTTTGCGTTATCAGGTTAACTGTTGCTCCTATTAACATTGAAAAAATTATAATTGATAAATGGTCTTTATTATTTAAAGCATTAATAAGATATGTGTCAACAATAGAAAACATACCTTTAAAAATTGCAGTAAAAACCGTTGCTCCCTGATAATATTGTATTATGCTTGTCCCAAACAATAAGCCAATAAACAAAGCTGAAAAAACTTCCTTAAAAATTAATGCCATTATTATCGCTATCAACGGCGGTAATATCGACATCCACAGAGGTATGGGATTTACTGTTTTTTGATAAGCAAATTCTCCTGTTTTTATTTTTAAGGTTTCTTTTGAATGAAATTTATATTTAAAACTAAGCTGATTATTTTTTACAAGAAATGTTTTTAGCTCATCGTTTACATAAACATAAATTTTCTTGTTGTTTAAAAGTCTGGCCTTTTCATTGTTAATTATAGATACTTTTACGTTTACATCTACATTCTGAACAATTATTAAAGGAATTTTAACTTCAACATCATTATAGGATAAACTTAATTTATCATAAGATTTTAAAGTAGGGGAAGTATTATTTTGAGCATAAATAAAAGATGAGAATAATAAAAATAAGCATAAAAGAAAACGATGTAAAAAAGATTTCATAAAATATTTTTAAAATGTTTATTTTGCGCTCATCATCTTTTTAATTTCATCTGCAATACTGTCTGAATCAAATCCACATTCTTTGTAAAGTTGTTTAGGAGTACCATGTTCAATAAAACTGTCTGGTATGCCCAATCTTTTCACTTTTGAGTTATAATTATTGTCAGACATAAACTCAAGGACAGCGCTACCCATACCTCCTGCAATAGCCCCATCTTCAACAGTGATAATTTTATCAAACTTTTTAAAGATATTATGAAGCATATTTTCGTCAATGGGCTTTAAAAATCTAAGGTCAAAATGTGCTATACTTAAATTTTCATCTTCAAGTTTTTTACAAGCATCAACAACAAAATTTCCTGGATGACCAATAGAAATTATTGCAATATCATCACCATCTTTAATAACTCTACCTTTACCTATTTCAATTTTTTCAAAAGGAGTTTTCCAATCTATCATTACACCTCTTCCTCGCGGATAACGTATAGAAAAAGGTCCGTAATCTTCAAGTTGAGCAGTAAACATTAAATTACGCAGCTCCTGTTCATTCATAGGAGCAGAAACAATCATATTAGGAATAGCATGTAAATACGACAGGTCAAAAGCACCTTGATGAGTAGCGCCATCTTCTCCTACAAGACCTGCTCTGTCTAAACAGAAAATTACATGTAATTTTTGTAAGGCAACATCATGAATAAGTTGATCGTATCCCCTCTGCATAAAAGTAGAATAAATATTACAGAAAGGGATAAATCCTTGGGTGGCAAGACCTGCTGAGAATGTAACGGCATGTTGTTCTGCAATGCCTACATCAAAGACACGGTCGGGCA
Organism: Bacteroidales bacterium; assembly: GCA_021158345.1. Lineage (GTDB taxonomy): Bacteria > Bacteroidota > Bacteroidia > Bacteroidales > AUK083 > AUK083. The sequence continues at coordinate 16,954 of JAGGUV010000166.1, forward strand.
TAACCTCCATCATTTTATTTAAAGAACATCCTGTTGCCATAGCAGGTGTTATTCCTACTATCTTATCATTTTTTTCTGCAAGTTCTATAATGGTCTCACCAAAAACATCCTGATATTTGGAAGGTATTGGTTTATTGTTCTCAGCATGGAATATTTTTCCTGTGGTTTTATCAAAAATTCCGGGAGAATGAAATCTTGTCTGTTCTTTTTCAGCGCTTGAAAACCCTTTACCTTTAACAGTAACACAATGAAGAAGTTTAGGCCCACGGATATTCTTCATATCATTAAGCAATTTTATTAAATGAACAACATCATTACCATCAACAGGACCAAAATATCTAAAATTAAAAGCCTCGAACAAATTACTCTTTTTAAATATTGTTGTTTTAACTGCATTTTGTATTTGCTGTATAATGCGCTGTGAATTAGGACCATATTTGCTTGCTCTGCCCAATGCACGCCAGGTAAAATTTTTCAATTTATTATATGTCCTTGAAGTAGCAATGTCAATCAAATATTCCTTGAAAGCTCCTACACTTTTATCTATAGAAATGCCATTATCGTTAAGAATAATCAAAAAGTTAGTATCAGACACACCTGCATTATTAAGAGCTTCCATTGACATGCCCCCTGACATTGCACCATCACCTATTACAGCAATATGATGCCTGTCTTTTTCACCTTTTAATTTCGAAGCTATGGCCATTCCGAGGGCTGCAGAAATAGATGTTGAAGAATGACCTACACCAAAAGCATCGTATTCGCTTTCACTAATTTTTGGAAATCCGCTTATACCTTTATACAACCTGTTTGTGCTAAAAACATCTTTTCTGCCTGTAATAATTTTATGTGCATAAGCCTGATGTCCTACATCCCACACAAGCTTATCATATGGTGTGTTATAAACATAATGCAATGCTACTGCTAACTCAACAGCACCAAGGCTGGCGCCTAAATGACCGGGATTAGTTGAAATTATATCAATAATATAATCTCTTATTTCTTTGCAAACCTCGGGTAAATCATTTATTGATATTTTTTTTAAATCCTGTGGCGAATTTATTTTATATAAAAATTTCCCTTGTTTTATTGACATTTATCAACTCATTATTTAGTGTTTAGTTCAGAATGTTTGAGCTAAACACTCAATTTATATACAGACATTATTTAGCAAATTTATTAAAATTATTTGCCTTTGTATTATTAATAACAATAAATTTTTATGCTTGTTATTTTATAGGATAAATATTAAAACCTTGTTGTTAAAACAAATATGGTTTTACATTTAATTTTGTCAGCATAAAAAAATTATATTTTGTTATGACACTTTAACTATAAAATAATTTTTCTTTCCTTTTTGCACAAGGATATATTTATTATTCAACAAATTTTTTTCATTAATAATAAAATCAGCTTTCACCTTTTCTTTATTAATGGAAACGCCATTGTCTTTAAGCATTCTTCTTGCCTCACCTTTCGATTTAAAAATGTTTGTTTTCTCAACAAGAAAATCAACAATATTTATTTCGTTTTTAATGTCAGACAAAGAAATTTCAAACTGAGGTACACCTTCAAAAACAGATAAAAATAAATCTTCAGAAAGGTTTTTCAATGATTCTGTAGTTCCTTTTCCAAACAAAATATTTGAAGCTTCAATAGCTGCATTATAATCAGAAACACTATGTACTCTGATAGTAATATCTTTTGCTAATTCTTTTTGTAATAACCGTTGATGAGGAGCTTTTTTATGTTCTTCAATCAGACTCATTATTTTGTCCTTAGAAAAAATAGTGAAAATCTTAATATATTTTTCCGCATCTTCGTCAGAAATATTAAGCCAAAATTGATAAAATTTATAAGGAGAAGTTTTTTTTGGGTCAAGCCAAACATTTCCTGATTCTGTTTTGCCGAATTTTTTCCCGTCTGCTTTAGTAATCAATGGACAAGTAAGAGCAAAAGCTTCACCAGACTCTTTTCGGCGAATAAGCTCAGTGCCCGAAGTAATATTTCCCCACTGGTCGGAACCACCCATCTGCAGTTTGCAATTTTTTGTCTGAAATAAATACAAAAAATCATAAGCTTGTACCAATTGATATGAAAATTCCGTGAACGACATACCTGTGCTCGAATCAGAATTAATTCTTTTTTTTACAGAATCCTTTGACATCATATAGTTTACAGTAAGATGCTTCCCTATATCTCTTATGAAATCAAGAAAACTGTAATCTTTCATCCAGTCGTAATTATTTACTATTTCTGCACAATTTTTATTATCACAATTAAAATCTAAAAAATTACCTATTTGCTTTTTTATACATTCCTGATTGTGTCGCAATGTTTTTTCATCTAAGAGATTTCTTTCTTGAGACTTTCCCGACGGGTCACCAATCATACCTGTAGCTCCGCCAACAACAATAATAGGCTTATGCCCTGCCAATTGAAAATGCTTAAGCATCATTATAGAAACTAAATGCCCTATATGAAGTGAATCTGATGTTGGATCAATACCTACATATGCAGTAGTCATTTCTTTTTTTAATTGCTCTTCTGTCCCCGGCATAATGTCGTGTATCATGCCTCTCCATTTTAGTTCCTCTATAAAATTCATATTACTTTTTTTTAAAATATCTGCAAAAGTAGGAATTTTGATTATATCTCTAAAATTTATTTATTATTATTATGCTTTTGAAATTTTTAATGAAGATTTAATAAATTCAGGCAAGGAAACTTTTAATAATTTTATTTTTGGGGGCGGCTAAAACGGGCTATACGCTTATAGCTGTCTTATGCCTGCTGTGTTTTTGTAAGCAGTACGTGGGCTTCCTGAGGTCGCCTACGCCTGCCAACAAAAAACATCAGCAGCCATTTCGCCAGGCTACCGCTCCTATCCCTGCCGCTCGATAGCTTACATTAACTGATGAAAGAATATTTTTTTATTCGACAAAAAAATGTTATCTTTGAAATATCAAAAAATTAAATAATAAGATAAAAAAATGTTTATCTGACCATCACAAAAAGGTCTTGGTGAATTATTCAAAATATCAGAAGTAAACAGGTTTGAACACGTTCAATCATAAAATATAAAGCCAATGAAGATTACAATTATTTATGATAACAAAGTAGCAAAAGAAGGTTTAAAATCTGACTGGGGATTTTCGTGCCTCATAGAAACTTATGACAAAAAAATTCTTTTCGACACAGGGGCAAAGGGTTCCATACTACTCGGAAATATGAAAAAACTCGGCATAGATCCATTAAAAATTGAAGAAGTTTTCATCTCTCACGCTCACTATGATCATACAGGCGGACTTTCGGATTTTCTAAAAATAAATCCTGTAAAAGTATATATTCCCATTTCTTGCAAAGAGCCTTCTGAAGCAAAAGAGGTTATTAAAGTAAAAGAGCCTTTTGAAATCAGTGAAAACATTTTTTCTACAGGTGAGCTTAATAATATTGAGCAGTCTCTCGTGATAAAAACAAAACAAAATTTAATAATAATAGCAGGTTGTTCACATCCTGGAGTTAAAAATATTCTTATGGCAGCATCAAAATTTGGTGACCCTACAGCCCTTATCGGTGGCTTGCATGGATTTAATAATTTTGATTTAATCAAAAACTTGAAACTCATCTGTCCAACTCACTGCACACAATATATTTCAAAAATAAAATTTTTATACCCTGAAAAATATATAAAAGGAGGAGCAGGTAAAATAATTGAGATACAATAATTTTTTTATTGTTTTCTAAA
>JAGGUV010000145.1 GCA_021158345.1 Bacteroidales bacterium
AAATCATTCCTAAATTACAATGTTGATATTAAAAAACAAGAAGAACATATTGAAGAATTTAAACAATTAGAATTAAAACAACAAAAGGAACATTTAATTGAAATCTTAGATAAAAACCAATTATATGTAAATCTTTCATCACTCAATGATAAAGATTTTGAATGTACGGAGGAAGAAAAGCAAGTAACCAAAGATTTTTATCAATTGGATAAATAAAGATGACAAATATCGAAGCACATAACAGTAATTTTGTTTTATATACTGATGATAATGGCGAAGTAAAGGTGGAAGTCTTTGTTCAAGACGAAACCATTTGGCTGACACAAAAAGGTATGTCGGAATTATTTGGCGTTGGCGTACCTGCTATTTCAAAACATCTTAAAAATATTTTTGAAACAGGCGAGCTCATCGAAAAAGAGGTTATTTCCATTTTGGAAACAACCACTCAACACGGAGCAATAAAGGACAAAACACAAACACATAAAACAACTTATTATAATCTCGATGCTATTATTGCTGTTGGTTATCGTGTCAATAGTAAAAGAGCTACTAAATTTCGTATTTGGGCAACAAAAATATTAAAAGAGTACATCATAAAAGGCTTTGCAATAGACGATATCCGTCTAAAACAAGCAAAAACCGTTTTTGGTAAAGATTATTTCGATGAATTACTCGAAAGAGTACGTTCGATACGTGCCAGCGAACGCCGTATTTATCTAAAAATTACTGATTTATTTGCTGAATGTAGTATCGACTACGATAAAGATTCTGAAATAACAATAGAGTTTTATGCAAGTGTACAAAATAAATTTCATTATGCCATATCCGGGAAAACAGCTGCAGAAATTATTTATACAAGAGTCGATAAAACAAAACCTAATATGGGACTAACTACATGGAGAAATGCTCCCAAAGGCAGAATTTTAAAATCCGATACACAAATTGCAAAAAACTATCTATCAGAAAAAGAGATAAAAAAATTAGAACGCACTGTTTCGACATATTTCGATTATATCGAAAATCAAATAGAGATTCGCAAAGAAGAAAATCGTCCCTTTACAATGTCGGAACTTGCAAATAGTGTAAACCGTTTTTTAAATTTCAATAATTTCAAAATATTGCAAAACAAAGGAACAGTTTCTCATAAGCAAGCTATTGATAAAGCATCAAAAGAATACGATGTTTTTAATAAAAGTCAAAAAATAGAATCGGATTTTGAGAAACAAATAAAAAAATTAAAGAATGAAAAATAGTTATGGCTTTTTTATATGAAAAAATAATTCAAGAATTTGGTAAACGCTATCTTGCACAAGTAGAAGTCCCAAATTACATTACGGATAATTTAAAATACAAGATAAGACCATATCAAAAAGAGTCTTTTCAACGATATATACTTTGTCATAACGAAAATTTTGATGGCAAACCAAATAAACCCTATCACTTACTCTACAATATGGCAACAGGTAGTGGTAAAACATTGGTAATGGCAGGTTTAATGCTTTATCTTTATGAAAAAGGTTATCGCAACTTTTTGTTTTTTGTTAATTCAAATAACATTATTAATAAAACAAAAGATAATTTTCTAAATCCGCAAGCATCAAAATATTTATTTACACAAAAAATAGTTATTTATGGAAAAAAAGTATTAATAAAAGAAGTTAAAAATTTTGAAGAAGCCGACAAAGAAAATATCAATATCAAATTTACCACTATACAACAATTACATATTGATTTAAATAACACAAAAGAAAACAGTGTAACTTACGAAGACTTTAAGGATAAAAAAATTGCATTAATTGCCGATGAGGCACACCATTTAAGTTCTGCAACAAGAAACAACGGAGATTTGTTTGGCAGTTGGGAAGGTACGGTAATAGAAATTCTAAGACAGAATTTTGATAATATTTTATTGGAATTTACCGCTACATTGGATTATGAAAGTCGAGAAATCACCGAAAAATATCAAAATAAGGTACTTCAGAAATACGATCTTGCTCAATTTAGAATTGACGGTTATTCAAAAGAGATAAACCTTATTCGTTCGCTTTATAATGAAAAAGAACGGATAATACAGGCTTTAATTTTAAATTTATACCGTCAGGAATTAGCCACATCAAAAGGGATAAACCTGAAACCCGTCATTCTTTTCAAAGCAAAACGAACCATTAAAGAATCGGAGCAAAACAAAGCGAACTTTCATAAATTGATAGATGAATTAGACGCAGCACATATTGAAAAAATAAAAAATACATCAACTGTTAATATTGTTCAAAAGGCATTTACATTTTTTGAAAGCAAAAATCTTTCTTCAATAGAAATAGCCAAACGGATAAAATCAAATTTCAAAGAAGAAAATTGCATTTCAGCCAATAATGATAAAGAAGCGGAATTAAACCAAATTCGCTTAAATACATTGGAAGATGAAAATAACCCAATTAGAGCGGTTTTTGCTGTTCAGAAATTAAATGAAGGTTGGGATGTTTTGAATCTATTTGATATTGTCAGGTTGTATGATGGCCGTGATGGTCGTGCAGGAAAACCGGGTAAAACAACACTATCTGAAGCTCAATTAATTGGTAGGGGCGCAAGATATTTCCCCTTTGCATTAGAGAAAGGTCAAGACATATACACAAGAAAATATGATAATGATGTTTCCAATGATTTAAAAATATTAGAAGAACTTTATTATCATACAAAAGAAGATAGCCGTTATATTTCGGAACTTAAAAAAGCTCTTGTTGAATCAGGAATCTATGAAGATGAAGACAAGTTGGAAACCAAACAACTAACTCTAAAATTAGATTTTATAGAAACTGATTTTTATAAAACAGGTAAAGTCATATACAATGAAAAAGTAGAGAAAAGTTATAACAATGTAAAATCCTTTGCCGATTTAGGTGTAAAAAAACGAAATTTCATTTTTACTTTTTCTTCCGGTATTGGTCAAATGACTGGTGTTTTTGGCAAAGAAGAAAAAGAAAGCAAAACAGAAAAAATTGAACAAAAAGATATTGAATTATCTAATATTCCAAAACACATTATTCGTTATGCTTTGGCACAAAATCCGTTTTTCTATTTTGATAGTTTAGAGCGATATTTTCCAAATGTAAAATCCTTATCAAATTTTATAGAAAGTAAAGATTATTTAGGAGGGTTGGAAATAACTTTCAATGGTTCTAAAACAAGATTTACAAAAATCACAAACTTTGATTACTTGTCAGCTGTACAAGGATTATTGCAAACTATTGAAGCAGATATAAAGTCGAATTTAACCGAATATGAAGGTTCTGGATATATAAACAAATACATTCACGAAGTTTTCAAGGATAAAAAAATAAAAGTTTACAAAGACAGCGAAAGAGCAGATGGACAAGAAGAGTTGGTTGCTAATGAACCTTGGTATGTTTACAACGCAAACTATGGAACAAGTGAGGAAAAAGAGTTTGTAAAAATGTTTGCCAGACGATTTGAAACATTGGAAAAATCATTTGAAAACATTTACTTAATTCGTAACGAAAGAGAAATCAAGATTATAGACAATTTAGGACGAGCATTTGAACCTGACTTTGTGTTGTTTTGCAAACAAAAAGCAGGAAACGAATTGACTTACCAAGTTTTTATTGAACCAAAAGGAAATCATTTAAAGGCTCACGATAAATGGAAAGAGGACTTTCTAAAAGAAATTAGAGACAAAAAAGAAGTGATTGAAATACATTCTGATAAATATCTAATTACAGGAGTTCCTTTTTATAATAACGAGAATGAAAATGAATTTAAAGAAACATTAGAAAATACTTTAAATGAAGCCAACGCATAAAGTCATAAACATTCGCAATTACTCACTTATTGTTTATTTTCTATGGTGTTCGTGAATGTTTCGCATTTCACACAAGCCAAAACAAAACCAAAAAACCAATCACCCCTTCAAATACCCATACATAAGCTCGGCAGTTTTTTAGGGGAGTACCGCTAATTGTTCAGCACTATTTTTAATTATATTAAATTTTTTATTTATTATATTTTATACCTATATTTGTTTAGAAATTAATAAAATAAATTCAAATAAATAAAACTTTGTTTATTTGAGACTAAGGAAGAAGGTTAAAAAAAATATAATTTTTATCGATTAATTATGAAGCAATGTAAAACATGGTTTCTGTGAATATAATTACACTAAACTTCATATAGGTAATAAAGACTATAAAATGTATTTATATGCTCATAATACTATAAATACAATTTATAGCCTATATAACCGATAATAATAGTATATTTGTAAAAAACAAAACAATTATGATAAAAGCTGTTATATCTGGAGATATTGTTGCATATACAAGTTTAAACGATGCAGGTAGAGAATTAATTGAAAATGCTCTTAAAGAATTAATAAACGAGCTAAATAAAAATTTTAACACTTATTCTAGAATTATTAAAGGTGATTATCTTGAATGTGTAGTTCCTAATCCTGAAAACGCATTAGTTGTTGCTTTAGCAATAAAAAGTTTCGTTAAATCAATTCCAATTAAAGATCTTTCTTTATATAAAACCAATAATAAAATTAAATTATTTAAAACATATGGTATTCGTCTTGCCATAGGTTATGGTACACTGAGTCGCTATGATTCAAAGAAAGGGATTATTGATGGAGAAGCAATTTATCTATCCGGTAGAACAATAAATAAGTTTTCTACTTATAATAAAAAACGTATAGTCATAAAAAACACAATGTATTTTGTTTCAAATAATTTATCTCTTAATGAAACATTCGAACCAATAATTGCATTATTAGATGTACTAATAAATAAAGCCACATCTAAACAATGCAAAGTACTTTATTTAAAATTAATGAATAATAATGAGGATACAATAGCAAAAAAATTAGGTATAAAACAATCCGTTGTAAATCAACATTCAAAAAGTATTGGATGGAATGCAATAGATAAAACACTTAAATATTTTAATGAGGTAATTAAAAAACAATAAAATGACACTTTTACAATTAATATTGTTGCAATTTATTGCACATTTATTAGGGGATTACACCTTTCAACCTGATAAAAAATCAGAAGATAAAAACAATCTTGGTTTTAAAATAAATTCTTAAAATGCCATATTCTTATAATCTTTGGAATTTCATGGCTACTCTCGTTTCAAATAAATTTTATATATGCCTCTTTACTAATTGCTCTTTCACATTGGTTTGTAGATGGCTTAAAAAAGCATATTAGTAATAATAATAAAATTGGTAAATATGCCTTCTTTATTGATCAGACAATACATTTGTTTTTTATATTACTAATTATATTTTTATATAATATTTTTTTTGAATTAAAACCTTTAATAAATATTTCAATTAATATAAAATACTTAGCAATAATTACAGCTTATATTATTTGCACAAAACCTGCTAATATTTTCATAAAAGAAATTTTTAAGATTTTTGAAATAAAAGCCAATAATAATGATGACGAACTTCCAAATGCAGGAAAATTAATTGGTATAATAGAACGATTTTTAGTATTTACTTTTATTATTCTAAGTCAATTTGAAGCTATGGGCTTCCTGATTGCTGCAAAATCAATCTTAAGGTTCAAGGATGACAATACTGTAAAAACAGAATATGTACTTGTTGGAACAATGTTAAGTTTTGGTTTAGCGATAGCTTTAGGAATTATTATAAATTTAATCAAAATATAACTAAAACCCTACCCCTTCAAATACCCATACATAAGCTCGGCAGTTTTTTTAGAAGCGCCACTACCGCCTAATTTTTCTTTTAATTGTTTGAAATCTGAAAACATCTGTTTTCGTTTTTCAGTTTCATTAAGAATTTTATCAAAATGAAAAATAATGTTTTTAACTGTTAAATCTTTCTGGATAAGTTCTTTAATAACTTCTCTGTCCATAACTAAATTAGCAATAGAAATAAAGCGGATTCTATGTCCAATAAATTTTTTAGCAATAAAATAAGAGATAAAAGAAGTTTTATAACAAACCACTTCGGGCACATCCAAAAGAGCTGCTTCAAGAGTAGCAGTACCTGAAGTAATAAGAGCTGCATAGGAATTTTGCAATAGCTCATAAGTTTTGTTAAAAACTATTTTAACATTATCGTTTTTAGAAAAGCTTTTATAAAAATCTTCTGAAAAAGTAGGAACACCTGCAATAACAAACTGATAATCATTGTAATGTTCAACAACATCAGTCATTATCGTTAAAATTTTAGTTATCTCTTGTTTTCTGCTACCCGGCAGCAAAGCAATAATAGGTTTGCATTCTAAATTATTTTCTTTTATAAAATCAATATTTTTATCAACATCGGAATTTTCAGAATTAATAGCATCTAATAAGGGATGCCCGACAAAATCGACATGATAATTATACTTTTCATAAAACTTTTTTTCAAAGGGCAGAATAACAAACATTCTGTCAACATACCGTTTAATTTTTTTTATTCTGGATTGTTTCCAAGCCCAAATTTGCGGAGAGATATAATAGAATACTTTAATATTTTGTTTATGAACAAATTCAGCAATTCTAAGATTAAATCCGGGATAGTCAATAAAAATAACAACATCAGGATTATAATCAAGGATATCCTGTTTACAGAATTTAATATTTTTAAGAATAGTTTTAATATTAAGAAGCACTTCTAAGAAGCCCATAAAAGCAAGATCTTTATAATGCTTCACAAGAGTGCATCCCTGGGCTTTCATTAAATCGCCACCCCAACAACGAAAATCAACATTGTCATCAACTTTTTTAAGCTCTTTCATAAGATTAGAGCCATGTAAGTCACCGGAAGATTCGCCTGCAATTATATAATATTTCAAAATTCTTATAGTTAAAATTTATACTTTATTAATTCAATATTCATAATTAAGATTAAGGTTGAATGAAACTTGAACTCTAAACTTCAAACTCATAACTAATTTAATATTTAATTACAAAGAAAATTATTCCAATAATAAAAACACATAAAAAAACACCTCTTGCTGTTTTATCAAGTTTTTTGGTAAAATAATATCTCATAGGCAGCAAATCAATTAATACACTAAGCAGATGAATTACAGATAATTTAATAATTTTATCAGGGTTAAAATAAATCTTAATAAAATAATTGACACCAAAAAACAATAAAAAAGTCAGAGCAGGAACTACTATTCCAATAAGTAATCCAAAAGCAAAAGAATCTTTTTTAAAAAAATTTTTATTAAAAGTCATAATATTAATTTTCGAAATTTATGTCATTGAGATAATCAAGAGCCTTATAATCAGTAAGGTCGAAACGAATAGGCACAACAGAGACATAATTATTAGCAAGAGCCCACTCGTCTGTATCTTTTCCGTTGCCGTAATTAACAAAAGCACCAGACAGCCAATAATAATCCTGATTATTAGGGTCTTTTCTGTTTTCAAATTTCTCATCCCAATAAGCCTGAGCTTGCTTACAAATTTTAATTCCTTTAATAAGATTTTTGCTCACTGCCGGAAAATTAACATTTAAGCACACACCTTTTGGCAACCCGAAACTCAAAACTTTCTCAGTAATATTTTTAATGTATTTTTTAGTGGCTGAAAAATCAGCGTCAGGAGAATAATCAAGCAAAGAAAAGCCAATAGCAGGGATACCTTCAATAGCACCTTCAATAGCAGCAGCCATAGTACCGGAATAAATTACGTTTATAGCAGAATTAGAGCCATGATTAATACCTGACACAATTAAATCGGGCTTTTTATCTAAGACAACTAACTCGCCTAATTTAACACAGTCAACAGGCGTTCCATTGCATTTAT
>JAGGUV010000095.1 GCA_021158345.1 Bacteroidales bacterium
AATTAATAATTTCTATTAAAAAACATTCATGCATTCGTGGCTGTATTTATTTTAAACGGTTATTATTATTTAATCCCTTACGGGATTATTTTATTTGCCGAAATTAATAATAAACAAATCCTAACTAATTTTTAAATTGATTAAACTCCGAAGAAGTTGAATTATAATAACCACAGGTTTCACCTGTGGTAAATTCAACAAACAACAAACAACTCCGTAGGAGTTGAACAATAAAATTAATGCATTCGTGGCAATTTACATTTAAGCTGTCCTTTCAGGGCGTAAGAAGAAAAGCCTTACAGATAAGCTCTTAACATCTTAGACCTGGAACTGTTTCTAAGTCTTCTTATAGCTTTTTCTTTTATTTGTCTTGCTCTTTCACGAGTAAGATTAAATCTTTCGGCTATTTCCTCAAAAGTAAGACTGTGATTAATACCAATTCCGAAATAAAGATTAATTACTTCTTTTTCTTTTTCGGATAAAGTAGATAAAGACCGTTGAATTTCGGCATTAAGAGATTCTTTAATTAATTTAGAATCAGTAACAGGAGTTTGATCATTAGCCAAAAGCTCAATGAATTCTTTATCTTCATCTTCTCTTACAGGCGCATTTGTTGATAAACACTTTGGAGAATTTTGAAAAGCTGCTTTAATTTTTTGTTCAGGCATCTCTAATTCATCAGCAATTTCCTTAAAAGTTGGAGGTCTCTCAAGTTTCTGTTCTAATTCTGCTTTTGTTTGTTTTACTTTATTAATATACGAAACCTGATTCAAAGGTAATCTGATAATTCGAGACTGCTCAGCAATAGCTTGTAGTATTGATTGGCGTATCCACCAAACAGCATAAGAGATAAATTTAAATCCACGGGTCTCATCAAACTTACTTGCAGCTTTTATAAGTCCTAAATTACCTTCATTTATTAAATCTTGCAAACTTATACCCTTGCCTTGATATTGTTTTGCAACTGAGACAACAAAACGAAGATTTGCTTTTGTAAGCTTTTCGAGTGCAATTTTATCTCCTGCTCTTATTCTCTGCGCCAATTCAACTTCCTGTTCAGCAGATATCAGAGGCTCTTTGCTAATATCCTGCAAATATTTCTCTATAGATGCAGTACTCCTGTTTGTTATTGATTTTGTTATTTTTAATTGCCTCATAATATACCCTTTATATCTTTAACTTCTTACTTTATAAAATTAAATTAGATTAAAAAAATTTAAAGACCTATTCCATAATATGCCTTTATGCCATTAGAATAAAAACCTTCAATTAACACACCGCCTCTTTTTTCTGTTAAAATCTTTTTAATATCATTAATGGAATATAATGTTTTATTATTAATTTTCGTTATTATAAAACCTCTTTTAATACCATTATCTTTAAAAACACCAGCCTTTAAATCAGTTATTTCAAAACCATTACTAACTCCGTATTTATTTAAACGGTTTTTTGAAACAGGTTCTATTGTTGCTCCCAATATTATTAATCTATCATTTTTTAAAATTTTAGTATTACCATTTCTGTTTTTAAGTGTTATATTAAAACTTTTATCTTTATTACCACGTTTTATATAAATTTTAACTATATCACCGGGATTGTGTTGCCCTATTGCTTCAAGAAGTTCCGATGTATTGTTTATATCTTTATTATTTATTTTATATATAATATCTCCCGGTTTTATACATGATTCTTCATTAGAATCATTGTCTTCAACTGAAACAATATAAACGCCTAAAATTCTTTTTATATTGTTTTCTTTTGCAAATTCACTATCAATATTTCTTATAGAAACTCCAAGATAAGCTCTTTGAACTTCGCCATAATTTATTAAGTCATTAATAACTTTTTTAACAATATTTATAGGTATAGCAAATGAATAACCCTCATAGTGTCCTGTTCCTGAGGCAATTGCTGCATTTATGCCAATAAGTCTTCCTTTAACATCCACTAAAGCACCTCCACTATTACCGGGATTTATGGCTGCATCTGTTTGAATAAATGATTCAATAGGTGTATCGCTACCTGTACTCTTTCCCAGAATATTAATATCCCGCGCCTTTGCACTTACTATTCCTGCTGTAACTGTTGATGTTAAATTAAAAGGGTTACCTACTGCCAATACCCACTCACCAACCTTTACATCATCAGAATTACCATAAACTAAAAACGGCAGATTTTTTTCTTCTATCTTTATTAAAGCAATATCAGTAGAAGGATCTGTTCCTATAATTTTAGCGACATACTTCCTTCTATCATTAAGAGTAACTGTAATTTTATCAGCTTCTTGCACAACATGATTATTTGTTACAATATAACCATCTGTAGTTATTATTACTCCTGAACCTGATGCTTTAAAAATCCTTTCTCTTTGTCTAGGATAAATATACCTGTCTCCAAAAATATCTCTTAAATCAAAAAAATAATCATATACACTACTTTTTTGAGTAAACTCGGTTTCTATATGAACAACTGCATGTACTGAGACTGCTGCCGCTGATGTAAAATCATTATTAAAAGATTCCACTTGTTTGTATCCTGCAAAACTTACAGGCGGCATATCTGATTTTTTAACTGTATCTATTTGAACCGCATCCTCTCTTCTATCAGTAATTTTAAGAATACTTACTGATATTATCACGCTAATTACAACTAATAATAAATATTTACCAGCTTGTTTTACTTTCATAACTTTTTCTTTATTTAACATGATGATTATTTTTATATTATACTTATTTTTTTTATTTTTGTTTCAATTATTGTGATTTATTAACGTTTTTAAATTTTATATGTTACTTAATCTTAGTTAAAAAATGTTAATTTTGTAGCCTTGATATAGAATTTACAAAACACCTGTCTAAAATCATGAAAATAATTTTTTATAAATATCAGTGTACTGGCAATGATTTCATTATTATTGACAACAGAAATTTAAAATTTCCATATAATAAAATTTTAATAAAAAAATTGTGTAACCGCAGAACAGACATTGGTGCTGATGGCCTTATCTTAATAGAAGACCACAAAGATTATGATTTTGAAATGAAATACTTCAATTCTGACGGAACCGGAAATATGATGTGTGGTAATGGAGGCAGATGTGCTGTTGCTTTTGCAAAACATCAGGGCATTATTAATAAAAACGAAACTAAATTTATTGTAGCAAATAAAAAATACTTTGCCGGAATTATTAAAACTTTAAAAAATTCTTCTGAAATAGCTTTAAAATTTAATGATATAAACAACGTTAAAATTTACGACGACCATTATGTTCTTGACACAGGAGCACCTCATTATGTGAAATTTGTCTCTGATTTAGAAAATTATGATGTTTATCATAAAGGAAAAGATATTCGTTTCAATGATGAATTTAAAGAAAAAGGTATTAATGTAGATTTTGTGGAAAGAAATAAAAATCGTCTTTTTGTAAGAACTTATGAAAGAGGAGTGGAAAACGAAACTTTGTCGTGCGGAACAGGTGTTGTAGCTTCTGCTATCGCCGCTCATCTTTATAGCAAATATTCTAAATTTCTCTCTTATAATATCAAAACATTAGGCGGGATATTAAAAGTAAAATTTAATAAAATCTCCGATAAATTTGTTGATATTTATCTTGAAGGACCTTCTACTTTTGTATATAAAGGTGAGATAGATATTTAACCTCCTACAATATTTTTTTTATAACAAAATAATAGTATTTATTTACATTAAATATTATTTTTGTGCTTTCTAATGTAATTTTTTAAAATCATGTTCACATTTATAATCTCGGTAATTGCTTTATTATTAGGATATTTTATTTACGGAAAATTTATCACAAAATATTTTGGTGCTGACGATAATATAAAGACCCCGGCTATTAGAATGGCTGATGGAGTTGATTACATACCCATGCCTGTATGGAAAATGTATATGATAGAATTTTTAAATATAGCAGGATTAGGTCCGATATTTGGAGCAATACTGGGAGCCATGTATGGTCCTGTTTCATATGTATGGATTGTTTTGGGCTGTATTTTTATGGGTTCTGTTCACGATTATTTTTCAGGTATGCTCTCTGTTAGAAACAATGGTGCAAGTATTTCTGAAGTTGTAGGCAAATATCTTGGTGTTGGATTTAAAAATTTCTTAAGAGTTTTCTCAATATTATTATTAATATTTGTTGGGGTTGCATTTGTTACAGGTCCTGCCGGATTACTACAAACTTTAACAGGAGGTAATAAAGCTATTTGGCTTTATATAATTTTTGGATATTATATTATTGCAACATTATTACCGATAAATAAAATTATAGGGAAAATATATCCGATTTTTGGTGCTACTTTACTCTTAATGGCAGTTAGTATTGCGGGAGCTATGTTATTCAAGGGAGCTACTGGTTCATTATCATTACATGAATTATCATTTACCGATTTCAAAAATTTCCATTCAAATCCAACACATAACATCTTATTTCCTATGATGTTTATTGTTATCTCATGTGGTGCAATTTCAGGATTTCACTCTACACAGGCACCTTTAATGGCACGATGTATGAAAAAAGAACGCTATGGCAGGCAAGTATTCTATGGGGCGATGATATCAGAAGGTATTGTAGCTCTTATTTGGGCAACAGCTGCTATTAATTTCTTTCATGGTACAAACGGATTGAACAATACTTCATTAATAAGCGGACATAATCCTGCATGGATAGTTAATGAAATTTGTAACACATGGCTTGGTAGAACAGGTGCTGTACTTGCTATCATAGGTGTTGTTGCATGCCCTATCACAACAGGCGATACTGCATTTAGAAGTGCTCGACTTACTATTGCCGACATCTTTAAATTCAAACAAGGAAATATAAAAAACAGACTTATTGTTAGCATTCCTCTTTTTGTTGTTGGCTTTATTTTATCACAAATACAGTTTTCAACTATTTGGAAATATCTTGGTCTTTCAAATCAAATTTTATCAACTATAGTTTTATGGACTGCCGCAATGTACCTTGCTAATCATAAAAAAAATCACTTACTTTTATCAATACCTGCAATGTTTATGACTATTGTTTGTTTTACTTATTTGCTGGTTGCCCCTATAAAAAACGGAGGCTTGGCTATTGATACTTCTATTGGTTATCCTATTGGTGCTATATTAGGTGTACTGTCAATGCTTTGGTTTTTATATGCATCAAAAAAAAAAAAAACTCTAAACTTAAAATCGTAATTTTCGGGGATTAGCACATATTACCGGTATTCCGGCTTTATTAAAAATCAAGTCTGAATTCCATGGATTTAAAATATGTTTTGATACTGATTTCTTTTCACTTGTAAATAACATTATCATATCAGCATTATTTGTAATACTGTAATTTAATATTTGTTCACATAAATCAGTACCTTTAATATGTCTGACTATTAAATATTTAATACTATTAAAATCGAAAATATTCTTTATAATATTTAATATTTCTGTTTCCTTTTCAATAAGATCATTGCGTTGAATATTTTGTACGTATAAATGTATTTTTGCATTAAAAAGTTTAGCGATATATACTATCCAATCAATACATATTCCTTTATCATAATAAATATTAATTGGTACAACAATATTATTAGATTCCAAAGAAATAAATTTTTCACTAACTGAGATACAAGGATTCTTCAGGCTTTTCATTATTTTAATAGCATAATCGTCAGTTAGATGTTGAATTCCTGTTTTTCCACGAGAACCGAATACTACAAAATTCACATTAATTTTTTTTGCCACTTCGCTAATAACAGTATATATACTCCCTTCCTTATAAATATATTCTACATTTACTTTGCTAATATTTTTAATCTCATTTTTTAATGAAGTAAGCTTTTTGATTATTAAATCATCAGATAAAGATTTTTTATAATATGCTATTGTATCAGGATTTTTAACATGCAATAATACTACCTTGTAATTTAATTTGTATGCTAAATCTACAGCTTGTCTTAAAGCATTCATACATAATTCCGAAAAATCTGTTGGTACTAATATAATATTATTCATAATTTTAATTTTTTTATAAAAAACTTTCTAAATTTACAAAAAAATAATCAATATTGCAAGGAAATTTTAAAAATAAATAAAGTTAACTCAATTTTATTTATTAAATGGCAAAAAAATATTGTATCTTTGATTAAAAATTTTTTAATATTTTGAGGAATAAACTATAATGAGAGGCAAAACTATTAATTTAAGAGCTATTGAACCTGCTGATATTGACATACTTTATAAATGGGAAAATGACACATCAATTTGGTATTTGAGCAACACTATCGAACCTTTTTCAAAATTTATTCTTGAACAATATATTTTAAGCTCAAATCAGGATATATATTCTAAAAAACAATTAAGACTTATGATTGATATAAATGAATCAAAAAAAACTATTGGAAGTATTGATTTATTTGATTTCGATCCAAAAAATAAAAGAGCAGGTATTGGAATTTTAATTAATAAAAATGAAAGAGGCAAGGGATATGCTTCTGAAGCTCTGGAATTACTAATTAATTATTCTTTTCACACTTTGGATTTACATCAACTTTACTGTAATATCTCTGCTGATAATAATGTAAGTTTGAAATTATTTCATAATTTTGGCTTTAAAATAATCGGATTAAAAAAGCAATGGAACTTTATCAATGACAAATGGATGGACGAATACATGTTGCAGTTGATAAAATAATATTAAAAAAGACATTACTCTATTTAAACTATTAAATAACACTAGAATAAAAAAACAATTGATTATTTATGAGCAAATACTATAAACCTGGTTATTACAGTAGAAACTCAAGAAGAAAAACTTCTTTTTTTCATAAAATTTTTCATTTTTTATTAGTTGTAATAATCATTCTTGCAGGATATTATTCTTTTAAATTATATCAAACTTTTTATAAAACCAATGTATGGCTTGATGGTAAAAAAACTATCTCAATATATATACCAAAAAATGCAGATTTTAATGATGTAAAAAAATTATTATACGAAAAAGGAATAATAATAAACCGTAATACTTTTGAATGGCTGGCAAAATACAAAAAATACGATAAACATATTATCTCAGGACGCTATGTTTTTCTTCCTGATATGAACAATTACGATATTATAAATATACTGCGCAGTGGTAAACAAAAACCTGTAAAAGTTGTTTTCAACAGTATCAGGACAAAAGAAAAATTTGCTTCTGTAATTTCAAAACAAATTGAAGCTGACTCTGCTTCTATAATTAAGCTTCTTAACGATTCTGTTTATCTTTCAAAATTTAACTTTAATACCCAAAGTATTTATGGTATGTTTATTCCAAATACTTATGAATTTTACTGGAACACTTCTGCAAAAAAATTTATGGAACGTATGTTTAAAGAGTATAATAAATTCTGGAATAAAAAAAGAAGAGAAAAAGCAGATGAACTAAAATTATCATTAAATGAGATATCAACATTAGCTTCAATTATTGAACAGGAGACTTCAAAAAATCAGGAGAAACCTGTTATTGCAGGTGTTTATATAAATCGTTTAAAAAGAAAATGGCGTTTACAGGCTGACCCCACTTTAATATTTGCTTTGGGAGATTATAACATCAGAAGAGTTTTGGATGAATATAAAAATATTGACTCGCCCTATAATACATATAAATATGCTGGTCTGCCTCCAGGTCCTATTTGCATCCCTTCAATATCTTCTATTGATGCTGTGTTGAATTATGAAAAACATAAATACTTTTACTTCTGTGCTAAAGAAGACCTTTCGGGTTATCATAATTTTGCATCCTCTTATTCAGGACAACTTAAAAATGCCAGAAAATACAGAAAAGCTCTTAATAAGCTTAAAATCATGAAATAACATTATTCTGTATGTAAAAATTTAATCTTAAGACCTTTAATTTTTTTAAATTTTTCGTAAACACGATTAGTATTATTTTTTCTTACTGAAAACACAATTTTGCAATCCATCTGATAATCATTAGATATTAAAGCAATTTTCTCTTCCTTAATAATTTTCATTACATTATTCATGTCAGTATATTCGAAATGAATTTCATAAACATCGTTAACAGTTTTTGTAATGATATTATTTTTACTAAGAGCATCTTTAGTAGCAGTTTTATATGCATTTATCAAACCCGGAATACCAAGTTTTGTTCCACCAAAATATCTAATAACAACGACTAAAGTATTTGTTAAATCATGCGAAAGCAATTGTCCGTAAATAGGTTTTCCTGATGTTCCTGACGGCTCTCCATCGTCGTTCATTCTGTATGCTGATTTATCAAAACCTAAAATATAGGCATAACAATGATGCCTTGCATCGTGATATTCTTTTCGTAATTCTTGTAAGATTGTCTTTATTTCTTCTTCTGTTGTAACAGGATATGCAAAAGCATAAAATTTACTGCCCCGATCTTTAAAATATCCTTGAGTTCTTTTTTCTATTGTCTTATAAGTATCTTCAAAAAGCATAATTTATTTTTAATTTTCAGATGATAAAAGTAAAAAAATAATGGATGAATTTTAAATATAATAATTTTTTTTATTGTTAATCTAAATTTGGAATATTTAATGATTGGTGGATTGATTTTTCCGACTATGCTATAATTAATTTGTAATAAATTAAATAATATACGATAAAATCTTACGGGAAATGTGATTTTTTTTAAAAAAATCATTGAAATTTATAAATAAAATCTTACCTTTGAAAATTATTGATACAAGTTGTCAACAATAATCTTGTGAAACTTAACAAATAATTAGTAACTAAAAACATTTAATTATGTCCTATCAAAAAAAAATATTACGAGTAAACCTATCTTCTAAAAAAATTACTACAGAAGATTTGCCAATGGATTTGGCAAAAAATTACATAGGTGGACGAGGATTAGCCTCAAAAATTTTATACGACGAAATTGACCCAACAATTGATGCATTATCGCCGAAAAACAAACTTATCTTCTCAACTGGACCGCTAACCGGAACAAATGCACCAACAGGCGGACGTTATATGGTTGTTACAAAAGGACCTTTAACCGGGACAATTGCATCAAGCAACTCAGGTGGATTTTTTGGAGCAAAATTCAAAAATACAGGTTACGACTTAATCATTTTTGAAGGCAAAGCCGATACCCCTTGCTATCTTTATCTTGATGATGAAAAATCAGAATTGCGAGATGCTTCACATGTGTGGGGAAAAGATGTTTATGAAACTACCGACATACTTTTAAAAGAAGCTCCGGGCAGAGCCAAAGTTGCTTGCATTGGTCAAGCCGGTGAAAGATTATCTTTGATGGCAGCTATAATGAACGATAAAGGTCGTGCTGCAGGACGTACCGGTGTAGGAGCAGTTATGGGAAGTAAAAATCTGAAAGCTGTTGTTGTTTCCGGTAAGAAAAAAGTATTAATTGAAGATAAAGAAGCATTTACTACTGCTGTGAAACAACGAATAAAAATGCTAAAAGAAAACGGCGTTACCGGGCAAGGTTTGCCAGCTTTGGGAACAAAAGTTTTAGATAAAATTATTAATGACAGTGGTTTGTATCCTACCTTTAATTTTCAGGAAGCTGTTTTTGAAAACACCGATGAAGTTTCCGGAGAAGCATTAGTAGAAAAACAATACTTGATTAAAAATGTAGCTTGCTTTGCTTGCCCAATTGCTTGTGGTAGATTAGTTGAACTACCAACCGGACTAAAAGGCGAAGGTCCTGAATATGAAACAGGTTGGGCTTTTGGTGCTAATTGTGGAGTTAAAGATTTGAATGCAATTACTCAAGCTAATTTTTTGTGTAATCAATATGGTTTAGATACTATTTCTGTAGGTGCCACTATAGCTGCTGCTATGGAACTTTACCAAAAAGGATACATCAAAAAAGAAGAATTAGACAAAGGTCCTGAACTAAAATTTGGAAACTCAGAAGCTATTGTTTATTACACAAAAAAAATTGCACTTCGCGAAGGCATCGGTGATAAATTGGCATTAGGCTCTTACAGATTTGCCGAAAGTTACGGACATCCTGAATTCTCAATGACTGTTAAAAAACAAGAAATCCCTGCTTACGACCCAAGAGGCGTTCAAGGTCACGGACTTGGTTATGCCACAAATAACAGAGGCGGATGCCATGTTAGATCATACTTAATTTCTCCGGAAATTGTTGGAATGCCTGAAAAATTAGACCCTCAAGAACTTAATGGAAAACCTGAATGGGTGAAAATTTTTCAAGACTTAACCGGTGTAATTGATTCTGCCGGTTTATGCTTATTCACATCTTTTGCCTTGGGTGCCGGCGATTACAAAGATTTAATAAATGCTGATACAGGCTTTAATTATACCGAAGAAGAACTGATGAAAGTAGGTGAAAGAATTTGGAATCTTGAACGTATGTTTAATCTGAAAGCCGGATTTACAGCTGTTGATGATACACTTCCAAATCGATTGCTAAATGACCCCGTTCCCAGTGGTCCAAACAAGGGTCATGTTCACAGATTGTCTGAACTATTACCTAAATATTACAAACTAAGAGGTTGGAACGAAAAAGGTGTTCCTACAGATGAGAAAATAAAAGAATTAGGAATATAACAAAATTAATTCCTTTATAATTGAGACAACTGCAAAAAACACATTGCAGGTTCGTTTCAACAAAATAAAATAAAAAAACAGAGGTAGTTTTAATTACCTCTGTTTTTTTTCGACTAATATTAATTATTTCTGTATATTTTACTTTTTACTTGTTTATTGATTATTGAGTGTTTTTTAGTTTGGCTACTGACTGCTAACTGCCGCCTGAAGACTGCCCTCTCACACACTATTCTCCACTAATCTTTATTACCTTATTTCTGAACAATAGTTCGTTGCCGCTCGAAATGATAATCATATAAACTCCTTCGTCGTTTAAATGCTTCGAATTCTATCACCCGCAAGATTTTAAAAACCTTGCGGGT
Source organism: Bacteroidales bacterium (assembly GCA_021158345.1). Classification (GTDB taxonomy): domain Bacteria; phylum Bacteroidota; class Bacteroidia; order Bacteroidales; family AUK083; genus AUK083. The sequence continues at coordinate 10,941 of JAGGUV010000095.1, forward strand.
ATTTAAAAAATAATCTTCAATATCTGCATATTACCCAAATTACGTATAGCCTTTATTGGCGTTTAGTTATTTTTTATTTTTTCTAATCGACTGTTTCACAAGACTTAAAATATATTCCAAATTCTCATCATCTTTTACTTGAATTTCAAAATCTCCATTTCCCCAATGACCAGTTGTTGAAACATCTCTCGTAATTCCTTTTGTGTCTTCGAGTTCTCCTTTGCTCATATTAATCCACATTTTCAATGCTTTTTTCTGTGGTAAAATATCAATCACATTTCTTCCTGCCACAAATGCTATATATTTTTTCTTTGGCTTAACTTCAAGATTATCTAAATTCAGAATAGCATTTTTAAATTTTTCGTAAAGTTCTTCTATTTCTTCGTTAACATTTTCTAAATGTTCTTGTTCAGAATAAACTTTAATTTCTTTAATTACGTGGTCTATTGTTTTGTCAGTCTTTGAGATAGTTTTTATACTTTCTTGTGCTCCAGCCTTTTGTATTTGTTCAAAAGCAACAGAATTGTTTTCGTATCTTTTTACTTCCCATAATTCTATGGGTAAATCTTTAAAGTTAATTGCTTCCCTTTGGTATGTTGTAAATGCAGGGGAAATAAACATAACACGTGATTGTGACCAATCTAGGTCGTTTCGTTTCAACGTTTTGTCAAGATTTTCGTTAAATTCTAATATAAAATCTGCTTTGTTATTTAGCATTAATGATAAATAAGCATATCCTTGGTCTATAACGCTGAAATTTTTATCCCTTTTATATTCAATGATAACAAAAGCATTTGCATCTTTATCAAAGGCAAGTGTATCAATTCTAAAATTATTCAGAGCAAATTCCGATTTAACAAAATCAAGTCCGAAAATTGTATTCAGATTTTGTTCTGTTAAGGTTTGAATTTCTTTCTCAAGTTTGAACGGCTTTTCCATTATATACTCTAATCTATTTCCTATTTTAAAAAGTGCCATTTTTTATTTCTATTTATGTTGTTTATTCTTGAATTCAGGTTCTTTTTTATAATTTTTTTATCAATTATCAAATATAAAAAAAAATTTCAACCTATGCTACAATTAATTTTTATATAAAAAAAACATTATCTTTACATCAGAATTTAAACTCCTAAAAAACTATTATCATGAAAACTATAAAATTGTTTTTATTTGTTTTTGTCTCTGTGATATTATTTTCAAATTGTAATAAAAATGCTAATAATATAGCAAAGATAAAAGAACAGGGAAATTTTGAATGTTTTCCCGAAGGCACAGTAAAAGAAGACGGAGAATGTTGTTTAAATTGCGAAACTTCTGCTGTGGCATATTATAATGATAAAATATTTATGGCTATTGATAAAGTATATCCTGATCATTCGCCTGTATTTTATACAGATTATAATAGAAATTCTATATTGGAAGAAAAACCTCCATACCAGGAAGGTCCTATTTTTTATGCAAAATATACCCAGGCATTTAATCCCAAAAAAATAAATATTCTGGAAAATAAAAAGCTTCAAGAGGCTAGAAAATTCGAAGATTTTACTCTTACTCCTGATAATAAATATATCTTACTTTCAACTGCTTTTAACAGAATAGATCCCAAATATAATATGCTTTTAGCATGGGACACCAAAAACAATAAAGCTATAAATATTATTTCTCCTTCTGTTGATGAAAACGGATTTATCAGCTCTATAAAAATCCATAAAAATATTTCAAAAATTTTATTTAATAATACTGATAAAGAAAACTATTTTAAAATAGAAGGCTTAGCTGCTATTCCAGGTAATAAATTTTTGTTCGGTGTTCGCGAGCAGGGAAAATCTTATACTGATTTTGATTATTGCATTAAAATAATTCAGGTTACATATACTATTGAAAATGACATTATTAAACTAAATGATGATTTTAAATTAATTTATAATTATCATCCTGAAAAAAATCTGAATTTAGAATTACCAATAGCTTTATCAAGTATAGAATATGATAAATTCAATGATAGATTATATTTGCTTACAAGCTACGAGCATTCTGATACTGACACAGGTGTTGGTGCATATTTATGGACTTTACCCATAGAAAAATTGTATAAAAATCTGCCTCCTGAACTTGTTTTAAAGGATGATAATAAACCTTTATTGTTTGCACATAAATCAGAAGGCATTAGTGTTTTAGATAAAAAAACCGTTTTTATTATTAATGATGACGACAGAATATTAGGCAGGGCAGATATCACAGATCCTGAAAGACAATTTTTCAGAAAGCCCAATCAAACATCATATTATATTGTACGTTTCAGAAATTGATATTTTGTAAAATTTAATTTTCAAACAACAGCTTATAATCTTTTTCTTTAGCTTTATTATACCATTTTGTTGGAATAATTTTCCAGTTATTATTTGCTTTGGGATTTATAGTTTTATTTTTCTCAATCCATTTCATCAGATAATATCTAATATCTCTATCAGTAGAATTAATAAGACGTTCCGATAATTTATCCTGAGGAATTTTAGCTCCCTGGGTAAGATGTCCTCCCCCACCGCAGCCTCTGTATGAGTTTACTGCCACAAGATATTTTTTATCCATATCAAAAGCTTTGCCATTTGTCATTGAGATTATCTTTATTTTTTCACCTTTAGGTTTTGAGACATCAACAATATAATTTATTCCTTCTGCTGATTCATAATTAAAAAACGGTGTTGATAAATATTTTTTCCCTGATGAGGATGTTTTATCACTAAAATTAAGAAGATGGTCGTTTTCATTCTTCATCCGGTTAAACCAAAGATTATAAGAATATTCAAGGACATCCTTTATCTCTTTTCCACTCAATTGTATTGTATATAAAAAATTTTCATATTTATATAATTTAAACATATCTCTCACATGAAGAGTGCCTTTATTTATTTCAGTGTCAAAAGAAAAAGGAGCTGCAAACGAAATATCAGCCTTTGAAATTTTAAGTTGAAGATTATGGATTAAATCAATAAAAGGGGAATCACCAAAGAATGCGTCTTTTGTGCTTATTGTTTTTGATATTGTGCCAACAGGCTTTGACACAAATTTATTTACAGATACAAAATAAGGTTTAAATTTTTCCACAAAATCTTTATCAGGTTTAAATTTATACGTTTTAACAATATCCCCTGAAATAGTTTTATTATAAGCTTTATTTTTAGCTTTATTTTTATTGTTAAAATCAAAAGATATATTTGCAACAGCAAAATCGTATGCCCTTGAAGTTGGTCCCAATATCAAAACATCTTTTCCTTTTGGATTTTTGGCATAAAAATTCCAGCCTTTATGATCGTGGCCAACAAAAATAATATCGAAACCTTCAACCTGCTGTGCTACAAGCAAAGAGGCATTTTCATTTTTCGGTGTATCGGCAGTTTCATTGTTAAAAGTAAAATCTATTCCTGAATGAAATAAGCCAACAATCAAATCAGGTTTCTCTTTTTTCTTAATAATTTTTATCCATTTTTTCGCCGAGATAATCATATCTTCAAATTCAATGCCTTTCCATAAATTTTCGGGCAACCAAAATGGAATACTTGGCGTTGTTAATCCCAAAACGGCAATCTTTACACCCTTTTTATAAAATATTTTATAAGGATTAAAATATGGCTTTTTTGTTTTTATATTTATTGCATTAGCTGCTAACCATGGAAAATCCGATTCTTTTACAAGTTTATCATATACTTCATGACCCGGTTCAATATCATGGTTGCCTACAGTTGCTGCATCATAATTAAGATAATTCATTGTGGCGGAACAGATATGTTTAACTTTTTTGTCAATAATATTATTGTAATACACTGTTGGGTCGCCCTGTAAAATATCGCCATTGTCAAGTAATATCACATTCTGGTTTTTGTTTGCTCTTTGTTGTTTTATATAAGTTGCAATTTGAGCAACAGAATTTGATGAGGCTTTGTTATCCAAAAAATCAAAAGGAAATATTGCACCATGAATATCGCTGGTTACAATTAGCTTGAAATTTACTTTATCAGGTCTCTTGCTTTTATTGCATGACGAAACAGTTATTAATAAAATTATTATTAATATTTTACTTATTATTGTTTTTAAATATTTCATTTTTTTATATTAAAAAATTCCACCTCCAATTAATAAACGAAAAATTGCAATAATTAAAACTACAAGGTTTAAATCTCTGCCTGTTTTTTTTTCACAAAATATACCAATAACAATTCCTATTATGCAGATTATTAAAGATATCCAGTTCAACCATCCCAGCAATGGAAATAAACCTATTATTGTTATTATTAAGGATACAACACCTAAGATTAATTTTCATATTTATATATTTTACACCATACATCAAAAATATATTTTTTATGTGAATTAATTTCAACTATCTGAAAAAAACCATAAGACTATTTTTCATCTATTTATATTTAACTAATTTGTTAATATTATGTATTTTACGTTAGCCACTAATACACGAATGAAATCGGTATTATAATTTAATCATTCCCTTACTTGCCCTGTAACGTAATGTGTACAGGGCTTGCCCTGTAATTTACCCTGTAGCGAAGCATATCAGGGTGAAATGTACAGGGCTTGCCCAAATTAATTCTAAAATCCAAATTCTAAAATCTAAATTCCCTTTGGTCATGAATGTTTCATCTACACATAAACACAGGTATTATTACAACAATTTCTTTTATGAAACCCCTCTCCGATATTGTATTTACTGATTATCTAACCTGTTTTTACACATTGCTTTTTATTAATTTTTACAGAGCTGTTTATTACTAATAAAATTAAATTTTATATAAAAATAGCATTTTTCTAACAACCACTAAATTAAATAATAAGATTTTCATAATAAAAGGTATTGTAATATTAAAAAATATATATATTTGCACACCAAAATAATACCTGCGGATGTGGCGTAATTGGTAGCCGCGCTAGACTTAGGATCTAGTGGTCCTAGACCGTGGGGGTTCGAGTCCCTTCATCCGCACTTTTTTAGAATACCGTTCAATAACTTATTGAACTGTATTTTTATTTATATACAATCAATATTTTTTTTTAAAATGAACATAACTAGAGAAGATACAAGCGATTTAACTGCTACTATTAAAATTGAAATAAAACACGATGATTATAAAGATGCAGTACAAAAAATATTAAAAGATTACCAAAAAAAAGCAAATGTACCTGGATTCAGACCCGGAAAAGTGCCTTTTGGTATGATCAACAAAATGTATGGCAGAAATGTTGTTATTGACGAGGTCAACAAAAGCCTTAGCGAGTCTATTTCTAAGTATATTACAGAAAATAAACTTAATATTTTAGGTAATCCTTTACCAAATATTGAAAAATCAAAAAATATTGATTGGGATAATTTCAAAGATTTTGAATTTTATTTTGATTTAGGTTTTGCTCCTGAATTTGACATTGACCTTGAAAATAATATTGAAATTGATTATTATAATATTCTTCCAGACCAAAAAATGGTTGACGAAAATATTAAAGGTCTTCAGAAAAGATATGGTACTACAATAAATCCTGAAACAGCTGAAGAAAATGATATTCTTAAAGGTGAAATTATTGAACTCGACGAAAACGGCGAAATAAAAGAAAATGGTGTTAAAAACAACACCAGCATTATGCCTGCATATATCAAACTTAAAACTGTTAAGTCAAAATTTATTGGAGCTAAAAAAGGTAAAGAAATAAAATTTAATCCTTTAAACGCTATTAAAAATAACACTGAAGTTTCTTCAATGTTAGGTATTAAGAATTCTGAAGATAAAGCAATGAATTCTGATTATAAATTTACTGTTGAAACAATTGAAAGAATTCTCCCTGCAGAAATCAACAAAGATTTATTCAAAAAAGTCTTTCCTAATGACAATATTGAAACAGAAGAAGAATTTACTGAATTAGTAAAAAAAGACCTTTCAAAAAGTTTTGTTTACGACAGCGACAGAAAATTTTTAAACGATGTTCAGACAAATCTTCTTAAAACAACAAATTTATCTTTACCTGATGAATTTATGAAACGTTGGATTTTTGAAAATAATAAAGATAAATTTTCAAAAGAAGATATTGAAAAAGATTATACTGCTAATGCAGAAGGTGTAAAATGGCAACTGATAGAAAATAAAATTGTTGAAAAATACAAAATTGATGTAAGTGATAAAGATGTTAAAGATTACGTTATCAATTATTTCAAACAACAATTCCCTTCAAATCCAAACGATTCGGAAGAAGATATTAATAAAAGATTAGGGACTATTGCTGACAGTGTATTGAAAAACAAAGAAGAAGCAGAAAAAATCAAAACAAATTTATTTAGTGAAAAATTAACAAATTTATTTAAATCAAAAATAAAAATTAAAAATAAAGACATAGAGTTTGAAAAATTTGTTAAATTAGTATCGAAAAAAGAAAAATAATTTTTAGACTATATGAATACTGAAGAATTTAAAAAATATGCTGTAAAGCATCAAGGAATAAGTAGTGTTACTTTAGATAATTATATTTCAGCAAATACAGGATATATATCTCCGACAATTATTGAAGAACGTCAATTAAACGTAGCACAAATGGATGTGTTTTCACGTTTAATGATGGATAGGATTATTTTTCTTGGCGTTCCTATCGATGATAACGTTGCAAATATCATACAAGCACAGTTACTATTTCTTCAATCAGTAGATACAAAAAAAGACATTCAAATCTATCTTAATACACCCGGTGGTGCTGTATATCCAGGATTAGGAATATACGATACAATGCAATATATTCAACCTGATGTAGCAACAATTTGTACAGGTATGGCTGCATCTATGGGCGCTGTTTTGCTTTGTGCAGGCACTAAAGGCAAACGCTCTGCACTTAATCACTCAAGAGTATTAATACATCAGCCTTTAGGAGGCATGCAAGGACAAGCTTCTGATATTGAAATCACTGCAAGAGAAATAATGAAAATAAAGAAAGAATTATATGAAATTATTTCTCTCCATTCGGGACAATCATATAAAAAAATATGGAAAGACGGTGACAGAGATTTTTGGATGACTGCCAGTGAAGCTAAAGAGTACGGCATGATTGATGAAGTGCTTACAGCTACTAAAAACACTAAAAAGAAGAAATAATTTTTTATTGCAAATAATAACTTATTCTTATGAGTAAAAATATTGAAAGATGTTCCTTTTGTGGAAAACCCAAAAAAGAATGTAACATTCTTGTTGCAGGATTAAATGCTTTTATTTGTGATAAATGTATTGAACAGGCTAATATTATTATTAAAGATGAGGTAGATTATAAATCTACTAAAAAATTTTCTGATTTTAAGATATTTAAACCCCTTGAAATAAAAAAATATCTCGACCAATATGTTATTGGACAGGACCAGGCAAAAAAAATTCTTTCTGTTGCTGTTTACAATCATTATAAAAGAATAACACATCCTTCTGACAAGCTTGAAGATGTTGAAATTGAAAAATCAAACATTATTATTGCAGGCGAAACAGGCACAGGTAAAACACTGCTTGCACGTACTATTGCTAAAATGTTAAATGTGCCATTTTGTATTGCTGATGCTACTGTTTTAACAGAAGCAGGTTATGTTGGCGAAGATGTTGAAAGCATATTATCAAAACTTTTACAAGCTGCTGATTACGACGTAAAAGCTGCTGAAAGAGGTATTATTTTTATTGACGAAATTGACAAAATTGCAAGGAAAAACGATAACCCTTCAATTACCAGAGATGTATCAGGAGAAGGTGTGCAACAAGCTTTGTTAAAACTCGTCGAAGGTGCTATTATTAATGTTCCGCCTCAAGGTGGCAGAAAACATCCTGAACAAAAAATGATTCAGGTGAACACTAAAAACATTCTCTTTATTTCAGGTGGCGCTTTTAATAATATCAATAAAATTATCGGAGGCAGACTGCAAACAAATATGATTGGCTTCAATTACGATAAAGAAAAAGAAGATATTGACAAATCAAATATGCTTCAATATGTTTCACCTCAGGATTTTAGAGCCTTTGGATTAATACCCGAAATTGTTGGCCGTTTCCCTGTTGTTACTTATCTTAATCCTCTCGACAAAGATATTCTTAAAAGAATTTTAACAGAACCTAAAAATTCTTTAATAAAACAATACACCAAACTATTTGAAATAGATGGAGTAAAATTAAGTTTTGATAATGATGTTCTTGATTTTATTGTTGATAAATCTATTGAATTTAAACTTGGCGCCAGAGGATTACGCTCTATAATTGAGTCTATTATGACTGATGCTATGTTTGATTTGCCTTCTGATAAATCCGTAAAAAAACTACACATAACTCTCAATTATACTAAACAAAAATTCAGAGAGACAACTATGTTAAAACATAAAGTTGCTTAATTTTTTTCATACTTTTGTATTACCTGATGATTAATAAAGCTTATCTTTCAGTGTAATATTATGAAAAAAATCACTTTTATACTTTTCATACTTATTATTAATATTTATTATCCCTATTCTCAGGAAATAAAAAAATATTATCCTGTAAAAGCTACAATAATAAATAATGATTCAATTCCAATAATAATACTTCCAAAAATAGATATTGTAAGTACCCCGATAATAAGAAACAAAAGAGAATGGCGAAGATACATTAGACTTGTACGAAATGTAAAAAAAGTATATCCTTATGCTAAACTGGCTTCAATAAAATTGCAAGAATATGATGTCCTGTTGAAAAATGCCAAAAACGAAAAACAAAGGCGTAAATTGATGAGAAAAGCAGAAAAAGAAATTGAAGACAGATATGGTAATGAACTGCGAAAACTAACTTTTTCTCAGGGAAAAATCTTAATGAAACTTCTTGACAGGGAAACTCAACATACTTCTTATGAACTTGTAGAAGATTTAAGAGGAAAATTTGTTGTGTTTTTCTGGCAGGGTATTGCAAGAATTTTCGGATACAACCTTAAAATAAAATACGATCCTTTGAAAAAAGATAAAGATATTGAATTAATTGTTTTAATGATTGAAAGGGGGAAGATATAATTATTCCCAAATTCTATAATCTACCCTATTTTATCCCATTTTTCTTAACACTTCTTTTCAATCCATTATAAGTTATAGGTTTAGCAAGTATTTTATTGTTTTTATCTAAAAGGAACATAGTAGGTGTGGCATAAATATTATAATCAATTGCAGCAGCATTATCCCAACCATTAAAATCTGTTACAACAGTCCAGGGAAGATTTAGCATAGTCAACGCCTGTTCAAGATTTTCCTTATTTTCATCAAGACTGACAGAAAATATTACAAGGTTTTTATTATCAATATTTTTATACCATTTTTTTAATTTAGGCAACAGCCTCATACAATGTGAACATTTACTTGACCAAAAAAGCACCAGTTTATAATTGGCATTAATTTTTGACAAAGACATTATTTTTCCTTCGATATTTGGTAAAACAATATCAGGGACAACTTTCCCTACTGCCATTTTCTTATATTTTTCAAGTCTTTGATATATGTCAGAATCTTCATCTTTATTTTCACATTGTCCGGGGACATTATAATTTGTGGCAATATGCAATAAGACCTCATCAAAATGATAATGTTCAAAACCCTGCACAAGATAATTAAAAACAAAAGCATACATTTTATCGTTGTCGAATGTTAACTGCAAAATTTTGTCCACAGCAAAAGAGAATTCCTGTTCGAGTTCTGCTTTTGACATATTTTGGTCGGAAAATAACCCGAGAAAATCGGTTATTTTTTTTATAAAAATATCCGAATAAATAAGGCTTGTATCATTAAAATCAACATTATCAAACCAATGATTTTGAAAATATTTTTTTTGTTCTTCAATTTGTAAATCAGGGGGAACAAAAGGTTTCATGTCAATTTTTATCATTTTAGATACAAATGCCTTGGGATGATGTTTAATAATTGAATCAGCCCAAATATGCAATTTGTTTTGCACTTGATCAAATTCGTGATAAGCAGTTTTATAAAATTCTGTATTTTTTGGATACCAAGTAAGTACCGGGCTTAGCAACTCTAATTTTTTGTTGGTCTCGTTTCTAAAAGAAATGTATGAATAATAAATTTTATTTTCTTCGGATTTAATTATTTTCAAACTGTCCTGCATTGCAGGCCATTGAGTCTCAAAATCAATATCAGGTTCATCAACAAAAAACACAAAACCATTTTTGCCATCAGAGATACGATACATACCGGGAACAATGTTCTTTTTTATCAAATATTTCAATTTCCCATTCTTTATTTCTGTACTGTCTATTTTATAAAATCTGTCGCCTTTAAACTGTTGGAGGTAAAATATTCTGTCTCGACAGTTTGATATTTTTACTTCTATCTGCCCAAGAGAAAATAATGGAAAAAGAATAAACAAAAAGTATGTGATAATCAATTTTTTCATATATCAATCATTTTATAATTTATTAATAACAAACCAATTACAAAATTCATAAATAAATGTAATCGCTTTGCTTTAGCATAAACTTATTCTAATTAGTGTCGACATGCTATAATTAAAAAAGTATATGTTCAAATTAATTTTTTATCAAAAATATTATTTTTTTATCAATAAAAAAACTATTGTAAATGTAGAGACACAAAATATTGTGTCTCTACAATACGACAAAAAATAATTTACGGATTTATGATAAACTCAATTATTAAATATAATATCTCCCAAATAAAAACAATTTTATATTTTTACAAAAAAAAACGCTTTTGAAAAAGAAAAAAATATTATTCATAATAAATCCTATTTCCGGAACAAATAGAAAAAGGAAAAAAGAAAAAACATTAAAATATATAAACAAATATATTGACACTGATAAATATCACTATAAATATATCTTTACAAAAGCAAAAAATCACGCTAAAAGCTTAAGTATTGAAGCAGCGGAAAACGGCTATGACATAATTGTAGCAGTTGGTGGTGATGGAACAATAAATGAAGTCTCAAAAACATTAATTAACACAGATATTATTCTCGGCATAATACCATTAGGCTCGGGAAACGGATTAGCAAGACATCTTAATATTCCTCTTAATTTAAAAAAAACAATAAAAATAATTAACAAGTGTAAGACTAAAAAAATAGATACTGTAATTGTTAATAATGATGCTTTTATAAGCATAGCAGGAGTAGGTTTTGATGCATACATAGCAAAAAAATTCGAACAGAATATACATCGCGGGTTCAAGACTTATTTTAACCTTATCTTAAAAAAATATATAAATTATGAACCCAAAGAATACATAATTGAGATTGATGGTAAAAGAACTGTTGAAAAATCACTTTTTATTACTGTTGCTAATTCAAATCAATTTGGCTACAATGCTATAATTGCACCAAATGCAAAATTAAACGACGGATTAATTGATGTATGTATTACAAAAAAACCACCTGTAATAAAAGCCATATTTATTTCAAATCTTTTATTTTTGAGAAAAATTGACAAATCAAAATTTATTAAAATCATTCAGACAAAAAAAATAAAAATAATTCGCCAACAAAATAACATAATAAATCTTGACGGAGAACAAATACTTCTGTCAAAAGAACTAAATATTAAAGTCAATCCATTATCGTTAAATGTAATTGTTCCATAACACATAAATTTATGAACAAAAAGAAAAAAATTAAAGATATTGTATATTCAACTAACCCTAATTTTAAGTACGAATATGAGGAAGATGAAATACAAGATACTTTGCCTCCAAAACAACAGAAATTAAAAATATTGCTTGACAGAAAATTAAAAGGAGGCAAAAAAGTTACCATCATTAAAGGCTTTGTCGGAACCGACCAAGATTTAAAAAATTTAGGTAAAATGTTGAAGACAAAACTCAGTGTTGGAGGTTCTGTAAAAAACAATGAAATAATACTGCAGGGCGACCTAAGAGATAAAGTTTTTGATATTTTAACAAAATCAGGTTATAAAACGAAAAAGTCAGGTGGATAATTTCTAAGAAATAATTTTAAAATTTCATTCTAAAAAAAAAGCAATTAAGAATTTTAATAATTTTGCAAAAGATATTTCTTAAGCAGTTAAACACATTATCTGTAATTAACTCTTAATTATTTAAAAATTTAAATCAATGAAAGTAAGTTTTTTTCACAGGCCGAAACCAAAAAAATTCGAATTCAAACCGCGTTATTATAATAAAGAAAAAGAAGAAAGAGAAATGCGGGAAAAAAGGATTAAAAAAGAAATAGAAAACGAAAGTAAAGACATTAAACATTTTGAATCGGAAATACATAATAAATGGAAAAGGACTGACAGAGATAAAATGAGACAGAAATCAATTAGAAGGACAATAATATATATTTTGCTTCTATTAATGATTTTGTATTTAATGTTTCATAAATTTTAAAATATATGCCTGATATAATAAAGCTACTGCCTGATTCAGTTGCAAACCAGATAGCTGCCGGTGAGGTAATACAAAGACCTGCATCAGTAGTAAAAGAATTACTTGAAAATTCTATTGATTCAGGAGCTACTGAAATTAAATTAATTATTAAAGATGCAGGAAAAACATCTATACAAGTAATTGATAATGGCTGTGGTATGTCTGATACTGACGCCAGATTATGTTTTGAAAGACATGCTACTTCAAAAATTACTAATGCAAACGATTTATTCGCAATACGCACTCTCGGTTTCAGAGGAGAAGCACTTGCTTCTATTGCTGCCATTGCACATATTGAGCTTAAAACAAAAAAAGAAAATCAGGAGCTTGGAACTGCTATTGAAATAAAAGGTTCAAAATTTATTGACCAATACCCCTGTTCTTGTCAAAAAGGAACTTCTTTCTCTGTAAAAAATTTATTTTATAATGTTCCTGCCAGAAGAAATTTTTTAAAATCAAACACTGTTGAAACAAGACATATTTTTGACGAGTTTTTTAGAGTTGTTTTAACAAATCCTGAAATTTCGTTTTCATTATACAATAACACAAAACAAATATATCAATTAAACAGCGCCACATTAAAACAACGTATTGTTACTCTTATGGGTAATACTTATAACAAGAAACTGATACCTGTGGAACAAAAAACCGACATTGTTTCCATTAAAGGATTTATATGTAAACCTGAATTTGCTAAAAAAACCAGAAATGAACAATTTTTCTTTGTTAATAATAGATTTATTAAAAATGCTTACTTAAATCATGCTGTAATAAATTCTTTTAAGGAATTAATACCTGAAAATACTTTCCCATCATATTTTATTTATTTTGATATTGATCCTACAAAAATTGACATTAACATTCATCCTACAAAAACAGAAATAAATTTTCAGGACAGCCAGGTTATTTATGCTATCTTAAAAGCTGCAATACGACAGTCAATAGGAAAATATTCCCTTACTCCAACAATGGATTTCGACTTAGACAAAAGTCTGGATTTTCCTGAACCTACTAACAAGACAAATATTATAGCCCCAAAAATAAATATTAATCCTAATTTTAATCCATTTGAAAATAATAAACATAGTGTTAATACAAGAATAAGCAACAGAGAAAGATTAAATAATGAAAACTGGTCAAAACTTTATAATAATTTTGAAAAACAGACTTTTAATCACGAAGAAGAACAGCTATCAATTAATCATAAAACTGATAGGGCAAATTCAGAAATAAACCAAGACAAATATGGAGATATATTTCAGTTACAAAATCAATTTATCATTACAAAAACAAAATCAGGTATTATTATTATTGACCAACAAAAAGCACACGAAAGAATATTGTACGAAGAATTTTTAAAAAAATCAGATAACGATGATAATATTGTGCAAAAAAAACTCTTCTCAGAAGAAATAAAATTTCCGTTATTTGATTTTAATTTAATAACAGATTTACTTGATGATTTTAATTCCTTAGGGTTTAACATATCTATTTCTGAAAATAAACAAAATACAATTATTATTAACGGAGCTCCAAATTCAGCATCAAACAACGATTTAAAAAAATTAATAGAAAATATTCTTGAAAATTATAAATTAAATAAAACTGATTTAAATATTGATAAAAAAATTAATTTAGCATTTTCAATGGCTAAAAATTTATCGACAAAAAAAGGAGTTAAACTTCATATTGAAGAGATGAAAAATATTATTGACAGATTATTTGCTTGCGAAGCACCATATTCATCACCGGAAGGCACTCCAACATTAATAAAAATTTCTGTTGAAGATATTGAAAAAAAATTTAATATTTAAAAAAAAATTATAAATGAACGGACAATATAGATCATCAGGATTAGGGTATACTCCACCAATAGTAAAAAATCTTTTAATTATAAATGTAATTTTTTTTCTGACAACATATTCTTTTGGCTCAGCTTTCAATATTGACTTAACAGATTATTTAGGATTACATTATTTTGGTTCTGAAAAATTCCGCATCTATCAAGTCATAACATATATGTTTATGCACGGAAGCATAGCTCATATTTTCTTTAATATGTTTGCTTTGTGGATGTTTGGCAAAATCCTTGAACAAGTATGGGGAGGTAAAAAATTTCTTATTTATTATCTTGTTTGTGGCATTGGTGCTGCTTTAACACATTATATTATTTATTATTTCAGCATACATCCTTTAATGGTAAAAATAAATACTTTTTTATCTAACCCTGATATTGCAAACTTAGAATCATTGATAGCAGCACATAAATTTCATGTAAATGAATACTCAGGTGAAATATGGAATAGTTTTATTCAGTTTCAAAAAAATGTAAGTGTGCTTTCTTTTAACAGCAGCAATCACATTGCTATGCAGGGTGCTGTTAAATTTATTTCCGAATACAAAGAATATTATCTTGACTTACCAAATGTTATTGGGGCTTCAGGTGCTGTTTTTGGTATTTTACTTGCTTTTGGAATGTTGTTTCCTAATGAAAAATTATTTATTATTCCATTTCCATTTCCTATCAAAGCTAAATGGTTTGTTCTTGCTTATGGTGCTATTGAATTATATTCAGGTTTTGCAAATAATCCGGGTGATAATGTAGCACATTTTGCTCACCTTGGAGGTATGATATTTGGTTTTATTTTAATAAAATTGTGGAGTAAAAAAAATTATAATTCTTTATAATATGAAAAATTTTAAAAGCTATAGATATAATCCATACGTCAATAAAATACTATTTTTTTTCAAAAAAAAGACAATATTATCGCAATTGATATTAATAAATATTGCTGTATTTATTTTAATAAATTTTGCGAATTTATTTTTTTGGCTTTTCAGGGTTCAACCTAACAATGCGCTTGGTATTTCGCCATTAACATATTGGTTGTCAGTGCCTTCAAACTTACATCTTTTGATACAAAGGCCATGGTCGATTTTTACATATATGTTTTTACATGAAAATTTCTTCCATATATTTTTTAATATGTTGGTTTTATATTTTTCAGGTAAAATTTTTTTAGAATACTTAAGTGGCAAACAACTTTTAAATACTTACATTATCGGTGGAATTACCGGTGCTGTTTTTTATATTGTTTCATTTAACATTTTTCCTATTTTCGAAGCCTCGGTAAATTATTCTGTTGCTTTAGGTGCATCAGCGTCAGTGCTTGCAATATTAGTCGCCATAGCCACATACATACCCGACTACTCGGTTATATTAGTACTTTTCGGAAGAATAAAGCTTAAACATCTTGCAATTATTCTTGTTGTTATAGATATTTTAAGTATTAGCAGAGGAAATCCTGGGGGGCATATTGCTCACTTAGGAGGAGCTTTATGGGGCTATTTGTCTATTGTTTTATTACAAAATGGATATAATAATTTATTTAATCTTAACAACTTGCATTTTACTAAATTTTTAAATATTTTTACAAAAAAGAAAAGTAATTTTTCTAATAATAATCAAAGGCCAATTTCTGATGAAGAGTATAATAGAAGAAAAGTAAAAAATCAGAAAAAAATTGATAAAATCCTTGATAAAATATCAAAGTCAGGATATCAAAGCCTCACTAAAGAAGAAAAAGAATTACTCTTTAAAGCTAGTAATAAACATTAAATATTATTTTGACAAACCATAAAAAAAAAATAATTATATTTTAAATTTTTTTCTTAAGGCAAATATTATATAAGCAATTTGCTTATTTTTTTCATATTGTGCACATTTTGTCAACCCGAATAATTTTATATATATTTCTTTTTTTGGTTTAGGATTTTATTTGTTCTTATCAATAAATATTGCATTTGTAATATTTTGGCTGTTTTTCAGAAAAAGCAATATGTTAATCTCCTTATTTGTAATACTTTTATGCTGGAATCGCATTACAGCAAACATTCAATTTAACAAATCAAAAATTCCTGAAAATTCAAAAGAATTATTAAAGGTAATGACATATAATACCAGATTTTTCAATTATTATCATTGGGAAAATCTAAATAATATTAAAACTACTGATAATATTCTCAACCTGATAAGCAAAGAGTCACCTGATATAATTTGTTTCCAGGAATTTTTTTCAGATAACTCCAAATATTTTAATCTAAAAAAAATAAACAGTAAATACCCTGCTGCCAAATTTCATTATATAAAATCATATTGGAATAATAAGGATTTTTTTTCTATGGCAATATTTAGTAAATACAAGATAATTAACAGTAACAATATTTTTGTAAGTGATAAAATTAGAAACTTTTGTATCTATTCCGACATATTATATAAAAAAGACACTATAAGAATCATTAATATACATTTACAATCAATCCGTTTAGACACATCAGATTATAATTTTTTAACAAAAATAAAAGATAAAACCAATGAAAATAAATACCTTATACAAGGTTCAAAAAAATTAATATGGAAATTAAAAGCAGGTTTTCAAAAAAGAGCAAGAGAGTCTGAAATTATTAGTTTAGTTATAAAAAATTCGCCATACCCTGTTATCGTATGTGGAGACTTTAACGACACTCCTGCTTCATACGCTTATAATAAAATATCTAAAAATTTATCC
The DNA here is from genome assembly GCA_021158345.1 of Bacteroidales bacterium. Taxonomy (GTDB): domain Bacteria; phylum Bacteroidota; class Bacteroidia; order Bacteroidales; family AUK083; genus AUK083. The sequence goes on from JAGGUV010000095.1 coordinate 27,951, forward strand.
GACTCTTATATTGAAAAAGGCTATGGCATTCCAAAAACTTGTTTGAAAAATTTTTTATTTTCACGAATTGATTATATTTTATTTTCAAACTATTTTAAATCTGTTTATTATAAAGTGATTAAAAAAAAATATTCGGATCATTATCCTGTTATTACTTATCTTAAAAATTACAACTAAAAAAATGGACTTTAAATTAACATCTGAATATATTCCAACAGGAGATCAACCCGAAGCAATTAAACAACTTGTTGAGGGAATAAAGAGAAATGACAAAAATCAAGTTTTATTAGGAGTAACAGGCTCGGGAAAAACTTTTACTATTGCTAATGTTATTGAACAAGTAAAACGCCCCACCTTGATATTAAGTCATAACAAAACTCTGGCAGCCCAACTTTACGGTGAATTCAAACAATTTTTTCCTGAAAACGCAGTAGAATATTTTGTTTCTTATTATGATTATTATCAGCCCGAAGCATATATTCCTGTTACAAACACATACATTGAAAAAGATATGTCAATTAATGATGAAATTGAAAAGCTAAGATTAAATGCCACTTCATCATTACTTTCAGGTAGAAGAGATATTATTATTGTTGCCTCGGTATCATGTATTTATGGCATTGGAAACCCCGAAGATTTTAAAACTAATACTATTCATCTTAAAAAAGGTGAAATTTTAAGCAGAGAAAAATTATTATATTCACTTGTTGACAGTCTATATTCAAGAACAGAAGCTGATTTTAACAGAGGTAATTTCAGAGTTAAAGGCGATACTGTTGATATTTTCCCTGCTTATGTTGATAATTTATCTTACAGAATTATTTTCTGGGGCGACGAAATTGAAAATATTTATTCTTTTGATCCTATAAGCGGTCATAAAATTGAAGCTTTCGAAAATATTACAATATTCCCGGCCAACATTTTCATTACATCAAAAGATAAAATGAAAAAAGCAATAATAGAAATACAAAACGATTTGTTTAAACAAATAGACTATCTTAAAAAAAACAAAAAAACATTAGAAGCAAAACGGTTAAAAGATAGAGTAACCTATGATATTGAAATGATGAAAGAATTGGGTTATTGCTCAGGTATAGAAAATTATTCAAGATATTTTGACGGAAGAAAAACAGGGTCAAGACCATTTTGTTTGATAGATTATTTTCCTGACGATTTTCTCTTAGTCATTGACGAAAGTCATGTTACTATTCCACAAATAAGAGCAATGTATGGTGGCGACCGTTCCAGAAAACAAAACCTTGTAAATTATGGATTCAGGCTACCTGCTGCTCTTGACAACAGACCTTTAACATTCGAAGAATTCGAAAACATTACTAATCAAACAATTTTTGCAAGTGCTACTCCTGCTGATTATGAATTGGAAAAATCTCAGGGTGTGGTCGTTGAACAATTAATTCGTCCTACTGGTTTGCTGGATCCTGTTATTGAAGTAAAACCCAGCCTAAACCAAATTGATGACCTTTTACAAAGAATTAATGAAACTATAAATAAAAAAGAAAGAGTGCTTGTTACAACTCTTACAAAAAAAATGGCTGAGGAATTATCAAAATATTTTCTTAATTTAAATATTAAATGCAGATATATACATTCCGATGTGGCGACATTAGAAAGAGTTGAAATTATGCGTGATCTACGCTTAGGTGTTTTTGATGTACTTATTGGTGTTAATTTATTAAGAGAAGGTTTGGATTTGCCTGAGGTTTCTTTGGTGGCTATACTTGATGCTGACAAAGAAGGTTTTTTGCGTTCTGAGAGGTCATTAACACAAACAGCAGGAAGAGCAGCTCGCAATATAAACTCTAAAGTAATTATGTATGCTGACAAAATAACAAAATCAATGCAAAATACTATTAATGAAACTAATAGAAGGAGAGAAAAACAACTTGCTTATAATATTAAAAATAATATTATCCCAAAACAAATAATTAAAACTACTGAATCAATTATGGGACAGACTTCTGTGGCAAACACAAAAGCATATATTGAAAATACTTCAGTTAGTTTTGCTGCTGAAGAGAACATTAAATATATGAAAAAAGATGAAATTAAACAATTAATATCAAAAACAAAAAAAGATATGGAATCATCCGTTAAAGAACTAAATTTTATTGAAGCAGCACATTTACGTGATAAATTATTGCTCTTACAAGAGCAGTATTCAAAATTATTAAAAAAAAATTCTTTTAATTAATATATATTTTATCTTTGTAATAAAAATAATCATCATTTTTGATATATGAAAAAGAAAGTTTTAGTAATAGACGATGAAAGAAGCATCAGATTATTATTAGAAAATTATTTGAAAAAAGATTACCAGGTGGTAACAAAAGAAAATGGACTTGAAGGACTTAACTGGTTACAAGAAGGTAATATGCCTGATATAATAATAGTTGATATTCAGATGCCGACACTTGACGGTATTGCTGTTGTTAAAAACATCAGAGCAAGCGGTTTTTTTAAAAAAATTCCTATAATAATGTTAACAGGCATTGAAAGTAGCTCTGAAAAAATAAAATGCTTAAAATTAGGAGCAAACGACTATTTAGTAAAACCTTTTAATCCTGAAGAATTATCACTAAGAATTGAATTATTATTAAACAAATAATTTTATGAATGAGAATAAAAAATATTCATTACTTTATATTGGTCGTGATAATAATTTTATACAATTTCTAAATGAAAATTCTGATAAATTCACATTTTACTTAAAAGAAAATCCTCTTTTCGCTAATGAATTTCTAAATAATAATAAAGATATTACCATTGATGTTATTATTTGTGAAACAAATCTACCGGGGAGCAATGGCATAGAAGTATATAAAATGCTTTCAAAAAAATTATTTTATAAAAATACACCTTTTATTCTTGTTAATGATAAAGAATTTACCCCTGATACTATAAAATATGCATTAGAAAATGGTATCAGTGATTATTTTGTAAAACCCATTAACGCTAATGACCTTTTAATAAGAATTGAATATCTGATACTATTTAAAAAAACTCATCATATAAAAAACCAATCTAAAAAAATAAAATATAAAAAAACAAAATATAAAATTCCAACAACAAAAAGGATTTTTGACATTGTTTTTTCAGGATTAGCATTACTAATTTTATCACCTATACTACTATTAACAGCATTAATAATTTGGATAGATTCAGGATTTAAAGGCAATGTTTTCTATAAATCAAAAAGAGTTGGTACAGGTTATAAAATATTTGATTTCTATAAATTCCGTTCAATGAAAATTGGCGCTGATAAAGAATTAAAAGATTTAAAAACATTAAATCAATATCAGGAAACAGAACCATTTGAAATTGATTTTGATAAAGAATGTCCAAGATGTAAAAAACTTGGACATCCATGTTCAACAATTCTTATCATAGGCGATAAAAAGATATGTGAGAACTTTTATCTTGCTCAAAAAAAACAAAATGCTAATTCTACATTTATTAAAATAATGAATGACCCTAGAATAACAAGATTCGGTAAATTTATCCGTAAAACTAGTATCGATGAATTACCACAATTAATTAATGTATTAAAAGGTGACATGTCAATTGTAGGCAATAGACCTTTGCCTTTATATGAAGCAGAATTACTAACTTCTGATAACTGGACAGAAAGATTTTTAGCACCTGCAGGTATTACAGGACTCTGGCAGATTAGTAAAAGAGGTAAAGCAGATATGTCGGAGGAAGAAAGAAAAAACCTTGACAATGAATATGCTAAAAAAAATTCATTCTGGTTTGATATTAAAATCATATTAAAAACTATTCCTGCTTTATTTCAAAAAGAAAACGTATAATATATTTTTTATGAAAAAAGTTGAGTTATTTATAACTATATAAAAAGTTTTTCTTATTTTTATAAATTATTTAAAATAATAATTCTATTTTTAAAAATTTAAAATACAATTATAATGTTTTTAGTAAAAAATAAAGTCTCTTTTTATATAATCTTTTTATTAACTATTCTATCAAATATTTGTCATTCTCAAGATACAAAAAATGACAATTATTTTAATCCGTTAACAGACGATATAACAAATAAAATTCCCCCTTTGGAAATATTAATTGATTCTGCTATTGCTAACGACCCAAATGTAAAAACTGAATTATTACAATTAGCTATCGACAGATATCAGATTAGTTCATCAAAACGCAACTGGACAAAGAGCCTTGGTGTTCAAGGGATGTTAGATTGGGGCACCTGGTATTATGACGACAAAGATGAATTATCAAATCTAAATCGTTTTTATCTTACAACTTCTATGCGTACTGTTTATGAGGCGGGAGTTTTTATTAAAATGCCTATTAATGATTTCTATGACAGAAGAAACCAAATTAATATAAGCAAAAAACGCCTTGAACAAACAATGATTCAAAAAGAAAAAAGAATAAGAGAGATACGTCAAATTGTAATAACAGAATATAATATTTTACTTAAAAATCAAAATCTTATTAAAGTAGCTAACTCATTTCAACAATACACTTTGGTTCAGATGCGAATGGCTGAAAATCAATTTCTAAACCATGAAATTTCCATTGCTGAATTGGCAAGATTAAAAGAAATACAAAAAACCGGTCAAGTAGAATTAGAAAAATATAAAGGAGACTATATTAATGCATATATGATGTTGCAAGAAATAACAGGAATAAAATTTAATCTAATTAATGAATTAAAATAATTATGGATATCAAGCAATTAATCAGATTATTCAAACAACATTTCTTACTATTATTAATAGTTCCTATTATTCTTGCTGTTGCTGTATATTACTTAACAAAAAATCAAGGTAAAAAATATACATCTAATACAATAGTATATACAGGATTTGCTTCAGGATATTCCATAGAATCTACAGATAGAAGAAATATTGACTATTTTAGTATAAATATGCAGTTTGATAATTTAATAAATATAATTAAATCACGTCAAACTATTGAAAATACTGCTATACGTTTATTAGCACAAGATCTCTCATTGGAACATCCCGATCCTGAATTTATCTCTAAAAAATCATATAAAGAATTACAAAGAATTGTTCCCGAAGAAGTTAAGGACCTTGTTGTAAAAAACAACAGATCTGGACAGGAAAGAAAAAAAGCCGAACAAATAAATTTGCTTGAAGAACAAATTCATAAACTCGAAAATCAATTATCTGATAAAAAAGAAAAAATAGATAAAGTTAAAAATAATGAACAGTTAAGTAATAATAACACTCAAACCGAAATAGAAACTAAATCTGAAAATAATTTTATTTTTCATACGGTTCAGCCCGGGGAGTCAATCTCTTTGATAGCAAGTAAATATGGCGTTTCCATTGGAGAATTAAAATATTTGAATCATCTTACTTCTGATCAAATAGCAGAAGGGGAAAAATTAATAATTGCATATTCGCCTGTTAAAATCAAAAAAAGCCCGAAAACTGAAGATAAAACAAAAACACCACAGATAATATATTCTGAAAAAAAAATACTGCCTGATTATATTTCTATGTCTGATTATGAAAAAACTGTAAAAAATTTAACTGAATATTATCATCAAAATGACACAAATTTTGTTTATGAACTTTTAAATTATGATCATAAACATTATAGTATTAAAGCTATTTCAGCAAATGCAAAAATATATAGAATAAGTAATTCGGACTTAGTGAGAGTTAGCTACACACTGGATGATCCGGGAATCTGTCAACAAACTCTAAAATTACTTACAGAAGTTTTTATTTTAAATTACAAATTTTTAAAAGAAGTTCAAACAGATGCCGTATTAAATTATTTTCAGGAGCAAGTAGCAGCAGCAAATAAAAGACTAAAAGATGCCGAAGATAGACTTTTAAAATTCAATCAAGATAATAATATTATTAACTATTACGAACAAAGTAAATATATTGCAGTACAAAAAGAAGATTTAGATAAATATTATCAAGACGAACAAATACGATTATCTTCTGCAGCAGCAGCATTAAAAAAAATAGAAAGCAAACTTACAGTTAAAGACAGCATTTATTTAAAAAGTGATGAGATAAGTAAAAACCGTGACAAGCTTTCAGCAATATCCGAGAAAATTATTATTAATGAAATATCTAACAATAATGACCCTCTGGAAATTCAAAAATTAAAGAAATTACAAGAAAACTCAGAAAAAATAAAAAATAAAATTAAAGAATACGTTGATCAGCTTTATTTATATTCAAATACAACCGAGGGTATTCCAATAAAAGATTTACTTACAAATTGGTTAAAAAATGCTTTAACATACGAAGAAGCTAAAGCAAGTTTAAGAGTATTAAGTGGAAGAAAATTAGATTTTCTGAAAACATATCAAATATTTGCACCTTTAGGAGCAACTCTAAAACGTATTGAAAGAGAAATAAGTATTGAAGAAAAATCATATCTCGAAAATTTAAGAAGTCTGAACCTTGCCAAAATGAAACAGCAAAACCTGGCTATGTCTTCTAATATGAAAATTGTTGATGAGCCTTATTTCCCTATTGCTGCTAATCCTTCTAAAACAAAATTATTAATTCTTCTTGCAGCTTTTGCCGGTTTTATAATTATTGCATTTATTATTTTATTATTAGAATATACTGATACATCAATCAGAACACCTGAACATGTTGAAAAATTAACTAAGCTAAAACTTGCAGGTGCATATCCTTTTATTAATGATGAATTTGATGATAAACTAAACAATATTTCCGACAGATTAATTGAGATGATTATTCAGAATATTTATCTTAAGCTAATTTATAAATCTAATAATCATCATGAGAAACCTTTTTTAATATTAGTTTTTAGCACACAAGACCAAACCGGAAAAACTTACATAACTAATAAAATCATTAAAGCCCTTCAAAACACAGGCGAAAAAACTCTTTATTTAAACTATACAAAAAATAAACTCAACAATATCTCAGAGAACAATAATCATAAAATAACTTATACTCTAAATAATAAATTTTATGAAACGAAAAATATTGGCGATTTATTTAATAAAAAATCTATCAGAGAAAAAAATTATCACTATGATTATATCTTTGTTGAAATACCTTCATTGATATTCAATCCAATACCTATTGATTTGATGAGTTCTATTGATTTACCTATATTATTTGTAAGTGCTAATCATCATTGGAGAAAAGCAGATATTTCCGCATTAAATATTTTACAAGATGTTTCTTTAGAAAAGCCACTTTTAGTGCTTAATAATACGGAATTATTTGCTTTAGAAGACGTTATCACCAAAATACCACAAAAAAGCAAAACATTTAAAACAATAAAAAATATTTTAACGTTCCCATTTAAAATAAGGGTTAATTTTGGAATTGATAAAAGAGAAAATAAATGACCAATTTATTAAAAAAAACTTTATCAAACAATAATATTCTATCCCTTTCGAGTAATGTGTTTGTTGCAGTGTTTGGATTAATAAGTTTTATTTTATTAACACGAACATTAAAGCAAGATATATTTGGAGAATGGGTATTATTTATTACAGCATCAAATTTTATTGAGATGCTACGTTTTGGAATTACACGTACTGCAATAATTCGTTTTTTGTCGGGCGTCAAAGGAGAAGAAAAACAAAAATTTATTGGGTCCAACTGGGTAATCGGTTTAATAATTACTTTAATACTAATTTCAATAATCTGGATTTCACTTTTATTATTCCCAGAAACTATTAAACAATCAGGATATAATTTATTTTTCACATGGTATCCTATTCTTGCAATAATCAATATGCCATTCAACAATGCTTTATCAATATTACAGGCAGATCAAAAATTTAATAAAATTCTCATTATTCGTTTAATTAATGTTGGCACATTCGTTATATTTCTAATTTTTAATTTATTATTTATAAAATGGGGAATAATTAATATCCTTTATTCATATTTAACAATTAATCTTTTTACTTCGCTTATTTGTATTTTATTTAAATGGGCAGGATTAAAATATATTTTTAAAGCAACGCGAGCCACTAATAAAATTATATTAAATTTCGGTAAATATACAACAGGTACTCTCATAGGCAGTAATCTGCTCAAAAGCTCCGACTCATTTATTATAGGATTAAGTCCAATTCTTGGCACAACAGGGGTTGCTCTTTATAGTATTCCTCTTAAACTCACAGAAATACTCGAAATACCTATACGTAGTTTTATTGCCACAGCTTTTCCAATTATGTCTAAAGCCAGCATAGAAAATAAAATTAATGAGGTTAAAAAAACTTATTACACATATTCCGGTGCAACTTTTTTTCTCCTACTCCCAATTATTATTATCTGTATTATTTTTGCAGAAAAATTAGTTGTATTTTTAGGTGGTGAAAGCTATGCTGAAACTGCCAATATTTTCAGAGTGTTCTGTATTTACGGTCTTTTTCTACCTCTTGATAAATTTACAGGCGTTACATTAGACAGTATTAACAGACCTAAAAAAAACTTTTTCAAAGTTATTTATATGACTTCTGCAAATATTATTGGCGATCTTGTTGCTGTATTTGTTCTCATCAAAATTTTTCCTAATTTAAACAATATTTCATTGCTCATTTCTGTCTCAGCAGTTACTGTTGTTATGATACTTGTTGGACTTTTTGTTGGTTTTAAATATCTTAATAAAGAAATAAATATTAATTTTAAAAATAATTTTAAATATGGGATTAAATTTTATAAAAATCTTTTAAGTAAAATTTCATTTTTTAATCCCAAGAATTATTAATTTTATATTAATAAATATTTTATTAATGTTAAATAAATATAAACAATATTCTGGTTCATTAATACTTAAAAAACCTCTGGTATTATTAATACTGTTTGCAGCAGTAATACTAATAGCTTTATTAATATCATACGGGGGTATAAAGATTACTATTGCCCTTTTGTTTCTACCGTTTATTATAGTGTATTTTAATTTTTTTTTTAAAATTCCTGCAATAGGTTTAATATCAGTGTTAATATTTGCCTTTACTGCCATAGGTTTAAACAGATATATTTTAAATGTCCCCCTTGGACTTAGTATAGATGTTTTTTTAGTATTAACATATATTGCCTTATTTTTTAAATTATTTTATGAAAAAGAAAAATGGGCATTAATAAAAAATGACCTTTCTTTAATAGCATTAATATGGTTTATATATGGATTATTAGAATTTTTTAATCCTTTAGCATTAAGCAAATTAGCATGGCTTTACGCTATGCGTGGTATGTCATTATATTTTTTGTTAACAATACCACTTGCATATCTTCTATTTAACGATTTTAAATATTTAAAAAATTTTCTATATATATGGGCATTTTTCTCAATACTTGCCACATTAAAAGGCTGCATGCAGCTATATTATAAACCTGACTATGCAGAGCAACGCTGGCTTGATGCCGGAGGAGGTATTACACATATATTATTTGGCGAACTCAGGGTCTTTTCTTTTTACAGTGATGCAGGTCAATTTGGTGCTGCTCAGGGACAAGCTGGTATTGTTGGTACTATTGTAGCATTAAATTCAAAAAAGATAAAAAATAAAATAATTTTTGGATTAATGGGTCTTGCAGGTTTTTATGGTATGATTATATCAGGGACAAGAGGAGCCATGATAGTACCAATGTTTGGTGCTTTTTTATATCTTATTCATAGAAAAAATATAAAGACCTTAGCTATTGGTCTTTTAATAATGGCAGCCGTTTTTGTATTTTTCAGATATACATGGATAGGTCAAAGTAATTCCCAAATAAGAAGGATGAGAACAGGCTTTAGACCAACAGATGATATCTCACTACAAGTAAGACTTAATAATAGAAAAATATTAAAAGCGTATCTTGCTGACAAGCCTTTTGGTGGTGGCATTGGAAGTGCAGGTGACTGGGGTAGAAGATTCTCTCCTCAAGGCTTTCTTGCTAATGTGCCTACTGATAGTTGGTATGTTCAAATATGGGCTGAACAAGGTATTGTTGGCCTTGTTCTTTATCTTTCGCTTATGATTTATATTCTTATTAAAGGCTCTTTTCTTATAATGTTCAAAATCAACCACCCCATATTATTTGGCATTTCCAGTGCCCTTTTATGTGGCATCTTTGGAAGCCTGGGCGCCAGCTATGGTAATGGTGTATTTGGGCAATTACCCAGCGGAATATTAAATTATTTAAGCATGGCTTTTATTTTTATGGCTCCGCAATTTGACAAAAGATTAAATACTAAAAATATTATTTTTTAATCTTCTCTTATTCTACCTTTGCTAATCAATAATTTTTTTTTATTTTTACTTATATTTTTTTTCTATGGTAATTAATAATAACATTCTATTAAAAACAGCTTTAACTGCCTCATATAAGGCAGCCTGTTCAATTTTGAAAATATATAACTCTGACTTTAATTTTGAACTTAAAAAAGATAATAGTCCTATTACTTTAGCTGATAAAGAATCAAATATTATTATTACTGATATTTTAAAAACCACTAATATCCCTATTATTAGCGAAGAATCAAAAAAAATACCATATGATATCAGAAAAAATTATGAATATACCTGGATTGTTGATCCTTTAGATGGAACAAAAGAATTTATTAAAAGAAATGGAGAGTTTGCAATAAACATTGCATTAGCACATAAAGGAAATGTAATTATTGGAGTAATATGTGTACCTTATTTAAATATAATTTATTTTGCATCAAATAATATTGGTTCTTATAAACTTAATAATTTTAAATTATATGATATTCCAAATATAAGTCTTGATGAAATTATTAAATCATCAAAAAAACTACCTTTAAAAAGTAACAAAGAAAAAATTATACTTTGTAGTAACTCGCATTTAAATAATGAAACTAAAAATTTTATTGAAAAATTATCTGATAAAAATTATAAAATAATAAAAAAAGGCAGTTCAATAAAATTTGGGATAATTGCAGAAGGCAAAGCAGATATTTATCCAAGATTATCACCAACAATGGAATGGGACACTGCTGCCGGTCAGATAATTGTAGAGCAAACCGGGAAAAAAATTCTTAATTTCAACACAAGAGAAACATTAAAATATAATAAAAAAGATTTAAAAAACCCTAGTTTTATAATTGAATAATTTTTATTATTATGAGTAAAAACAATACATATCCATTAGTTTCAATAATTACCATTAATTATGACCATCCTGAAGTAACATGTGATCTTCTTGAATCATTAAAAAAAATAACCTATCCTAATATTGAAATAATTGTGATTGATAATGCCTCACCAAATGACGATCCTTCAATTATAAAAGAAAAATATCCTGAAATAATTTTTATTCAAAATAAAAAAAATTATGGCTTTGCAGTTGGTAATAATATTGGAATAAAAAAAGCAAAAGGTAAATATATTTTACTGTTAAACAATGATACTGTTGTTGATGAAAAATTTTTAGAGCCTTTAGTATTAAAATGTGAATCGGATAAATCAATTGGAGCAGTAAGTCCGAAAATACGATTTCACTACTCTCCTGAAACAATACAATATGCTGGATTAACTCCAATTAATTCATATACTGTAAGAAGTAAAGGCATAGGATTTGGTGAGAAAGACAGAGGACAATATGAAGAAGACAGGATAACAGCCTATGCTCATGGTGCTGCTATGCTTTTCCCAAAAGAAATCCTAAAAAAAGTTGGTATGATGTCTGATATTTTCTTCTTGTATTACGAAGAACTGGATTGGGGTTACAGACTAAGACAAGCAGGATATAAAATTTATTACGTGCATAATTCTCTTATTTATCATAAAGAATCAATGTCAACAGGGAAATTAAGTCCTTTTAAAATTTATTATCTCAACAGAAGCAGAATTTTGTATATGCGTAGAAATATTCATGGAATAAAATTTGTCATTGGTTTATTTTTTCAATTATTTTTTTCAATACCAAAAAATGCTTTATTTTATCTTTTAAAAGGAAAATATAAATTATGTTTTGCTTACTTCAGAGCTATTTTTTGGCATATAAAAAATATTTTTAACAAAAAAATACATGAAAATATTTATTACAAATAATTTTCAATGGTAAGAAAAAAAAGAAAAAAATATTATCCTCTTGTATCAATTGTTACAGTTAATTACAACAATTCAAAAGACACTTGTGAATTAATTGAATCACTTAATAAAATCACATACCCAAATATTGAAATAATTGTTGTGGATAATGCTTCAAAAGAAGACAACCCTATAAATATAAAATATAAACATCCAAATATTGTTTTCATACAAAATCCTATAAATTATGGATTTGCAGCAGGGAATAATTTTGGTATTATGAAAGCGAGAGGCAAATATGTTCTATTATTAAATAACGATACTATTGTTGAGCCTAATTTTATGGAGCCTCTTATTGACAAGATGGAATCAGACGAAACAATAGGTGCTGTAAGTCCTAAATTAAGATATTATTACGATCCTAAAATAATTCAATATGCAGGCTATACACCTTTAAACAAATATACATTAAGAAATAATGCCATTGGTTGTCGCGAAAAGGATATTGGTCAATATGATGAAGACAGGATAACCGCCTATGCTCATGGTGCAGCTATGATGGTTCCTATGAGCCTGATAAAAAAAATCGGAATGATGTCATATACTTTTTTCCTTTACTACGAAGAAGCAGACTGGTGTGTGAGGATTAAAAAAGCAGGATATAAAATCTATTATGTCCATAATTCTCTTGTTTATCATAAAGAATCTATGTCAACAGGAAAATTAAGTCCAATGAAAATATACTATTTAAACAGAAACCGCATAGTTTTTATGAGACGAAACATCACAGGAATAAATTTTTTAATTGCCTTACTCTACCAGATTTTAATAGCAATACCAAAAAATGCTTTCTCTTTTCTTTTAAAAGGGAAAGTAAAACTTTTTCTTGCTTATTACAGAGCTATTGGCTGGAATATTACAAATATGTTTAATAAAGAAATTCATGAAAACCCAATGTTATAATTAATCCTATCTGCCATGAAAACATTTTTTCAAATAATCAATATTATACAAATAATAATTTTTGTCTATCTTTCAATATCCAGTTTATACTTTTTTATTTTCTCTTTTGCAAGTTTATTTACTAGGAAGAAAACATTTCCAAAATCAGAAAAAAAATTAAAATTCGCAATTTTAATTCCAGGATACAAAGAAGATAATGTGATAGTTGATGTTGCTAAAAATGCTTTAAAACAAAATTATCCTCACAATTTATTTGACGTAGTTATTATTGCCGATTCTTTTAAAAGCGAAACATTAGCAGAACTTAAAAAATTGCCAATAATTACTATTGAAGTAGCATTTAAAAAAAGTACAAAATCAAAGGCATTAAACAAAGCAATGTCGCAGCTTACAAAAGATTATGATGTAGCAATAATTTTAGATGCAGACAACATCATGGAGCAGGACTTTATTGAAAAAATAAATAATGCAATGTTGGCAGGTAACACTATTATTCAGGGACACAGGACTGCAAAAAATTTAAATTCATCGTTTGCTATACTTGATGCAGTAAGTGAAGAAATGAATAATAATATTTTCAGAAAAGGGCACAGAAATTTAGGTTTATCATCAGCAATTATCGGTTCGGGAATGGCTTTTAAATATGATTTTTTTAAAGCTCTTATGAAAAATATTACAGCTGTTGGAGGCTTTGACAAAGAAATTGAATTAAAAGTGTTGAAAGACAGATATAAAATTGAATATCTGGAAAATGCTTATGTTTATGATGAAAAAGTACAAAAGTCTGAAGTGTTTTCAAATCAAAGACGCAGATGGTTATCAGCACAAATACATTACTTTCGCAAAGACTTTCTTAATGCTTTGTGGCATCTTTTATCCAAAGGAAATATTGATTATTTCGACAAAGCATTACAATTTATTCTGCCACCACGAATACTTTTAATAGGAATATTATTTATTATCTGCATTTTCTCATTATTTTTAAATCCTGTTAGTTTCACTATTGTGTGGCTAATAACTTTAACGGTTTGCATAATTACTTTTTTATTTTCTATTCCTAAAAAATTCTATAATTTAAAAACATTAAAAGCTATACTTTCTTTACCAAAAGGATTTATTTTAATGCTTTTATCACTATTAAATATAAAAGGAGCTAACAAAAAATTTATTCATACTGAACATAGTAATATTAATGAGGATAAAAAATAAATTATATTAAGTTTTACTGATATTTTTAATGTATAATGAGGAATTATTATAGTAATGTGATATTGGTGTAACCAAATAATATTTTTTATCTGAAATTTAAAAGCAATTACAATATAAAGTATTAAAACAAAAAAGGTTGTCCTAAATAAATAAGACAACCTTTCTATTCAATAAGTTATTATAAATTTAGTTTGAAACAACAAACCTCTTAGTAATTATATTATTACCATTTTGAAGTTTAAACATATAAGTTCCATTATTAATATCGTTAAGATTAATGTTTCTAATATTTTTTCCTGTTTTAGAATTGAATTCTTCAGAATAAATAACTTTACCTAAAAGGTCAAATACAGAAATTTTAATATTAACAGATTTTTTAGTATTAAAAGTTAAAGATAAATTATTAGAAACAGGATTAGGGAAAATATTAACACTTGATTTTAAAATTGCAACATCATCAATACCTGTAGCTGACTTAGTTTTAAAAGTCCATACTTCACTCCACATAGTTGTATCAACAGTATTAATTGCTCTTACTCTCCAGAAATAATTTTGTTTATATTTCAAAGAATTATCAATTTGATAAACAACAGGATCGTCTTCTCCAATAGGGATAGTAATATCCATAGGATTACTAAAATCAGCAAGAGTATCATACTGTAATTGGTAAGAAACAACACCTAACACTTGATTCCACTCAAGAGTAGGTAAAATTTCAATGTCAACAGCATCATTAGCAGGAGAAGAAAGTAAAACTGTGTTAATAGTACTAAAAGTCCAAACAGAAGTCCAAACAGATGTGTCAACATCATGACGGGCTCTAACTCTCCAGAAATATTCCTGTCCAAAAGCAAGATTATTTACTGTTAAAGTATTTTCTTCGGATAAAAATGTAAAAGGCTCAGTGAAACTACCGTCCATATCAACCTGAACATCAAAATATTTAGTACCATCAACTTTATCCCATTCTAAATCAACAGCTATACCCATATTATCAGAACCGTTAGAAGGTGCACTAAGGTCAAAATCTTCGATAATTGAAAAATTTCTAACATCAGACCAGCTAGAAGAAGCTAAATCGTGTGTAGCTCTGACTCTCCAATAATATTTGGTGTTAAAACATAAATTATTAACATCAACATCAGGATAACTAGCTTGTTCATAATTCAAAAAACCATTAATAGGATTAGTAAAATCAGCAGAAGTATCAAGCTGATAATCATACTGACTAATACCGGTTATAGAATTACTGCCAATTTTGCCTTTCCACTTTAAAGTAACCATTGGATCAAGTCCTACTTTATTATTATTTGGTTTATATAAAGTGAGCTTATCAAAAACAGTAAAAGATCTTGTTTCAGTCCAGGCAGAGGTATCATCACCATCAATTGCTCTTACTCTCCAAAAATATTTTTGATTAAATAAAAGAAATTGATTTTCAACACTAGTTAGTTCTGTATTAAATATTACAGGATTAGAAAACAATGAATCAGTATCAATTTGTACTTCATAACAAATTGACAAGCTACCGGCAACAGCATCCCAATCTAAAATTGCATTAGGCATTTGATTCTCAGCATTATTTTCCGGTAATTTTAAATTTGGTGCATATATATCAATTTGTGCAAAGCTAAAAACTGATAAAAACACAAATAATAATAATAAATTTATTTTTTTCATTCTATTAAATTTTATTTAATTAAAATTAATTTCTTTTTACAAATATTATTTAAAATACAATAAATTTCGATGTAACGCTTTCCTGACCTGCAACAACTTGCATAATATAAGTACCTTTTGTTAAATCTTTACAAGAAATTTTCACATTTGATGTTCCCTTATTATGCTTATATAAGTCAAGAGATTTAATAATTCTACCATTCAAATCAAAAATATTAACATAAACATTACTTGGTTTATTTAATGTAAAACTAATATTAGCAATATCTCTAACAGGGTTAGGATAAATATTTAATTCAGATTTATTAATATTAGCAGGATTATCATTGTCGTTAATTCCAACAAAATCTTTCGATTGAAATAAGCCTCTTCCATAGGTAGCAGCATAAATATATCCATAATTTTTAACACCTGGATAATAAGTATAAGTAACACCATCAGGATTTAAAACTTTCATAGTAGCTTTATTTAATGTTTGCTGTTTAAGCATAAAAACAGGAACATCACCCATATTTGCTCCATCTTTAACCCATACTGTTGAATTACCATCAATAGCATCTGTTGTATATATACCGTCTTCAGTACCAATAATAATAAGGTCTGGATTTTCCATTTCAATTAAAGAAGAATAAACAGGCATAAAAGGTAAATTTCCTTGAATACAAACAAAATCAGGTATTGAATCTAAAGCATTATTAGTCATATAAACATAATCTTCATTACCATAATTTCCGAGAGTAACAACAAGATGATTATCATCCTGAGGGTCAAAGGCTACAGAAGTAATAGCACGATCAGTAAATTCTTTAACTAAAGAAGTAGAAACAATACATGTAGAACTTGAAACATCTGCTCTTTCAAAATTATAAGCTAAAGCAAGATTTGATATTCTGTATAATTTACCTTCTTGAGTTCCAACATATAAATTATTTGCATTATCAGAACAAGCTATACATTGAGTAGTTCCTTCAAAACCTGAATTATCTTTATCTGCAATAGTAAACCACTCAGGTTCATTTGTGAAATCAAGTGCTTCTTTAGTCATATAAAGTGCATCTTCAATTCCAAGGAATAATCTTGATTGAACCGGGTCTTTCACTCTAATAGTATCGCCTTCAGACATTTCTATTGGTAAAACATAATTGAACGGGAAATTATTGTTATTGCTTTTAACAATAATTGAAGTATTGGCAGGATAGTGCTTATCGGCTGTAAATGTTACCGAATCTCTACTATTTTCATCTTCAAAACTTTCCCATAAAATAAAAGGATTTAAAAACAATTCGGTTTCGGGAGCATTAAAGTTTAAAGAAAAATTCTCTCCCATATCATCGGAACGATTAATATTGCCATCAGAATTTGATAGAATAAATGCTTCGGGATTAATAAATGAAATAGCATTGTAAGCACCATTTTGCCCTGTAAATAATTTTCTGGCAGACATAGGAGTATTTCCTTGTCCGTCAATATATAAAACCCCATTATCCTGAGAACCGCCAATAACACTACCGTCTTTTGAACAGTTAACAGTATAAAACTGATTTACATTATATCCTCTGTTTAAAGTATGAAAAGTTTCAGCACCATCATTAGACATAAAAACACCTGCACTACAACCAATTAAAATAGTGTTTGGGTCAGAAGGTTTAAATACATAAGTAAAATGAGAAGGAGGTAAATACATAGGTATAGATATTCCTGTTATATTAATTGATTTCTGACACCAGTTATAAAAACCTGCATCAACTTTAGTACCTTCCCACATTTGAATACCACCTACAATAATTCTTTCAGGATTATTTGGGAATACACTAATAACATTATCGTATAATCCTAAAAAAACATCCTCATTCATAGGATTTTGAAAGATATTAAAATCTTCACTGCTTCCGGGTCCAATAATGGTCCAATGTACACCTTTATCTGTAGAACAATAAATATTTTCTAATTGACCCGGGTCATTTGCATCTTTAACAGCAACAGCATAAATATAATTAGGGTCAGAAGGAGCTATTGCAAATT
Source organism: Bacteroidales bacterium (assembly GCA_021158345.1). Lineage (GTDB taxonomy): Bacteria > Bacteroidota > Bacteroidia > Bacteroidales > AUK083 > AUK083. The sequence continues at coordinate 45,850 of JAGGUV010000095.1, forward strand.
CAATTCTGCCAATACCGCTAACAGGCAGGTCATAAGTTGAATCAGTAGAGTGACAAATAAAATTTTCTGCATCACCGTCAGAGATAAAACATTTATTATCAACACAAGCAACTACAGAACCGTCAGAGGCAACGTCAACATCAAAGCTATTAGCAATAAGTTCAGTACCGTCAGAAGATTTAGCAAGATTCCAACTAACACCCTGGTCATCGGAATACCATAAACCTTTATTTGTAGAAGCGTAAACTCTGCCATTATTATCAGCAGCTAATTTATTAATATAAGACCACGCAACGGTATCAGTACCAAAAACCGGTTGAGTATTTTCCAATAAAGAAAAATTCTCACCATCAGTAGATTTATAAATACCCTGGCCAATAAAACCGCCATAAGCAGACACAGCATCATAATAAAAACCTTCTCCTGTTCCTACATAAATATCGCCGTTAGGAGTTTGTGTAATACAAGAAATATTGAGACATTGTCCGTCAATATTAATTTTAGTCCAACTTTGACCTACAGTTACAGATTTCCATATTCCACCGCTAACACCGGCAGCAAAAATAGTTTTATTTTCAGGGTCCTGATTATCGAATAAAATAGCACGTGTTCTTCCGCTAAAATTGTCAGGACCTAACTCCTCCCATGAAATAGCATCAGAATATTTTGAGCCTTTATTCATTAAACGAATTTGTTCTCTCGCTTTTAAAACATCTTTTAATTCAAGCTTTCCTGTTTTCTGATTATTTCTAAGAATAGAAATATATTTATCAGCCTTTGGAGCATTATTTGTTTTTGTATTTTTAATAGTCATTGCATTAGCAGAAGCAAATGCCAAAGTTGACAATCCAAAAATTACAGTTAAAAAACCAAATAGTAAATGTCTATTTCTCATATCATTTAAATTTATTAATTTTTATTTTTTCAAATTTATAAAATATATTAAAAATGTACTTTAATTTTAAACATACAAAGATAATATCTTTTTAATAAAATACAATAATATAATAGAACAAAAAATAATAAAAAATAGGGTCAACCATAAAAAAAAATTATTAGTTATTTAAAACATTTATAATTAATTATGAATGTTTTGAAAAACAACTAATTAATATATAATTCTATTATAAAAAATATTAAAAATAAAAAAAAATTTAAACCTGAAAAAAAGATTTTTCAATCATAAAAAAATCTTTTCGAAAATGGCTCAAACATTGAAACATAAATTATATTTCACATAAAAAATATCGAAATTTAAAATATATCATTAAATAAAATTAATAAATTTGCTCCAGAAATCTAAAAAAATTAATACCGAAACTATTTGTAAACATTTTAAAAAATAAAATATGAAAAGAAAAAATCTATTACTAATAGCTATTAGTATTTTATTAACTAATATAAGTATTAGCACCATTGCACAAAAAAACGATTCAATAAAAGAAGAAAAGGGATATGTTTTTGACACAATAAAAATGGTTCCAACAACATCAGTGAAAGACCAGTACCGCTCAGGAACATGCTGGGATTTTGCTACTATTTCGTTTATAGAATCCGAAATATTAAGAAATAACAAAGGAGAATACGATTTATCAGAGATGTATGTTGCAAGAAATGCTTATTCTGATAAAGCAATAAATTATGTTCGTTTTCATGGCAAGACCAATTTTGGACAAGGCGGTCAAGCACATGATGTTATAAATACAATAAAAAAATCAGGTATTGTTCCTGAAGATATTTATCCGGGATTGGAATATGGAGAGAAAAATCACACTTTTGGAGAAATTGATGAAATTTTAGGAGATATTTTAAAAGCTGTTGTTAAAAACAAAAACCATAAGCTTACTACAAAATGGTTAGAGGCTTATAATTCTGTTTTAGATACTTACTTTGGTAGTATTCCTGAAAATTTTATATATAATGATAAAAAATATACACCTAAAACTTTTGCAAAAGAATTAGGAATAAACCCTGATGATTATATTGAACTAACATCTTATTCACATCATCCATTTTATAAAAAATTTATTTTGGAAATACCTGATAATTGGTCAAAAGACGAATATTACAACTTGCCTATTGACGAACTTATTGATGTTATAAATTATGCATTAAAAAATAATTATACTGTAGCATGGGATGGTGATGTAAGCGACAAAGGCTTTTCTTTTAGAAATGGCATTGCTATTATTCCTGAAAAAGACATTAAAAATATGACTGACACAGAAAGAAATAAATGGGAAAAACTAACAGAACGTGAGAAAAGAGCAAGTTTGTATAAATTTGATAAACCAGGCAAAGAAAAAAATATCACACAGGAAATGCGTCAAGAAAATTTTGACAATTATACCTCAACTGATGATCATTTAATGCACTTAACAGGAATAGTAAAAGATCAAAACGGAACAATTTATTATATGACTAAAAATTCATGGGCACCAAACAGTAATAAATTCGGCGGTTATCTTAATATGTCGGAATCATACGTTAGACTTAATACTATTGCAATAATGATAAATAAAAATGCTTTACCCCGGAAAATAGCAAAAAAACTGAAAATAAAATAAAAAATATGCGGACAAAAGAAAGAGGCTTTCTAAAACGAAGCCTCTTTTTTTATGCAATTAAAATTAATTACCACCAAATTTGTTTTCCTGATTTATCAATAGTAAAAATACGTTCTTCATTATGAGAATCTTCAGCTTTGAGCCAATATAATGCATTGGAAGGAACATCTTTAAATATCAAGGCTTTGCCCTTCGACTTCTTCTCTCCTATTTTTATCCATTTGTCATACCAATAATATAAAGTATAATTTTTATTTTTTTTAAACGATACTTTAGTGATAAAATCCGTTGTTTCTTTAGTTTCAGAAGCAGTGGTTCCGAAAACTTTTATTGAACGTAAATTGAGAGTATCAGGAATAATAGTATTAATTTTAGCATTTTTATCAAAAATAAAAGGATTTCCTGCAGGCTTAATTTTTTTATCAATAAAATATGCAGGCAAATAAACAATATCAGTACCCATATCAGTAAAAATCACTTCATCATTATTAATTTCACTCCAGTGTATTGCTCTCCATTCGCCTGTGTTAAACACACAAATATATGCAAAATCATTAGTATCGGTTTTTGTTTTCTTTAATTTCATTTTAATATCAAAAGCAGAAACATAATCTTTAGTAACATCAGAATAAGTATTATGTCTTAGATATGGAGGGAGCTTTTCATTATTATTTTTATTTTTTTCTTTTAAAGACGATAATTGTTTAGCAAAAGTTTTTCTGTAAACCTTTGCAAAAACATGATGTAGATTATATTTGCCAGGATTGGCTTCGCCACCCATAAAAATAACAACCTTGCCAACAGAATCTAAAGTTGCATTCCAGGCATGATTATTACCTGTCTTAGCCCAATAAGGAGTATAATCGCTCATAACAGGCACGCCCATAGCTCTGAAAGCAAATATTGCCAGATTAGTCATGTCTTCACATCTGCCCATTTTATTTTTAAGCATTTCACTAAAACCTTGGTCTGTAGGATGCTCATAATATCTTGAATCGAACCTAAACCACGATTTAATATTATCATTAATAAGACAAGCTGCTTTAATAGGGTCAGAGCTGCCTTTCATTGAATCAACAACCCAATTAAAATTATTATAGAAATATTCTCTCCAATTTTCAAGAGGTTCATTGCTTCCGCGATAAGGTAAAATATATTCACAAAATTGATCAAAGTTCAAATGTCGTGACCAGGGAAAATCTCTCCAAGCCTTAAAAGCCAAGTCAATATTTTTTATCAAAAAATCAGATGTTATTGTATCATAATCCATTATTTTTTTATCAATAACAAAGTGTATAGGACCAATAACATTTTCAATAGAATCCCATGCTTTTACCACTTCTTGATAATTTTTATATTTTAAAACATCCCAATCAACAGTATTTGAAGCTGTATCAACCATTTTAAATGTAACATATGAATGCTCACACATATTTCCTATTAAAAAATAAGCAGCTTTAATCTTTAAAGTATCATCAGAATTTTTATAATGTTCAATAACTGCTTCAAGTTGGCTTCGATTTTTACCCGACTTTTTAAGAATTGCTTCCACATTATCAGGATTTTTAGAGACATTACAAGAAGACATTATTAATACTAAGAACATTAATAAATACAAAATGTTAATTTTTTTCATTATTATTATTTTTATGATTAAAAAAATACGGATTAAAATAAAAGATATAAATATACAATAATGATTAGAAATACTATATCAGAACAACAAATTTTCTTTTTTTGTTTTCTTTTTTGTACATAACAAGCCTCTTCTGTTAGCCCAGCCATAAATAAAATCTTTTATCTCAATGAGTCTATCATCAATATCAACTTTAGCATCTCTGATACAAATAACAGAATTACTTGACAAAACATCATTAATAATTCTTAAATTATAAAATAAAGGCGAGTTGTAATCGTCGCAATAACCGGGGTTAAGATAATGAATGTACATAGAAAAATCATTGTCTGAAAAATAATTAAGTGTTTCTGTAAGCTTACGGGAATAAAGCAAAGAACAAAGAACAATTCTGGGTTTATCAACTTTAATAATTTCACCTACATACTTATGTCTTTCTCCGGGAGAACCATTAATAAGAAAAACCTCAACATATTCATTTTCGTTTAAATATAATCGTCTTAAATTTTTACCCGTGTTAACGCGCCTGCCAAATAGAGCTTTCCATGTATATGATTTTCCAGAGCCGTTTTTACCCAATACTCCCACTAATAAATTTTGCTTCATAATTATGGTTATTTAATATTAAATTAAAGCATTCAAATATAATAAATTAAAATTAAATAATCATGTTTTTAATTTATTTATTATTAACAACTAAAAAATGTAAAATTTTTATAAAAAAAACCGCAATATTTAATTTGAAAAAATAAATATTGCGGGTTTTTATTCCTTATTTTAATATTAACAAGCTTTTTAAAGCTATGCAATAAAATTTTTAATTTTCAATTCTTCCGGGATAAACTTTTAAAGCTTCTTCGAGGCATTTCACAGCTCTAACAAGGTCTTCTTCTTTGAGCACATAAGCAATACGAGCCTCATTCTTTCCAAGCCCTTTAGTAGCATAAAATCCTGAAGCCGGTGCTAACATAACAGTCTCACCATTATAGTTGAAATCTTCTAACAACCACTGACAAAATTTATCCGTATCGTCAACAGGTAAGCTGATAACAGAATAGAAAGCTCCTTTAGGCATTGGAGAATATACGCCGGGAATTTTGTTTAATAAATCAATAACAATATTACGACGTTTAATGTATTCGTTATAAACCTCATCAAAATATTCATCAGGAGTATTAAGAGAAGCTTCTGCAGCAACCTGTCCAAATAAAGGAGGACATAAACGTGCCTGACCAAATTTTAAAACAGTTTCAATAAGTTGCTTATTACGTGAAACGAGAGTCCCGATTCTCAAACCGCATTCGCTATATCTCTTGGATACAGAATCCATTAACACTAAATTATCGTCAATGCCTTCGAGTTGCATAACAGAATAATGCTCGTTGCCATCATAACAAAACTCACGGTAAACTTCATCAGAAAACAAAAACAAATTATGTTTTTTAACAATATCTCTTAGTTGTAATAATTCATCTTTAGAATATAAATATCCTGTTGGGTTATTAGGATTACAAATCATAATAGCTTTGGTAGCAGGAGTAATTTTCTTTTCAAATTCAGATATCGGTGGCAAAGCAAAACCGTCTTTAATATTAGAGGTAACAGGAACAATTTTTACACCTGCTTGAACAGCAAAACCATTATAATTAGTATAAAAAGGTTCAGGGATAATAACCTCATCACCGGGATTTAAACAGCTCATAAATGCAAAAATAATTGATTCTGAGCCACCTGTAGTAACAATAATATCAGTATAGTCAACATCGATACCAACATTTTTATAATATTTTGCAAGACCTCTTCTGTATGATTCGATACCTGCAGAATGTGTATAAGCAGCGACTTTAAAATCAAAATCTCTAATAGCCTGAAGGCCATTTTCAGGTGTTTTGATATCAGGCTGACCAATGTTTAAATGATATACTTTAATACCTCTTTTTTTTGCTTCTTCTGCATAAGGGACTAATTTCCTGATAGGAGAAGAAGGCATAAAATTTCCTCTTTCTGAAATATTTGGCATAATACTTTTTTTTAAATTATTTATTTGGCAACAGGTGTTGCATTTGAATTTATCTTTTTAACAGGCATTATTTCATCAGGTTTTTTGATTACTTTACCTTTTATTTTCAAAACTATAGGTGATGTTTTAGCATTTGAATA
>JAGGUV010000053.1 GCA_021158345.1 Bacteroidales bacterium
CATTTAAGCATTATAAGTAAGCTGTTTGATAGAATCACAGAAAAATTATTTTCCATTAAAATAACAGTAGAACCTAATTTATAAAATTTCGCACGTTTGTATTTTACTGTATTACAACAATATAAAAAACAAGAAATTAAAACAGATGTGAGACGTCAATAAATTACAAATAATGAGAGATGGTGCGTACTGAATTTAATTTTACTTTTAATCAGAACATATAGAAGTCATAGTATAAAAAAAATCAAAATAAAGCAAACAGATAGTTGACTGTTCAGGTATAATTAGTAATTTTGATTTTAAAAAAAAGATATGATCAAATTTGATAAATACGAAAAAACAGATAACACTTTAGAAAAAAGGATAACTTATATCACATCAAAGAAATTTAACTATTGTACAGAAAAACAGGCTTATAAAACAATATTAAATTGTATTGATTTAACAACGTTAAAAGGTTCAAATACAGAAGAAGACATTATTAAATTATGTGAAAAAGCTTATAGTTTTAATAATGATAACAAAGAAATACCAAATACAGCAGCAGTATGCGTTTATCCTGTTTTTGTTAAAACAGCAAAAAATCATCTTGTTAATAAAAATATTGAAGTAGCTTCAGTTGCAGGATGTTTTCCCAGCGGACAATCTCCATTATCAGTCAAAATGCAGGAGGTTCAATATGCTATAGACCAAGGAGCTGACGAAATAGATATGGTGATTTCAAGAGGAAAATTAATTGAAAAAAAATACGATGAAGTTTTTCATGAGATAAAATCAATAAGAGAGATATGCAAAGATGTTCACTTAAAAGTAATACTGGAAACAGGAGAATTAAACAGTGTTGAAAACATCAGAAAAGCGAGTGAGTTGGCAATAAATGCAGGAGCAGATTTTATTAAGACCTCAACAGGAATGATAAAACCAGCAGCAACAAAAAGAGCTGTTTTAATTATGGCTGACACTATTAAAGAATATTACGAAAAAACAGGAAAAATTGTTGGCATAAAACCAGCAGGAGGTATATCTGAACCTGAAGATGCATTTAATTTTTTAAAGATTATTTATTTTGTATTAGGCGAAAAATGGATTAATAATAAATATTTCAGAATTGGTGCAAGCAGATTGGCAAATAATGTTCTAAATAAAATATCATCTTTATAAAAACTTGAAAATATGAGACACATAAAGAATTTATTAATAATATTATGCAGCACATTTATAATCGCAGGGTTATCCTCCTGTGAGGAAGATTCATCATTTGGGAATGATATAAATGAAGATTATAGAGATAAATATATTGGTAACTGGACATGTACTGAAACTCCTGCCAAAGGAATAGAATTAACATATACAGTAAAAATTTCTAAAGACACTGCAAACAGCAGTCGGGTATATTTAAAAAATTTCGGTTTTAGTGGACTTAACGAAAAAGCTGCCTATGGAATTGTTACTGAAAATTCTATTACTGTTCCAGAACAGACAATTTGCAATGATGACAGTTGGATTGTTGAAGGCATAGGTTATCTTATTAAAAGTGATAAGATGACGTGGGAATATTCAATTAACGATGGTGCCGATTTATCAAATTATACTGCTGTATTTATAAAACAATAATTATTATTTTTTAATAATTTGTTTTTTATTCAAATTTGTAATCACCTCAGTATATATTTCATTGAGCTCATTAATATTTTGATTATAATAAGCTAAACTCTTATCGAAATCTTTTTTTGTTATATTATATTTTTTAAAAATGAGGGCATAATACAAATTAGAGAAAGTTTTCTCATTTTTAACATTTCTACTTTTATTTTTTTTGATACGAGCTGCTGCTTCCGCCATTTGTACATCAGTAATAATACTAATCATCTTATCTTTAGGGATAATATTATTTGATGATTTTGTATTTTTATTACATGAAGTAAAAAGAAACAATAAGAAAGTCAGAAAAAAGATGTAAAAATTTTTATACTTCATAATCAAAAAAAAAAAAATTATTAATTACCAACTTCAGAAATAAATTTTATTCTCATCAAACGAATTTCTTCTTCGCTAAACTCGTCAGCACCAAGCTCTTCAAGAGCTTCATCAATAGAGTCAGAATCAGAATCAATAAAATAATCATAAATTTCTTCCTGATGATAATAATCAATATATTCATTAATATAATAATCAATATTAAGTTTGGTTCCTGAAGAAACAATATGTTCAATTTCAGTAAGCAATTCATTAATAGACATACTAAGAGCATTTGCAATATCTTCGAGAGATAATTTTCTATCAATATTTTGGATAATCTGCACTTTCATCCCTGATTTATTTACAACAGATTTCACCACCATATCCATAGGTCTAACAATCTCATTTTCCTCAACATAATTAGAAATCAGCTCAATAAAAGGCTTTCCATATTTTGTAGCTTTTCCAACACCAACACCTGTAATTTGTTTCATTTCATCAAGAGTAATTGGATATTGAATAGACATATCCTCTAAAGAAGGGTCTTGAAAAATAACAAAAGGAGGCAGTCCTTCTTTTTTTGCCACATCTTTTCTCAGGTCTTTCAACATCTTGAAAAGAATATCATCGGCACTACCTGTAGTATGTGCAGTATCAAAGAATTCTCCATCCTGACTATCATAATCATGATCTTTAGTAATCATAAAAGAATAAGGATTTTTAAGAAACTCCCGTCCTTTATCGGTTATTTTAAGTATTCCATAATTTTCAATATCTTTTTCAAGGAAATTACCTATTAAAGCCTGACGTATTAAAGCATTCCAAAATTTTTGATTTTTCTCTACGCCCCTGGCAAAAGATTTTAAAGTATTATGTTTAAAAGCTTTTAAAGCAGCAGTATTTTCACCTGTAAGAATATTTACAATATGTTGTGCTTTAAAAAGTTGTTTTACTTCAAGAATAGTTTCTAAAAGAATAATAAGATATTCTTTTCCTTCAAATTTAGATTTAGGATGAAGACAATTATCACAGCTGTGGCAATTGTCAACATTATATGATTCCCCAAAATAATGGAGCAATTGTTTACGACGGCACACTGATGATTCAGCATAAGAAACAACTTCTAAAAGTAATTGTTTAGAAATTTCCTGTTCAGCAACAGGTTTGCCTTTAGAGAATTTTTCTAATTTCAAAATATCGTCATAACTATAAAAAGCTATGCAATTACCTTCGCCTCCATCTCTGCCTGCACGTCCTGTTTCCTGGTAATAACCTTCAAGGCTTTTAGGAATATCATGATGTATTACAAATCGCACATCAGGTTTATCAATACCCATACCAAAAGCAATTGTTGCAACAATAACATCAACATCTTCCATTAAAAAGCATTCTTGATTTTTCTTTCGTGTTGCAGAATCTAATCCTGCATGATATGGTAAAGCTTTAATTCCATTTACAACGAGTGTCTCTGCTAACTCTTCAACTTTTTTTCTACTCAAACAATAAACAATACCTGATTTTCCTTGTTGTGTCTTTATATATTTAATAATATCTTTAATAACACTTTTAGTTTTAGGACGAACTTCATAATATAAATTAGGTCTGTTAAAAGAAGAAATATAAATATTAGCATCTAAAATTTCAAGATTTTTTAGAATATCCTGCTGAACTTTAGGTGTAGCTGTGGCAGTAAGAGCAATAATAGGTACTTTTTTCCCGATTTTATCTATAGTAGGTTTAATTTTTCTGTATTCAGGTCTAAAATCATGCCCCCACTCAGAAATACAATGTGCTTCATCAATAGCATAAAATGAAATATTTAATTTTTTAAAAAAATCAACATTATCATCTTTAGTAAGAGTCTCGGGTGCCACATATAATAATTTTGTCTTTCCATTCAAAAGGTCTTCTTTTACTTCCATAAGTTCACCTTTTGACAATGAAGAGTTCATTACATGTGCTATACTTTTATCAGTACCATAATTACGAATTACATCAACCTGATTTTTCATCAATGCTATCAAAGGGGAAACAACAATAGCAGTTCCTTTACTAATCAATGCCGGCAATTGATAACACATTGATTTCCCCCCACCTGTAGGCATTATAACAAAAGTATCATCCCCTCTTAAAACACTTTTAATTATCTCGTTCTGTCTATCTTTAAAATTATTAAATCCAAAAATCTTTTTTAATAACTTCTTAAGATATTCATCCTTTACTTCCATAATTAATGTAATTTATTCTAAAATTTAATTGTCAATAAATTTAATAACCATTCTTCAATTAATAACAAATATAATAAAAAAATAATTTATTCATGCTAAACACTTAATTAAACTTTTCATTATTTCTATTATTAAAATTGTAAATAAAAAATTAAAGATAATAAATTAATTACTTTAAACACCATTAATTTAAATTTATTTTTTCAGCAAACTAATTTTATAAAATTTTAACATTTCAAAAATAAAATTAATAATTTAATAGTAACATTTTTAAAAATATAATTCTAAAAATTTTGTTTATATATTTGCAAACTATATAATAAAAAGTTACAAATAATTATGAAGAGAAAAAATTATGATAAATTTGAATATTAAAACTGCAAATTAATTTGTAGCATTTGCTTAAGTGTTGGCAATGCACAGCAAAGTACATCACAGATGTAACACATGTTACGAAGAAAAAGTCGAGCATTTCTAACAATGGCATGCAATCAGGCTTTGCATAAGATTTAGTTTACGGATATAAGGTTATAGATCAAAATTAAAAATGAATCAATAAAATTACATATTTTGAAAACAAAAGAAGAAATAATAAATATTGCAAAAGCAACAATAAAAAATGAGGTTAAATCAATTATTAACTTAGAAAAATCAATTAATGATGATTTTACAAAATCAATAGAATTAATATTAAATTCAGAAGGCAGAGTTATAATAACAGGAATAGGAAAGAGTGCAAATATAGGTACAAAAATTGTTGCAACATTAAATTCAACAGGAACACCTTCAATATTCATGCATGCAGCAGATGCCATACATGGCGACTTGGGAATGGTTCAAAAAGAAGATGTTGTTATTTGCATATCAAAAAGTGGAAACACTCCTGAGATTAAAGTTCTTGTACCTTTATTAAAACAAAGAGGGAATTTTTTAATAGCAATAGTTGGAAATATTAATTCATATCTCGCTAAACAAGCTGATTATATTTTAGATACAACAGTAGAAAAAGAAGCTTGTCACAACAACCTTGCCCCTACTTCAAGCACAACAGCTCAGCTTGTTATGGGAGACGCCTTAGCAGTATGCCTGCTCGAATGCAGAGGCTTTTCCATTAACGATTTTGCCAAATATCATCCAGGTGGTGCTTTAGGCAAAAAACTTTATCTTAGAGTTTCTGACCTATACATTAATAATGAGAAACCTGAAGTTGATATAAATGATAATATTAAATCTATTATCATGGAAATATCTTCAAAAAGATTAGGGGCTACTGCTGTTTTAGATAATGATAATTTAGTTGGTATTATTACTGATGGCGACTTAAGAAGAATGCTCCAAAAATCTGATGACATAAGAAATATTACATCAAAAAATATTATGACTAAAAATCCTAAAACTATTGATGCCGATACTTTAGTTGTAGATGCTTTTTATATTATGAAAAAAAACAATATCACTCAAATGCTTGTTACTAATAATAACAGGTATGTTGGAGTAATCCATTTACACGATATTTTAAAAGAAGGTATTTTATAAATAATAAAATATGAATAAAGAAGTAAAAAAATATAATGAATACAGAGAGAAAATGAATAATGAAATACTCTCTGCAAACAATAAAATTATAAAACGACTTTTTAACATTGACACAAATGCATATAAAGAAGGTGCCTTATCTGCTAAAACAAAAGAAATGTTAGGCTTGGTAGCATCAATGGTCTTAAAATGTGATGACTGTATAAAATACCACCTTATTAAATGTAAAGAAAATAATATTACTAATGATGAAATATTTGAGATTTTTGCTATTGCTAATTTAGTTGGTGGTTCTATTGTTATTCCTCACACAAGGAAAGCTGTTGAATTTTGGAATCTTTTAAAGGATTAATATCTTTATTATGAATTACAAATTACAAAAAATATTATCATTATTATTAATAATAATTTTCTCATTATTATTAAAAAATTCTTTTGCACAAACTACAAAAATTATTGGGAAAGTTACTGACAGCAAAACTTCAGAACCTATACCTTTTGTTAATGTTTTTGTTGATGGAACAACAATTGGCACTACAACAAATTTTAAAGGCGAATATTCTTTAGAAATAAAAAACCTTAAAAAATTTAACCTTTGTGCTTCTTATGTTGGATATTATAGAAAGCTAAAAACAATTACCCCCAATAAATTTCAGAAAATTGACTTTAAATTAGAATCGCGAAATATTACTTTGCAAGAAGTTGTTATAAAATACAAAGGCAATCCTGCAGAAGTTATCTTAAAGAAAATTATAAAAAATAAAGAAAAAAACGATAAATATAATTTTCAATCTTATCAATACGAGGTTTATAATAAAATACAATTTGATGCAAATAACATATCTGAAAAATTTAAAAACAAAAAAGTTCTGAAACCTTTTAAATTTGTTTTCGACAATGTTGATACCTCAACTGTAAATGGCAAATCGTATCTTCCTGTCATGCTTTCAGAGACTATTTCAGATGTCTTTTACAGAAAAAGTCCAAAATCAAAAAAAGAAATTATTAAAGCATCAAAAATATCAGGTATTGAAAACGAAAGCATTTCACAATTTGCAGGCGAAATGTATCAGGATGTTAATATTTACGATAACTATATGGGTTTATTCCAGAAAAATTTTGTTAGTCCTATAGCTAATTTCGGATTAACATATTATAAATATTATTTAATAGACAGCAGTTATATTGATAATCAATGGTGTTATAATATTATGTTTAAACCAAGAAGAAAACAGGAATTTACATTTACAGGTAATTTTTGGGTTAATGACACTTCGTTTGCAATAAAAAAATATAAGATCCAAATTGCCGATGATGCAAATATTAATTTCATCAATGACATAATAATAAAAGCAGAATACAATAAAATTGACAACAAATATATGATGAAGACAAAAGACTATCTTGTTGTTGATTTTAATGTTATTGAAAACACTAAAAAAACTATTGGTTTATACGGTCATAGAACAAGATCTTATAGAAATTTTGTTTTCAACAAACCAAAAAATAATAAATTTTATACTACGCCACAAAATATAATTGTCAAAAACACTGCTTTAAATAAAGATAAAAAATACTGGCAACAAGCCAGACACGACAGCCTATCAAAGAACGAAAAAGCCATTTATACAATGGTTGATTCAGTAAAGAGTCTGCCAATTTTTAAAACTTATGTAGATGTTATTATTGCTATAACTACAGGATATTATGTAAAGAACAATTTTGAATATGGCCCGTATATCACAACATACAGTTATAATGATATTGAAGGAAACCGTTTTCGTATAGGCGGTAGAACAAGCAATAAATTTAGTACAAAATTAAAGCTTGATGGTCATATTGCTTATGGCACAAAAGACAATAAATTTAAATATGGAGCAGGACTTATTTATATGTTATCAAGAAATCCTAGGCATGCCATTGGTGCTTCATTTAAATATGACATTGAACAATTGGGACAAAGTCAAAATGCTTTTAGAGAAGACAATTTTCTTGCTACTTTATTAAGAAGAAATCCTGCTGACAAGCTCACAATGGTACGAGAATATAAAACTTATTATGAACATGAATGGTTTAATGGATTTTCATCTACAATAAAATTTTTAAAGAGAGACATATATCCCATTTCAGATAATTTTAAAATATTTAATAATAATAGTATTGAAGAAAAAAAATCTATTACCACATCAGAGATACAGTTTAACACACGTTTTGCTTATGATGAAAAATATATAATGGGAAAATTCGAGAGAACTAATCTTGGTACAAAATATCCTGTTTTTGAAATAAAATACGCAATCGGCTTAAAAGGTTGGTTCAAAGGTGATTATTCATACAGCAGACTTCAATTAGGTATTCATCAATGGTTTAATGTCGGGACTTTAGGCTGGTCGAAATATATTATTGAAGCAGGTAAAATCAGCGGGAAATTACCTTATCCTTTATTAAAATTACACGAAGGTAACGAAACATTTACTTTCGATGAATACTCATTTAATCTTATGAATTATTACGAATTTGTCAGCGATAATTATCTCAGCTTATTTTATACTCACCATTTTGACGGTCTTTTTCTCAACAAAATACCATTAATGAGAAAATTAAAATGGAGAGAGGTTGCATATATAAAAGGTGTTATAGGCTCAATTAGTAATACTAATAAAAATTATTCAATTGTAAATAATAATACTTTAAATAATTATTTAAATCCATTGAATAAGCCCTATTTTGAAACAGGTGTTGGAATAGAAAATATATTTAGAATATTAAGAATTGATGGAATTTGGAGACTTTCTCATCTTGATAACCCAAATATTACTAAATTTGGAATATTTTTCACTTTACAATTTTCATTTTAATGATGATATAATATGATTTTAAGAACAGAAAAAATAGTAAAAAAATATAAGAAAAGAACAGTTGTAAAAGGAGTTTCTGTAGAAGTGAGGCAAGGAGAGATAGTAGGTCTCCTGGGACCAAACGGAGCAGGCAAAACAACCAGCTTTTATATAATAGTAGGATTAATAAAACCTTTCTCAGGAAAAGTATTTTTTAACGATATTGACATCACAGAAGAACCAATGTATAAAAGAGCTCAAAGAGGTATTGGTTATCTATCGCAAGAAGCGTCTGTTTTTCGTAAACTTAGTGTTGAAGATAATATTAAATCTGTTTTGGAATTTACAAAATTATCAAGAAAAGAACAAAATCTTAAAGCAGAATCATTAATTGAAGAGTTTGGATTACAACATATTAGAAAAAGTAAAGGTATTCAATTATCAGGAGGAGAAAGAAGAAGAACAGAGATTGCCAGAGCTCTGGCTGTTGACCCGAAATTTATTTTGCTCGACGAACCTTTTGCCGGCATTGACCCAATTGCTGTTGAAGATATTCAAAATATTGTATCACAATTAAAAAAAAGAAACATTGGAGTTTTAATAACAGACCACAATGTACACGAAACACTTTCAATTACAGACCGTGCTTATCTTTTATTTGAGGGCAGCGTAATGAAATCAGGTACTTCAACAGAACTTGCAAACGACGAACACGTAAGAAAAGTTTACCTTGGCAAAAATTTTGAACTAAGAAAATAATAATTTATATTTTTATCAGTTAGTAATAAACATTTAATATTTAATATTGGAGGAAAAAAAATGAAAATTAAAACAATAAATGCTCAGGAAGTCCTTGACTCACGAGGAAATCCAACTGTAGAAGTTGACATTGAATTAACAAATGGTATTAAAGGAAGAGCTATTGTTCCATCAGGAGCCTCAACAGGCGAGAGAGAAGCTGTGGAACTAAGAGATGGCGACCCTAAAAGATTTGGTGGTAAAGGCGTATTAAAAGCAGTAGAAAATGTTAATAAACGTATTGCTCCTGCTATTATAGGCATGTCAGTTTTTGAACAAAGACTCATTGACAAAACAATGATAGATTTAGACGGCACTCCAAACAAAGGAAAATTCGGTGCTAACGCAATATTAGGTGTGTCTCTTGCTGTTGCACACACTGCTGCTATTGCTCTTGATTTACCTTTATACAGATATATCGGTGGTGTAAACGCGTCTATACTTCCGGTTCCTTGTATGAATGTTATTAATGGCGGTGTACACGCAGGCAATAATGTAGACTTTCAAGAATTTATGATTGCACCTCACAACGCACCTAATTTCCAAACTTCTATTAGAATGGGTGTTGAAACATTCCATGCTTTAGCTAAAGTATTAAAAGAAAAAGGCTATTCTACAGGCGTTGGTGACGAAGGCGGATATGCTCCTGAACTGAAATCTAACGAAGAAGCCGTTGAAGTTATTATGGAAGGTATTAAACGTGCAGGTTATGTGCCGGGAAAAGACATTTCAATATGCCTTGACCCTGCTACGAGCGAGATGTATAATGACGGCAAATATGTTTTCTTTAAATCTGATAAATCAGAAAAAACTCCTCAGGAAATGGTTAACCTATGGAAAGAATGGACTGAAAAATACCCTATTATCCTACTTGAAGATGGTATGGCTGAAAACGACTGGCAAGGCTGGCAACTGCTTAATAAAGAATTAGGTGATAAAATTGAACTCGTTGGCGACGACCTGCTTTGTACTAATGCAAAACTTCTTCAGATAGCTGTTGACAAAAAAGCTGCCAACTCTATTCTTATTAAATTGAACCAAATAGGAACTCTTACTGAGACCTTGGAAACTATTGAACTCGCAGGAAGAAGTAATTTTAACTGTTTTATCTCTCACCGTTCAGGTGAAACCGAAGATACTACTATTGCTGATTTAACTGTAGCTGTTGGTGCAGGACATCTTAAAACCGGTTCGGGTTGCAGAACAGAAAGAATTGCTAAATTCAATCAACTGATGCGTATTGAAAGACAACTTGGCGATAATGCTAAATTTGCAGGTATTAAAGCTTTTAAAAATGCTTAATAAATATTAAAATATTTGGTCTAATTGATAAAAAAGCTCCTATATTTTAGGGGCTTTTTTTTATTACATTTTAACCTTTAAAATTGAATTATTTATTATAGACATCAGAATATATAAAATTATTACCATAGGAATACCCGAATATCTGAAAACAATTATAATCAGCAGTGACAATAAAATAAAAACATATCTTATCTGATTATCTTTCCATTTCAAATTACTGAATTTAAATGAAAACATCGGAATTTTTGAAGTCAATAAAAATGAAAAAACTATGCTTATCACTATCAAAAAATAAGAATTTGAAAACATCCGATTAAAAAAACCCGAATTATTAAACTTAATGATAAGAGGGAAAGACGCCATAAAAATAGCATTTGCAGGTGTTGGTAACCCAATAAACGATTTTGTCTGATTTTCATCAATATTAAATTTCGCTAATCTTAAAGCAGAAAAAACCGGAATTATCAGAGCAAAAAAAGGCAAAATATTAAAATTATTTATCATTAAAGAACTATCACCTGATAAGCTTATTAATCTAAAAATAATAAGACCCGGCGCTAAACCAAAGGATATTAAATCAGCTAATGAATCTAATTCCTTGCCAATATCAGATTTTATTTTTAACAATCGTGCTGACATACCATCGAAAAAATCGAATATTGATGCTAATACTATAAAAAAAGATGCAATATATAAATCATATTTTAAAGCTACAATTACTGCTATACAGCCGCTTAGCAAATTTAATGAGGTTATAAAATTAGGAATATGCTTTTTTATTGCCATTTTTTTTTAATTTTTATACAAAACTAATAAATTATTTATCTGATTAATATTTTTTACCCCCTAAATATATCACAGAATAAATAATCGTTGATAAAATCAAAATATAATTGATTTTGCTGACAAGCTCTAGTCTTTCAACACAATATACTGACTATCAAAAACACAAATATCTTTATAAAATTTTAACAGAACACCATATTTATCAGGAGGGTATGTGCCTTTATTTCTAATAATTTTTCTGACAAATAAAATTTTATTTCCATTGATTTTTATCGTACTGTAATATCCGCCAAAAATTGTATTTATTGTAGTATCCTTTGGGACAGCTTCAATTGAATAATTATCAGGTATCACATAATTTATTGAATCAATATCAGAATATGCATAACTAAGATAAATATCAATTTTTCTATTTCTTTCTTTTTGGGGGACAAATTTTGATTTATTCATTAAATTCAATGGAAGAAATATCCTGGTGCCAATATCTGACACATAATCATTTATTTTTAATTTCAAATATAATTCAGCATAAGGAATACGTTTCTTCACTTGATTGAAACAAAAAGAATCGATTTTAAAATTTTCAATATCAATATTTTTTAACAACCATTTTTTCTGATTTATATATGGCTGATTTAATGGATATTCTACATTCTCATATTGCAGACCATTATATTTGGTTTTAATATTTGCAATTGCTGAGCCCGAATTATCAATAATCACCTCTGCCCTCCTTATTTGTATATTGTCACTTTGTTTATACACAGTAGTATGAGCAATTTCACCGCCATTATCAGTAATAATAAAAACATCACGGTCGTCAGTAGCAGATCCCAAAAAGCCAAATGGCTGATTTTGATTAGTACATTCAAGCCAAATTGTATCTTCTTTAACAGGCACACAAAGAATAGCATGATTTGCCTGATTACAGACAAAATCTTTTATCATTTTTTGTGTATTATTTCCTGCCATTACTTTTGTATAATACGATTTAATGCCAACAGATTTAAGTAAAGCCAAAGTATAATTCGTAAGCGCTTTGCAGTCGCCATATCCCAATTTATCGACAAGATAAGCCTGAATGGGCTGCCAGCTGCCAATACCTTCCTGCACACTGACATACCTTGTTTTCGATTGCATATATTGATAAATCTTTTTTATTGAATCAACTTTACTTTTTTCTCCTTTAACCAAATTTCTAATTTTAGTAATTGTTGCATTCGAAAGACTATCTCTGCCTTTTAATAATTTCTTTTCCCATTTTCCAAACTCTTCCCACGTAATCATATTTCCTTTAATGCCATCAAGCTCAAAAATATTAGGAGCAATTAATACTACAGGCATAAATTCTGTAAAGTCGGGGCTAAAATCCTTTTTTTCAACAGCAGGAAATTCTGATATTCTCCAAATATATTTCTTTTCTGATTTTTCTTTAACAATTTCACATCCTTTTGGCAGATTACATTCTTTGTATTTAAAACTAAATTCTAAAGGAGTAGTAACAGAAAAAGATGCTTTTTCAACAGACAGATTATATTTACTAACAGGATACCATGACGGATAATTAAACAATCCATGATAATTCAAATTATATTCTACTTCAACAGTATAAGGATATGAGCTGATATTTGGCTTGTAATATTTACATCTGTTATCTTCAAATAATGAATACCCTGAAATATTACTATAATCCTCGATATCAGAACCTTTAACCTTTTTTAAAACATTACCGTTTTTATTATAAATTCGTATGTGGATATTGCTAATGCCAACAAATTTATCATAATTAACACAGAATATTGAATAATTATCTCCGGATTTATTTAATACTGTAATAGCATATTTTACTGTTTTACTTGCCCTTGATATTGAAGTAATATTAAAATCTTCACTGACATTTCTTATCACAGCATATGCATTTTCTATTAAATTCTCAGGAATTTTATCAGCAGGATATTTTATCTTTCTTGCATAAACGCTATTGATTGATATTATCAGTAAAAATAAAAAACTGATTTGTTTCATGTATTTGTATTTTTCAGGTTAATACAATTTGTTTTGAGTTTAAAGTTTTGAGTTTGACCATACCTGAATAATTTTTAATTGTTAAATTACCTACCCTGTTTACCATATAAAATTTATTTTTATTTTATCAAGGTGGAATGTGAATTTGCTAAACTATTCTCCAAATTAAATCTAAAATCTAAAATCATAAATCTAAAATCATAAATCTA
>JAGGUV010000048.1 GCA_021158345.1 Bacteroidales bacterium
GTATATAAAAATAATGTTGAAGGAAAGTTTTCTAAAAATATCAGGTTAAACAATTTACCTGACGGAATTTATTATTTGAGAATAAATTATAATAACAACAATTTAATATTCAAGAAAATAATCATCCAGAAATAAATATTTGTTTTTTTTATTATACCGAAAATTACAAACCGGAACAATTTTTTTCGTTTCATCACCTCAAATTTTATAATACAAGGTGCAACATAATAGATGCATCCAAAGCATCTTACTATTATAGTTATATACGGAAATAATACCCTATAGTACAGCTTTAAGTCCGTGCTACAGGTTATATTATAAAATTTATATCTTTTAAATGATTTTGTTTTTACCTGATTTGCATAATAAAAAAATAATACATACTTTTATCAAAAATTATTATACAAAATCAAAGGGTTTTATTAATAAATCATATAAAAATGAAAAAATTAAAAGTTCTTTTTTTTCTAATATTATTATCAGGAACTTCTTTTTCACAGGTTCAAACTTCTGTATCTATTTATGATTGTTATAAAAATGCTATTGAAAAATATCCTTTATCAAAACAAAAAAAATTATTAAAACAAGCAAAGTCAATAAGCCGTGAAAATATAAATAAAGAATATCTCCCTAAAATCAACCTTAATGCAAATGCTTCATACCAGTCTGATGTTATTACCCTCCCCCTTGATATTCCAAATGTTAATATTCCTACTTTATCGAAAGACAGATATAATTTTTCATTCGATATTAATCAGTTGATATATAATTTTGGTATTGTTGAAAAACAAAAAAAATTGGATGAGATAAATTATAATATCAAAGATCAAGAAGTGGAAATTGAATTGTTTAAATTGAAACAACGAATTAATGATATTTTTTTTAGCATTGTTTTATTAAAAGAAAAAAGAAAAATTCTTGAAAACTCCATTCAGGTTATAAAGTCGAAATTGCAGGCAATTCAGTCAGGTGTTGAGAACGGTTTGCTACTTAACTCTGATGCAAATGTTTTAAAATCCGAAATTCTTAAAATTGAACAAAAAATTATTGAAATTGATTCAGGAATAATGGCGAGTATTTTGTCTTTGAAAGACTTAACAGGTATTGATATTTCTTATGAGTCAAAATTAATTTTTCCTGATTTGTCTATTACAGACATAAATACTCAGTTTGAATTAAGGCCTGAATTTCATTTATTCGATTTATATAATCATAAGATTGATGCTGCAAAAGATATAATATCAGTAAAAAATAAACCCAATTTATTTGGCTATGCTTCGGTAGGCTATGGCAAACCCGGTCTTGATATGATGTCTGATGATTTTAACACATTTTATATTGTCGGACTTGGTCTTTCGTGGAATATTTGGGACTGGAACAAATACAAAGCACAAAAAAATATTCTCTCTTTGCAAAACAAAATTATTGATACACAAAAAGAAACTTTTAATAAAAATCTATCAGTTTCTCTTATCAAAAACCTTGAAGAAATAAATAAGTATAAAGCTTTAATATTAAAAGATAAAAAGATAATCAAACTGTGTTCGGACATTACAAAAGTATCATCTTCGAGATTGGATAATGGTGTTATTACCTCATCGGATTATATAAAAGATATGAACGAGGAAATGCAGGCAAAACTGAATTTTAACACTCATAAAATTTTATTAGTAATTTCTAAGATGAAATATCTGGAGACAATAGGGAAATTTTAATTGAAAATATCTTGTAAAAAATAACATTATGATTAAAAAATATTTTATATTCTTTATTTTGTTTTTTATTATTTCATGTGATGGAAACAATGATAAATCAGACGCCTACGGAGTGTTTGAAGCAGATGAGACAACAATATCAGCGGAAGCTACAGGCAAAATTTTGGAGTTAAATATTGATGAAGGTCAAAATCTATATAAAAATTTCCTTGCCGTGATTATTGATACTGCTGATTTGGTATTAAAAAAAGAAGAGATAATAGCAAATAAAAAATTAATAGAATCAAAATTTGATGAAATATTATCAAACATCAATATTTTTGAACAGCAAAAGAAAAATTTTATTGTTGAGAAAAACAGACTTGAAAAAATGTTTAAGGATGATGCTGCAACTCAAAAACAAATTGATGATATTAATGGTAAAATTGATTTGATAGATAAACAAATTGAATCAGTTAACACACAAAAAAATAGTGTTGCCTGCCAAATTCAAATTATTGACGAAAAAATAAAACAGATAAAAAGAAACATTAAAAAATGTTATATTTATAATCCTGTTAAAGGCTGTGTTCTATCAAAATATGTAAATAAAAATGAAATTGTTACAATTGGCAGACCCTTATATAAAATATCCGACTTAAAAAAAATGACTCTGAAAGTTTATGTTAGCGGAGCTCAAATGGCTAATATTAAAATCGGTCAAAAGGCAGAGGTCTTTGTCGACAAAAACAAAAATGAAAACAGAAAATTATCAGGAATAGTTTCGTGGATATCTCCCAAAGCAGAATTTACGCCTAAAATTATTCAAACCAAAGAAGAAAGAGTAAATATGGTTTATGCTGTGAAACTTATTGTTAATAATGATGGATATTTAAAAATAGGTATGCCTGCAGAGGTTAATTTTATTAAGAAATAATTAAACATTTAAAAAACTAAGCTTATGAAAAAATTAAATTTAATAATGTTAATGTTTTTTGCTTTTTGTTTTTTTGGTTCTAAGGCACAGACATATAAGGCAGATGATGTAGTTGGTATTTGGTTTAATGAGGAAAAGACCGCCAAAATACAAATATTTTCTGAAGACAATAAATATTTTGGCCGCATTGTCTGGATGAAAACACCTCTTGACGAAGAAACCGGAAAGCCAAAATTAGACAAAAATAATCCTGACGAGTCTCTTAGATCAAGACCCAGAATGAATATGATTATTATGAAAAATTTTGTTTTTGACAAAGATGACGAATGGGAAAGTGGTTCGATCTATGACCCTGATTCAGGTAAAACATATAAATGTTATATGAAATTTGAAAGTCAGGAGAAAAACCAATTAAACATCAGGGGATATATTGGCAGAGCCTGGATGGGACTGGGCAGAACATCATACTGGACTAAAACAACATTGTAGAATTTTTATGTTCTCAATTAAAACAAAAAATATTTCTAAGGCTTATAAAGATGTAAAAGCATTAAAAAATATAAACCTTAATGTTAAAGAAGGCGAGATTTTTGGTTTGATAGGTCCTGACGGTGCAGGAAAAACTACCCTGTTCCGAATATTGACAACACTAATATTACCCGATAAAGGCAGAGCTTTTGTTAAAGGTTATGATGTTGTTAAAAAGTATAAAAAAATTAGAAAAATTGTGGGATATATGCCCGGCAAATTTTCTCTTTATCAGGACTTGTCAGTAGAAGAAAACCTGAACTTTTTTGCCAGTATATTTAATACAACTGTTTCAGAGAATTACGAAACCATAAAAGATATTTATTCGCAGTTAGAGCCTTTTAAAAAAAGACTTGCAGGCAGACTCTCGGGTGGCATGAAACAAAAACTTGCCTTATCGTGTGCTCTTGTTCATAAACCCGAGATTTTGTTTCTTGATGAACCTACTACAGGCGTAGATGCTGTTTCGAGAAAAGAATTTTGGGATATTCTTAATAAAATTAAAAATACAGGTATATCAATTTTTGTTTCAACTCCATATATGGAAGAAGCAGGTTTATGCGACAGAGTCGCTTTTATTCAAAAAGGGGAAATATTAACTGTTGATACACCCAAAAATATAAAATCGAATTTCCATGATACATTGGCAGCAGTGAAAGCAGATAATATGTATAAATTAATTACTGATTTAAGAGCTTTAAAAGCCGTTCAGGCAGTATTCCGGTTTGGTAAAAGTATTCATCTGTCGTTTGATATTAATGTTATTAATCCTGATGAAATTCTATCGTATTTGAAATCAAAAGAACATAATAATATCAGTATAAAAAAAATTGACCCAAATATGGAAGATTGTTTTATGAAGCTAATGAAAGACTAAAATTTTATTGTTGAAAGATATGACCAGGGAGAATATTCTTATAAAAGTTAATAATCTAACAAAAAAATTTGGCAGGTTTACAGCTGTTGACAATCTTAGCTTTGAAGTTGAGAAAGGAGAGATATTTGGTTTTTTAGGTGCAAACGGAGCAGGAAAAACAACAGTAATAAAAATATTATGCGGAATTTTGTCACCCTCGTCAGGAGATGTTTCTGTTGATGGCTTTGATGTTTATTCTCAGACAGAAAAAATAAAGAAAAATATCGGATATATGAGTCAAAATTTTTCTTTATATGAAGATTTAAGCGTTTACGAAAACTTTAGATTTTTTGGCGGTATTTATGGTTTACCTCGTAAAGAAATAAAAAAAAGAACAGATTATTTTCTTAAGACATTAGGACTGCAAGATAAAAAAGACAGCGTTATTAGTTCATTGCCTTTAGGCTGGAAACAAAAAATTGCTTTTTCTGTTGCTCAAATTCACAATCCAAAAATTATTTTTCTTGATGAGCCTACCAGTGGTGTTGACCCTGTTACCAGGCGTCAGTTTTGGGATATGATTTACAAAACAGCACATTCAGGTATCACAGTTTTTGTTACTACTCATTATATGGATGAGGCTGAATATTGCGACAGAATTTCTATTATGGACGCAGGAAAAATTAAAGCTATTGACACACCCGAAAATTTGAAAAAATTATATAAAGAAAATTCTATTGAAAAAATTTTTATCAAATTAATCAGATAATGAAGGGATTTTTAATAAAAGAATTCAGACATATTTTTCGCGACTTCAGGTTGATGCTGATATTATTTGGTATGCCCGTTGTTCAGGTGCTTTTGTTTGGATTTGCTATTACTAATGATATTAAAAATGCCCCAATTGCTATTCTTGATAATTCAAAAGATTATTTAACTCAAAAGATTACTGACAAAATCTTATCATCAGACTATTTTATCTTAAAAAAAAATCTGAATACAAATAATGAAATAGGAGATTATTTTAAAGATGGCTCTGTTAAAGAAGTTATAATTTTTGGAAATAATTTTGCTGAAAATTTTCTGAAAAATAAAAATGCAAACATACAGATAATCACTGATGCTTCTGAACCCAACACAGCGAGATTGCTCATTGTTTATACAAATTCTATTATAAATGATTTTCAACAAAAACAGCTTTCTTCATCATTAGAAATAAACAATTTTGTTTCATCAGGGAAACTGCTTAAACCTGTAATACTTACCACCGAATTTAAAATGTTGTATAATCCCGAGCTAAAAAGTGTTTTTATGTTTGTGCCCGGAATTATTGCAATTTTACTAATGTTGATATGTGCAATGATGACCTCCATGTCTATTGCCAAAGAAAAAGAATTGGGTACAATGGAAATTTTGCTTGTATCACCTTTAAAGCCTGTTCAGATAATTGCAGGCAAGGTTTTACCATATGTGCTTTTGTCTTTTATAAATATTATCACAATTTTATTGATAAGTTATTTTGTTTTTAAGATGCCTGTGCAAGGAAGCGTATTCTTACTTTTATCGGAAAGTATATTATTTATAATTATGTCGTTATCGCTGGGAATATTTATTTCTACTGTCAGCAATACACAGCAAACCGCAATGTTTATTTCGTTTATCGGACTTTTGCTGCCAACAATACTTTTATCAGGATTTGTTTTCCCTATCGAAAATATGCCTTTGATTTTACAATATCTTAGTAACATTATGCCATCAAAATGGTTTATAATTATTATTAAATCAATTATGCTCAAAGGAGTTGGCATTAATTATATTTGGAAAGAAACATTAATAATAATTTTTATGACAGCGTTTTTTATAGTATTAAGTGTTAAAAAATTTAAAATAAGATTAGAATAAAAATATGCGCAATATTTTATTTATCATACAAAAAGAATTTATCCAGATTTTCCGAAATAAGGTATTGATGGTAATGTTGTTTGTCATACCTTTTGTTCAGCTTTTGATATTGCCATTTGCCGCTAGTTTTGAGATTAAAAACATAAACCTGCATATTGTTGATTATAGTCGAAGTACATATTCTCAAAAATTAATAAGTAAATTTTCAGGCTCTTCATTTTATAATATTACAGATATTAGCTCTTCGTATCAAAAGGCAGAAAATGAAATTAAGTCAGGTAAGGTTAATCAAATTATTGTGATACCTTTTGATTTCGAAAAAAATATCGTCAACAGCAAAAAATCAAAAATTCAAATAAATACCGATGCTGTAAATGCCAATGCAGCAGGACTTATGAATGCTTATTCAATGTCAATAATCAGAGATTTTAATTCTAATATTATTGATAATAAAAGTAAAATGCCTGTGAATGTAGAATATTCGTATTGGTATAATCCTGAGCTGAAATATTCGACATATATGGTGCCGGGGATTTTGGTTTTGCTGATAACAATTATCGGGATATTTCTTACGACAATGAATATAGTAAAGGAAAAAGAAACAGGCACTATTGAACAGATTAATGTTACACCAATAAAAAAGTATGAATTTATTATTGGCAAGTTAATTCCTTTTTGGATTATAGCTTTGTTTGAGCTTGCTCTGGGTTTGCTGATAGGCAGGTTTGTATATTCAATCCATA
>JAGGUV010000024.1 GCA_021158345.1 Bacteroidales bacterium
AAAATTTTATCATCAATTCTATTGCTGGCAACTCCATGGGGGCATACATCGCTGCTATCTATGCTATGGGAAAACTAAAAGAATTTAAGGAATGGGTCATTGCCATGGATAAATTAGATATTATCAAATTTCTTGATTTTAGGCTCAGTGCACAGGGCTTTATTAAAGGTGATAAAATTTTCAGGAAAATGAAATCTTTATTTCCCGATCAAAATATTGAGACCCTTCCAATTCCATACGTGGCTGTTGCCTCTGACATTAAAAACGAAAAAGAGGTGATTCTTAACAAAGGCAGCATATACGAAGCGGTGCGGGCTTCAATATCTATACCAACGGTTTTTACGCCTGTGAAAAAAGATGGGGCTTTATTGGTAGATGGTGGACTGGTTAACCCTATCCCTTTAAACAGGGTCAAGAGATTTGATGATAATGTTTTAGTAGGAGCATTTGTTAATGCAAATATTCCCTATGAAAAACCTTTATTGAAAAAAAAAGATAAAATATATAATACTTCATATAATCAGAAAATTAAGGATTTTAAAAATAAGATAAATAAATTGATGCCTGAAAATCATAAAGAGAAAATTAATTACTTTCGTTTATTGAATAAATCAGCCAATATGCTTACTTATAATTTGTCAATGATGAATATTGAAAAATATAAACCAGAAATTTTGATCAATGTCTCTCGGCATTCTGCCGAAACTTTCGATTTTTTCAAAGCCGAAGAACTGATTGAAGCTGGAAGGCAAGCTGCAATAAAAAGTATCAGTGATTATAAAACTAAACTTATATGATACAGACAGAAAATAAAATAGGAGTAATTAGAGATAAAATAGAGAATATTTACAAGTATCTTCACAGGCATAAAGAATATTTAAACAGGTTAAATGTTTTTCCTGTTCCTGATGGTGATACCGGCTTTAATATGACCCTTACCATACAAGGCGCTTTGGCAAATATGAAGGATTATAAAAAAGAATCCATTTCAACAGGTGAGTATTTAAAGAATTTTGCCGAACAAATGCTTATGAACAGCAGGGGATGTTCGGGGGTAATTTTATCTCTTTATTGTCAGGGCATTTCACAAGTAATTGTCAATAATGACTTTTCTAAAAAAAATATATTTAAAGCTTTCGAAAACGGTTATAAAAATGCTTACGAAGGCACTGAAAATCCAAGAGAAGGAACTATACTTACTTTAATGCGTGAATTTTATAAAAAATATGGTGAGCTCATGAATGATAATGATGACCCTGTTATTATCATTAAAAAATGTATTCCGTATTTAAAAGAAGTCCTTAAAAAAACTCCTGATATGTTACCGGTTTTAAAACAAGCCGGTGTTGTTGATTCCGGTGGCGCAGGTTTTCTTATTATTCTTCAGGGAATTAACAAAGAACTAAAATATAATGAAATAACCATTAAAAGCCTACCGGCCTCAATTATCCTTAATTTAAACGACACTATTAAAAAACTTTTGAATAACAAATTATCAAATTCTACAAAAAAATCATTTGTCGGATTACTTCTGCATTCTTCTGTTGATAAAATTTCCAATATCAAGTTGCGAAAAATTATTCAAGAGTCTAAACATTTAATAAATAATATCGAAATTAATGCAACTCAATTGTTACATAAAAAAGTAATTATTGATGATTTGGAAAACATGGAAAATTCATGGAATCCCAAAATTAAACAAAGGTATTGTACAGAGTTTATTTTAGAAACAAATCAAATATCATCGAAAGAACAAATAAAAGATATTATTGGTAAATACGGAGACAGCTTGATAATACTTAATAGCGGCAATAAATATAAAGTCCATATACATACAAATAAACCGGAATCTGTTTTTAAAGATGTTTCAAAATACGGCGAACTTGTATTTACCAAAGTGGATGACATGAAAAAACAACACAGAAATTTTATTAGCGCCGATACTATTGATTATAATAGAGAAAAAAGTATTTTTTGCATTGTCTCGGGCGAAGGATTTGGTAAAATTCTTAAAGAACTTGGTGCCGATGATGTGTTATGTTACGGGAAAAATAAACCTTCTGTAAAACAACTCGTTAAAGAGTTGAACAAATTAAGAACCAAAAATATAATTGTTGCCGCTGATGATAAAGATATTTTAATGGGGCTCAAATATGCTGCCTCACTTAGTAAATCAAATGTTAATATTGTTGAATCTAATAATGTTATATCTCTTATAAGTATGATGATGAGTATTTCAAAAGAATTAGATATTACCACTATTTTTGATTCAATAATGAACAGTCTTAATAATATTCGTTTTTGCGGAATAGCCAAAGCTGTCAGAAATACTACAACGAAAGATGGTAAAAAAGTAAACAAAAATGATTATTTCGCAATTTATAACAGAGAAATTATTCTTTCAGACAAAAATATTGAACAACTTATCAATGATACAATTAAAAAATTAATAAAAGGAGAAAGTTTGATAACAATATATAAGGGCATTCCTGCAAAAAAAGAAAAAAGCATTATTCCAAAATTGAAAAATTCTTTTCCTGAATTTGAATTTGAGGAATACTATGGAGGGCAATATCAATATCATTATTATTTAACCTTTGAATAAATTTCTGGAAAAATGAAAAAGAAAATTTTAATTATCACAGCCGATAATCTTGGCCTTTCAAAAGGACAAATAGATTATCCCGACATCGAAATTTTAAAATTCCCTGTTATAGTAAACGATAAAGAATACCGTGGCAGTAACGAATATACAGCACAATGGCTGATTGAAAAATACGTAAAAGAAAATATTGTTGCAAAAACAGTTTCGATTGTAAAAGGTGACCTTATTAAAATTATTGAAGATAATAAAGATAAATACGATCTTATAATTCATGTCGTGATGAGCAGTGTGATGTCAACGGCAACTTTTGCTATTGCGGAAAATGTAAAGGAAATGTATAAAGATATTATACCAATTATTAATATTGATAGCCGGCAAGTAATAGCAGGTGTTGGAAATGTACTTCTCGGTGTAATCGATATAATAAAAAAAAATAACAATACAGATGACATTGTTAAATTATCCCAAGAAGTTGTTAAAAATACATTTAACTATTTTGTTATGGCCGACCTGAATTATCTTTATAAAGGAGGCAGGATCGGAAAAGCAAAAGCACTAATGGGTTCAGTTTTACGAATTACTCCAATTCTCGGACTAATGGG
>JAGGUV010000163.1 GCA_021158345.1 Bacteroidales bacterium
AAATAGTTGTCATTTAAAAAACAGTTAAACTATTTTTTAATTACTGTAATATAATAAAATGTAAATGTTTTTATTTTTATAATTTAAAATAATTATTTAAAGTCTCCTATAATTTGTTTGTCCATTACATTATGCAATAACTTATTGAATAATGATAATTGTGTCTGCACGAAAACTCCAATATTGTCATTTCGGGATTGTTCGAAATGACAGCTTAAATAAAATTTTACGGGTTTTCGTGCAAGCACTTTATATTTTTTTAACTCAAAAAAAATTATTTAATTTTTTTTGTCTAATTTTTCAGGAATATTAAATTTCATTATTATTTTTGAAGATTGTAATATTATAAAATTTATTAATGAATTTTGTTTTTCTACAACTTGGGAGTAATATTGGCGACAGAGTATTGATGTTTGACAAAGCAAAAAATCTTATTAAACAAAAAATAGGAGCTATAATCAAACAATCATCAATATATGAAACACAACCGTGGGGTTTTAATACTGACGATTTATTTTTAAATCAGGTATTATTGGTTGAAACCAAAATACAGCCTGATGAGCTGTTGGAGATAATTTTAAATATTGAAGTTGCATTAGGCAGAGTCAGAAAATCAGACAAATATGAATCAAGATTAATTGATATTGATATTTTGTTTTATGATAATTTAATTATTAATAATGAAAAATTAATTATTCCTCATCCTTTGATTCAGGACAGATTATTTGTTCTGGAACCTTTGAATGAGATAGCAAGTGATTTTGTCCATCCTGTTTTAAAAAAGACTATTAATGAACTCTTATTGAAATGTGATGACAAACTTAAAATTAAAAAGTATTAATTTTATAATCTGAAAGTCTATGGTAAATTTGATTTTTCACTCAAATTACAAAAGAATAAAAATATTGAAGAATGAAATATAATTATATATCAATAGAAGGTAATATTGGAGCGGGAAAAACAACATTAGCAACAAAAATTGCAAATGATTTTAATGCTAAGTTAATATTGGAAGAATTTGAGGAAAATGCTTTTTTGCCAAAATTTTATAAAGATCCTGACAGATATGCTTTTCAGCTTGAGCTCGCTTTTTTGGCTCAGAGATATAAACAATTGTCAGAACATTTGATTTCCCAGGATTTGTTTAAAAAGTTTACTGTCTCCGACTATTTTATTAATAAATCTTTAATCTTTGCCAGAAAAACGCTTCAAAATGATGAGTTTTTATTATACTCCAATTTATTTAATATTATTAAAACTTCATTACCACAACCTGACTTATTAGTTTATTTATTTGTAGATGTTGATAATTTGATAAGAAATATTGAAAAACGCGGGAGAAGTTACGAACAAAATATTCAAAGAACTTATCTTGAAAAAATTCAAGCAAGTTACTTTGAGTTTTTAAAACAACAACAGGATATGCGTATTTTGATTATTGATACAAATGATATTGACTTTCTTAATAATGAGGATGATTATAAAAAAATTCTTAATGTGATAAACAAAACATACGAACCGGGAATTTATAGAACAAGTTTATAAAAAAAAAGCCCCGAAAAGGGGCTTTTTTTAAAAGTGTATGTTAAATTATTTTATAATTTTTTGAAATTCAGCATTGTCAAAATAATTAATAAATTCTCTGTCTTCGCCTGCTATTTCTTTTAAAGAATTATTAGCATCAACAGCTTTCTTTAAATTTTCTAATAACATCGACTCATTATTAGTGCGAGCGCCAACAACAGCTAATAAATAGAATGTCTCTGCATTTTCAGGAGCACATTTTAAAGTTTGTGCTGCTTTTGAATTATTGCCGTTAAGTAATTGAGCAAGAGCAAGATTATAAGTACATTCATTATCTTTTAAAAGATTTACAGCTTTATTATAATTTGCTTTTCTAATAGCAATTATTCCTAAATTCATGTTTTCGTTAACGCCTAATTTTTTAGCGTTAAGGAAGTAAGACTCAGCCTTTTTGAAATTTTTATTTGATAAAGCAAGACACCCAAGATTATTAATAATTTTAGCATTATTAGGTGCAATTTTATTAGCTTTAGATAAATATTTTTCAGCTTCGGCATTATTACCAAGTTTCAAATTGATAATACCTGCATTATTATATGCCTTCCAGCATTTAGGATTTAATGTTGCAGCAGCTTTATAAATTTTATTTTTAATATTCAGGTCTTTTGTAAGAGTAGCAGAATATAATAATTCGTAAATGTCTAATGCTTCAGGATTTGTTGTTGAAAGTTCAGCAATTTCTTCATCGGTTTTTTTAGGTTCAAAACAATTAATTATTATTTCACCTCTTCTTAATTCAGGAAGGATATTGTTTTCAATTTCTTTATAAACTAAACTCATATCTCTGATTTCTTGTTCTTTTTTATTAACATCTATCTGAGAATTAATAACATTAAGAATAGAATTTTTGTCAGATATTTCAGAAGCGTTAAC
Source organism: Bacteroidales bacterium (assembly GCA_021158345.1). GTDB lineage: Bacteria > Bacteroidota > Bacteroidia > Bacteroidales > AUK083 > AUK083. The sequence goes on from JAGGUV010000163.1 coordinate 2,458, forward strand.
AGCTTTTAAGAAACCGTTCCAGTCTTCACCTTTAGCATAAGTATTAAATTCAACTTCTTTTTCAGGATTTTTTACTGTAAGTAATGAGCCTTTTTTTCTGTTTAATCTTTTGAATAATCTGTTAAGATATTTAGTAGTAGTTTTAGCTCTTTTTTCTGAAAGTCCTTGGTTAAAAGATTCTTCACCTTCAGGAGATGCCCAGGCATTAATTTCAATATTTTTTATTTTCCAACCTTGACTTATAAAATTACATAATTCAGTAATTGCTTCTTTAGAATTTTTATTTTTGTTTAGAGCTAATCTCATATTTATGTTTGCTAAATTTTTGGCAAAATAAATATCAGCCTTTTTAGTAATAATAGTTTCTTTTTCATAACCATGATTAGCTATGATTGTGTTTCCAACATTCTGTGTGCGTGTTGAAGTGTAAATAACACCATCTGCTAGTTTAACTTTACCTAATTCAGCTGATTTTTTCTTAAGACTGACTTTAGGGTTAATTTCTAAAATAGAGTTGTTCATAGCAGGTTTATAATCAATAATGTCATTATATGAAAATTTGCCGCCTGTTTTAGTGTTTATCACAATGCCTTCACCTTCAGCTTTTTCTCCTTTTAGAGTGATAGATTTTAAAGTTTCAGAACCATCCTTGTATTTTAATACCGGAGTGATTTCCACAAAAGCTTTTTTGTTAAAATATTTTGCAGGTATTTCACCATTTATAGCAATGGAAATTTTTCCACCGTTTGTTTCTAATACTTTTGGTGTTGCCTCATATTTTACAGTATTAGCTTTTTTTATCATTTTGTTTACGCCACAACTTGCTAATAATGTTGTAATAACAACTATAGTTGCTAATGCTTTTAAATTAAATTTTTTAATCATTTTTTTTTGTTTAAATCAATATTAGTTTTTTATAGATAAAATTAGAAATGCAAAAATATAAATTTGTTAGTTCTTTTCAAATAAAAATTAAATTAATTTAAACTCAGAACTCTTGATTCATAGTAAAATTGACTGTCGCAAAAAAAACAACCCCACCGTAATTATTATATGTAACAGATGATAATCAGTGTTTTGGACTTCTCTAATTGTTATTATTACGATAATTGCGACAATGAGTTTTACGAAAACAAGTATTGTAAATCTCTAATAATCAAAACATGGGTCAGGAATTCTGAAACTTAGCCTGAATTATTTATACGTTTATTATAAAGCCCTTAAATAATTCAGGATTTTGTGTTTTTTATGAATTAATCGGGTTAGAGTGGCAATTGAAATTTTTAAATACAAAAAAGGCTGTATCATTAATTAATGATACAGCCTGAAAAATTAAAATATCTTGAATATTATTTTACAATTTTCTGAAATTCAGCATTGTCAAAATAATTAGTAAATTCAGCGTCATTATTGAGTTTTTCTTTATATGAAGGATCAATTTCAATAACTTTTTTAAGATTTTCAATTACTGAATTTTCATTATTAGTGCGAGCTCCAATAATAGCTTTTAAATAATATGATTGAGCATTTTTAGGGGCACAATCAATAATACTCTTAGCTTTGTCGATATTTCCTGCAAGTAGTTGGGCTAAAGCATTATTGTAATTACATTTTGCATCTTTCAATGATAATAGGGCTTTATTGTAATCGCCTTTAACAATACAAATAGTACCAAGATTATAATCTTCGTTAAAGCCTAATTTTTTTGCTTCTGTAAATAGAGCTTCAGCTTTTTTGTAATCTTTATTAGCAGCTGCAATAACACCTAAGTTATTAATAATTTTAGCGTTGTTAGGAGCAAGTTCATTTGCTTTTTCCATATAAATATTTGCCTGAGCAAAATCTTTTAAGCCAATGAGGATTGCACCTGTATTATTAAATGCTTTCCAGCATTTAGGATAAATTGCTGTTGCTGATTTGTAAATTTTATATTTTGTTTTCAAATCATTAGTTAATGTTGCAGCGTATAATAATTCTTTAACATCTAATGAGTCAGGATAAGTAGTAGAAAGTTTTGCAATTTCTTCGTCTGTTTTCTTAGGCTCATAACAATTTACATTTATCTCTGCTCTTCTTAATGGTGGAAGTATATCATCTTCAATTTCTTTATAAACAATTGTCATATTTCTAATTTCTTCTTCGCGTTTTGACAAATCAGTCTGAGAATTAACAACATTTAAAATAATATTTTTATCAGTAAGATTAGAGTTTTTAACAGCAGTCATAAAACCTTCCCAATCTTCTCCTTTAGCATAAGAATTAAAAATAATTTCCTTTTCAGGATGTTTAATTTTTACTAATGATTTTTTGTTTTTTGCTAATTTTTTAAATAAAGAATACATATATTTATTTGCTGTTTTAGCTCTTCTTTCAGATAAGCCTTCATTGAAAGATTCTTCACCTTCTGGAGATGCCCATGCATTAATATCAATATCTTTTATTTTCCAACCTTGCTTTATAAATTCTTTTGAGGCTTTAAGATTGTTAATAGCTTCAGCTGTTTTGTTAAGGGGTAATCTCATATTAAGATATGCTAAATTTTTAGCAAAATAAATATCAGCCTTTTTAGTAATAATAGTTTCTTTTTCATAACCATTTTCAGCAATAGCTATATTTTGATCATTGACAATATTTTTACAACTATGAATAACACCTTTAGCTAATAATATTTCAGGTAATTCAACATATTTTTCGTTTTTCATTATTTCATCGGCAGATTCATAAGTGTTAAGGGTTTTCTTAACTTTATAAACAACAGGAGTAACAACCAATTCTGAATTGTTCATTTCAGGTGAATATGGAATTTCTTCTTTGTAAGTGAATGTTCCGCCGTTTTGATATCCAACAACAATACCGTCGCCAATTACTTTTTCGCCTTGAATTGTTACAGGTTTAAGTTTATAAGAGCCGCCATCCTTATATTTTAATTCAGGAGAGAAGAACATTGCATTTTTCTTGCCGAAATATTTCTCGGGGAAAGTTCCTGTAACAGTAACCTCAATAGTATTACCTTTAGTCTCAAGAATTTCAGGAGTAGTTTTATAAATTACACTTTTATAATTTTTCGACATTTTTTTCTTACTGTCGCCTAAAGCAGTAAGTTTATATGTAACTCCCAATGAATTGTATGAATAAATATCATAATCAAAACCACCTTCTGTAGCATCTAAAATATCGTTGTTAACAGGTCTTAAACTACCTTCAAGGTTAATTTCCCAGTTGTCGTTTAAACTGTAGTTAATTCCAAGACCCGCAGGTATAACTGTTTCGTTAGTACGTTGAAATGTGCCTCCTGCTTTGTCATATCCGTTTCTTGCAATAACTGCATCTGTATATAAATCTTTTTTTTCTGTTTCCCAGTTTGCCATGCCAATGCCCAAAAAGCCATAAACTGAAAATTTTCTTTCAGGTTTATATTTAAATATTAAATTACTGAAATTTATGGTTGCATTTATGTTATATTCAAAAATATTAGCATCAAAATATTGATTACATGGGCTGCCATTATCATATTGTCTTTTAGTACCTGATAGCTTTCCGTTCAATAATTGACCGCGCAATCCGAAAACAGGTGTAAATTGTCTGTTAACAGTTATGCCGTATCCAAGTTTCCACATGTTTTTGTTGTTTGTAACGGGATACCATCTGTAAACATTTAAATCTCCGTAAAAAAGATTTGCTCCGATATTTGCATTTATTGACCAATATTTTTCAAAATTATTGGTTTTTACAGGAGAAGTAGACTTTTGTGTCTGTGCTGTTAATAAATTAGGAGTTGTTAATAATAGCATTAACAACATACTAAGTACTGTGATTTGTAATTTTTTTTTCATGATATTTTAGTTTTAATTATTTTAATAGTTATTTTAAATGTTAAAGATAAAATATTTTATTCAAAGATAAAACAATTAAGTGAAAAAATTTTAAAAATATGAGTTTTTTTTAAGAAAAATAAACAAATATTATTAATAATAAGAATAAATTTTGTAAAATAATTTATATTTGACATATTATTCAAAAATATGTATTAAAATGACTTTATTTTTAAAAATAATTTATTTTCTCTTTAGTTTCAAAAAAGCATCCCATAATACAATGCCTACACTAACTGAAATATTAAACGAATGTTTAGTTCCGTATTGAGGAATCTCAATACAATTATCAACAATATCAATAACGCTATCTTCAACACCATTAACTTCATTACCAAAAATAAAAGCTAATTTATCATCAATGTCAGGTTTAAAGTCATTAAGCATAATACTTTTATCAACTTGTTCCACAGCATAAATTTTATAATTATTTTTTTTAAGGTAATTGATTGATTCAATAGTAGAGCTGAAATATTTCCAGTCAACAGATTTAGTAGCTCCAAGGGCTGTTTTTTGAATATCACGATGAGGAGGAGTGGCTGTAATCCCGCATAAATGAATACCTTCAATTCTAAAAGCATCAGAAGTTCTGAATACTGAGCCAATATTATTAAGACTCCTGATATTATCCAATACAATTACAATTGGATTTTTTTTTGCATTTTTAAACTCGTTTACATTTATTCTGTTAAGCTCTGAATTTTTTAGTTTTCGCATTTTTAATAAATTTTTACAAATGTATTAGATTTTAATAAATAAATATTTTGATGTGATTTTTTTTTTAAGTCAATGTATTTGCCTGATGAAATTTTCTTAAGAATATATTTTTTTAGAAAATTAATCGTTGATTTAAGTTATGGAATAAAATTTATCTGTATTTTTTTCATATTATTGTACTTTTATTTTTCCTTATTATTATGATTGACGAAGAAAAAAAAGCTCTAAGAAAAAAAGTAAAATTTTTAAAAAGTCAGATTTCTTTTGAAGATAAAAAGAAAAAATCTGAGATTATTTTTTCAAGAGTAGAGGATTTAGATTGTTTTAAAAAATCAAAAGTAGTAATGTTATACTGGTCAATGGATGATGAAGTAAATACTCATGATTTTGTTATAAAATGGTCGAAAAAAAAACAAATAATTTTACCTTCTGTTAATGGTGATAGACTAGAGTTAAAAGAGTTTAGCGGTTTAAATAAACTTGTGCCGGGACAGAGATATAATATTCCTGAGCCAAAAGGTGAATTGTTTACACAAACAGGTAAAATTGATATTATTATTGTCCCTGGTGTTGCTTTTGATAAAAATAATAAAAGAATGGGACGGGGTAAAGCTTATTTTGATAAATTACTTTCAAAATCCAATTCTATGAAAATTGGAGTATGTTTCGATTTTCAATTTTTTGATAAGGTACCCACAGATAAATTTGATGTTAAAATGGATATGGTTATTCATGATTAATAAAAAATATTTGTATAATTTTATTGCTGTTTATTAAAAAACATAAAGTGAAGAAAATTAATTTTATATTACAGTACATAAAATATTTATTTCGGGCTAAGAATAAATATAAAATTCATTCTCCTTTTGTTTATGATTTCATAACAAAGGTAATCCAAGACAAAAAGAAATATCCCGAACAGAATGATATTAAAAAAATAATTAAGAGTCTAAAAAAAAGCAAACAGGTAATTGAGTTTACTGATTTTGGATATTATTCGTATAAAAATCTTTATACTAATTCATATAAAAAAATAGGCCAAATAGCAAAAAAATCAACTTCTTCAATAAAATATGGGAAATTATTATTTAGGATGGTAAAGTATTTTAACCCTGACTCAATATTGGAATTAGGGACATCTTTGGGTGTTAGCACAATGTTTATGGCTAAAGCGGCAAATAATAAACCTGTTACTACTATTGAAGGTTGTGCCAGTATCTCCGAAATTGCTCAAAGAAATTTTGATAAATTAAATTTAAACAATATTAAAATTAATATTGGTAACTTTGATAACATTTTACCTGAAGTATTAAAAGACCTTAATAAGCTTGATTTTGTTTTTTTTGATGGTAATCACAAAGAAAAATCAACAATAAATTATTTTAATCAGTGTTTATCATATATTAATGATGATACAATTTTTATTTTTGATGATATTTATTGGTCAAGAGGAATGCAGAAATCATGGGCGTATATCAAAAATCATAAAAAAGTAAGTTTAACATTAGACCTGTTTCAATTTGGTATAGTGTTTTTTAAAAAAGATATCACAAAACAAAATATTGTGATTCGTTATTAATTAATATATTTGTAAAAATAATATTTTGTAAAAAACTATGGATACAAGAAAAGAGTTAATACGATTAGAAAAAATTAGCCGGTATTTTAAGGTGGGCACTGAAACTGTAAAAGCAATACAATCAATATCCTTAAAAATATATAAAAACGAATTTGTAGCATTGATGGGAGCTTCAGGCTCAGGAAAATCTACAATGATGAATATTCTCGGATGTTTGGACACACCTACATCAGGACATTATTTTCTTAATAATAAAGATGTAAGTCAATTAAATGATAATGAGTTGGCTGCTATTAGAAATAAAGAAATAGGTTTTGTATTTCAGACTTTTAATTTATTACCTCGTTCAACTGCTCTTGAAAATGTTATGTTACCACAGATTTATGCAGGAGTATCAAAAGTTGACAGAAATAAAAGAGCTACTGAAGTATTAACTGATGTTAATCTGGAACACAGAATGGAACATAAACCCAATGAGTTATCAGGAGGACAACGACAACGAGTGGCTATTGCCAGAGCACTTGTAAATAGTCCGTCATTAATTCTTGCTGATGAACCTACCGGAAACCTTGACTCAAAAACTTCTATTGAAATTATGGGTTTGCTTGAACAAATTCATTTAAAAGGAAATACTGTTATTATTGTTACTCACGAAGAAGATATTGCTAAGCATGCCCATAGAATTATCGGACTTAAAGATGGGAAAATTGAATTTGATGAAATTAATAAAAATATTCTTACTGTTAATAATTCTCATATCGACAATGTAAATGAAAATTAATACTATGAGTAATAAGAATAAAATTTATACTAAAACAGGGGATTTAGGTATGACTTCAATTATTGGAGGCAGAAGAGTTCTAAAAAATACTCCCCAGTTAGAAGCCTATGGTACTATTGATGAATTAAATTCTTATATCGGTTTGATTCGTTCACAGGATATTGATGCTCATACAAAAGATTTTTTATTAAAGATACAAAACGATCTTTTTACAATTGGTGCTTTGCTCGCAACAGATTATACAAAACAAAGTAATAAACAGAAAAATAATATTAATTGTAAGTCTCTTGAAATTGAGATTGATAATATTGACGAGAATTTATCACAATTAAAATCGTTTATTATTCCGGGAGGTAATACTTTAATTTCTTATTGTCATATTGCACGTTGTATTTGCAGACGCGCCGAACGTAAAATAATTAATGTGTTGGATGATAATCAGTCGATTAATGATTGTTTAAAGTATATAAACAGGTTATCTGATTATTTATTTATTCTTGTTAGAAAGTTTCATAAAGATTTAAATATTGAAGAAAAATTAATATAATTAGTAATGCAGTCTAATATACTGTAACTCAGTAAAATAAGCTCAGTCTTCTTAAAATAATTAATTTTATTTGCATATGTGTTTAGTTTTTATACTTTTGCAAAAAATTAAAATAAAAAAAATAAATAAATAAAATATAATAAGATGTATTGGACTTTAGAATTAGCTTCAAAATTAGAAGATGCGCCATGGCCGGCAACAAAAGACGAATTAATTGATTTTTGTATTAGATCCGGTGCTCCTGTTGAAATTTTAGAAAATTTAAGAGAAATTGAAGATGAGGGTGAGGTCTATAATCGTATAGAAGATTTATGGCCTGATTATCCCACTAAGGAAGATTTTTTCTTTCATGAGGATGAATATTAACTTTTTTATTTTCTAAAATAAATTTTGATAAAAAAAACCGACTGCAAAACAGCCGGTTTTTTTTATTTCTTTTAATCTTAACCTTATGAGAATAAATAAGAAAAGCTGTTGTAATTAATTACAACAGCTTTTTTAATAAATATTTTTTTAATAGTTTATTTTTTCAAATAACCTTTTTCTCTAGCTTCTTTTAAACAAGCACTAATACCTTTTTTATTGATATTTTTAATGCCTTTAGCTGATATTTTTAATGTTATCCATTTATTTTCTTCAGGAATAAAAAACCTTTTTACATGTAGATTAGGTAAAAATTTTCTTTTTGTTTTTATATGTGAGTGTGATACATTATTCCCTGAAATCACCCTTTTCCCTGTTATTTCGCAAACTCTTGACATTGTATATGTTTTTTTCTGATTCTTAATTTTTAAAATGGTGTGCAAATTACGTTAAAATAATTCAATTAGTCAAACCAAAATTCAATTATTTTTAATATTTTTTTGTTTTGCTATTTTTTGATTAAAATATTAATTTAATAATTTTTATTCTTTTATTTTTCTGCTTTTTTATTATTTTTACAGTAAAAAATTATTCTGCAAAAATATTAATACTTTATGAATTTTAATATTAATTGTCAGAAAATTTTTATTTATTAATTAGTGAAATATAAATTATGAAAAGAAATATATCAATTTTAATAATAATTTCTGCATTGTTTTTTTATTCATGTAAAACAAATACGCAAAAAAAGGAAAATAAAAATATAATTACAAAGCGTATTCAATATGATGTAAATATAAAAAGTCCTGATGTGGATTTTGATTGGTGGGTGCAAAATATTGAAGGACAAGACAGAGAAAATTTTGTTAAAAAAATTATTAATGCCGCATATAAAGGCAAGATTAAGGCTTATGATGCTTGTTTTAATACTCCTTTATCAGTTGATCAGGTTAGGGCTATAGAGAATTATTCCGATACTGTTACTTTGCAAAGATCGTATTCTCCTTATGAGGAATATGATACAATTATTGGTCATCAAATAAATTTAAATCAGATTACAAGAATACGTTTTTTGGAAGAGTGGTATTTCGAAGAAAATAAATATGAGGTAAAGAAAAAAGTTCTTGGTATTGCCCCAATGATAAAAAAATATAATGAAGAGGGTGTTTTCAGAGGTTATATGCCTTTATTCTGGATATATTTTGATAAAGATTATCCTGCAAAATATAAGGTTAACTAAAGTTTAAAAAGTGCCATAATTATCGGGAGTACTTAAAGTGCCTATAGTTTGAAGTGAGCTAAAGTAAAAAAAGTGCCTAAAGGTTGGAGTGCACTAAAGTGCCTAATTTACATTCAACCAATCAACCAATCATTCAATTCTCCTGTAAACTCATGAAAAATCAAAATAGTTTTCTCATGCGTTTAATCTCTAATAAATTGTGTTTTAAGAATTAAATAGTGTATTTTTGCCCATTATTTTAAATCTAATAATGGAATATCAAACTTATACATTATCAAATAATATTCAGCTTATACATAAGAGTGTAGAGAGTACAGTAGCTCATTGTTGTGTTATGGTTGATGCAGGCTCAAGAGACGAAGAAAAAAATGAGCTGGGACTGGCACATTTTATTGAGCATGTAATTTTTAAAGGAACAAAAAAACGAAATTTTTCTTCTATTTTAAACAGGCTCGAAGGTGTTGGCGCTGACCTTAATGCATACACTACTAAAGAACAAACATGTGTTTATGCATCCTTTTTAAATAAATATTACAGCCGTACTCTTGAACTTTTTCAGGATGTTTTTTTTAATTCTATTTTTCCTGAAGAGGAATTAAAAAAAGAAAAAGATATTATTATCGACGAAATTGCTTCATATAAAGATTCGCCTGCTGAGCAAATATTCGAAGATTTTGAAGACTTAATTTTTCACGGGCATCCTATCGGACGAAATATACTGGGAACACCTAAGAATGTTAAAAAATTAAACAGAAATAATATTATTGATTTTATTGATAAAAATTATAAAAACAATAAAATTATTATTTGTTCTGTCGGGAAAATTGAATTTAAAAAATTAATTTTTCTTGTTGAAAAGTATTTTGGTGATCTGCCTCAAACTTATGGAGATAATAAAAGAAAAAAATTTCTTGATTATAAACCTGTAAACAAATCTATTATTAAACGAAATCACCAGTCGCATTGTATTATTGGCAACATCGCATACAGTATAAAAGATGACAGGAGAATACCCCTGGCATTATTAAATAATATTCTTGGAGGAATAAGTTTAAATTCCCGTTTAAATATTGGCCTCAGAGAAAAACATGGCATTGCTTATAATATTGAATCTGATTATATTGCTTATTCTGACACAGGATTTTTTTCTGTTTATCTCGGTACTAAACCCGATTTGTTAGAAAAATCAATTGAACTTGTTTATAAGGAATTTGATAAGCTTAAAGAAAAAAAATTAGGAACTTTGCAACTTAGAAATGCTAAACAGCAATTTATTGGTCAGTTAGCAATTTCTAATGATTCTAATCTTAACAAAACTCTTACTGCTGCTAAAAGCTTTCTTGTAAATAAAAAAGTTTATTCTTTAAGTGAAATCAGCGATATTATTAATGCTGTTACTTCTGAGCAATTATTGGATATTGCTAATGAAATTTTTGATAAAGATAAATTAAGTACACTTATTTATAAGGTTAGATAAAGAAAAATTTTCGTTATGATAAAAATCGATAAGGAATTGTTAAATGCTACATCCCAAAAAGCTAAGGCTTCTCAAAGGAAAAGAATGAATTATAATTTTCATAAAAAGAATTCCGATAGATTTCAACGTTTTTTGAATGCCTTGGAACCCGGAACTTATATTAGACCGCATAAACACGAGAATCCTGATAAAACAGAAGTCTTTATTTGTTTGAGAGGAAAAATTTTGGTTGTGGAATTTGATGATTGTGGCGAAATTATTGACTCAATTATCTTAAATTCTGAATCAGGAAATTATGGAGTTGAAATCTCTCCTAAAGCATGGCATACTATTATTGGTCTCGAACAATCAACAGTAGCATACGAAATTAAAGATGGTGAATATAACCCTGATGATGATAAAAATTTTGCTCCTTGGGCGCCTGAAGAAAATTCACCAAAAGCTGATAAATATATTGATGATATTCTTGTAAAATTAAAAATATCTGATTTAAAAAAATAATTTTAAAACTTTTTATAAACTCTTTTAATGACTTTAACTATTTTAGCCAAAAAATTAGTATAATTTTATTATAAGTATTAAAATTTAAAATAAGAAATGGCTCAAAAACCATCAATACCAAAAGGAACACGCGATTTTTTACCTCTTGAAATGGGTAGAAGAAATTATATTTTCAATACTATAAAAAAAATATTTCAATTATACGGCTACTTGCCTATTGAAACACCTGCCATGGAAAACCTTTCTACCTTAACAGGTAAATATGGTGAAGAAGGCGACAGACTTTTATTCAAAATATTGAATTCCGGCGATTATCTTAAAAAGACAAATGATTTTGACTTTAAAGAAGGAAATTCTAATAAACTTACATCATTAATTTCTGAAAAAGGTTTGCGCTATGATTTAACTGTTCCTTTTGCACGCTTTGTTGTTCAACACAGGAACGATATTGTTTTCCCTTTTAAAAGATATCAAATTCAACCTGTTTGGAGAGCCGATAAACCACAGAAAGGTCGTTATCGTGAATTTTTTCAATGCGATGTGGATGCTATCGGGACTACTTCTTTGCTTAACGAATTAGAACTTATCCAGATTATGGATGATGTTTTTGATACTTTAAAAATTAATGTTGAAATTAAAATCAATAATAGAAAAATTTTAAGCGGTATTGCCGAAATTATTGGGTTCCCCGATAAAATTATTGACATCACTATTGCCATTGATAAATTGGATAAAATTGGTCTTGAAAACGTAAATGCAGAATTATTATCAAAAGGAATTTCCGAAAAAGCTATTGAACAATTACAACCTGTTTTAAATCTTTCAGGAACTAATAGTGATAAGATTTTAAAATTGAAAAAAATGTTCTCTGATTTTAATTCAGAGACAGGCTTAAAAGGAGTAAATGAAATTGAGACAATTTTTGAATATCTTGAAAATATTAAAATAAAGTCTGATGTAACATTGGATTTAACTCTGGCAAGAGGATTAGATTATTATACAGGTGCTATTTTTGAGGTAAAAGCCAAAGATGCAAAAATTGGCAGTATTTGCGGAGGCGGCAGATATGATAACCTTACCGGAATATTCGGATTAAAAGATGTTTCAGGTGTTGGGATTTCTTTTGGTGCTGACCGTATTTATGATGTGCTCGAACAATTAAATGCTTTCCCTGATTATGCTGTGTCATCAACAAAAATTATGTTTGTTAATTTTGGTGATAAAGAAGAAAAATATTGCATCCCTTTACTCGCTAAAATCAGAAAAGCAGGTATTAATGCCGAGATATATCCTGAACAGGCAAAAATGAAAAAACAAATGAATTATGCCAACAAAAAAAATGTACCATATGTTGTGTTGGTTGGTGAAAACGAAATGAAACAAAATATTCTTTCTGTTAAAAATATGGACAATGGAGAGCAAAAAAGTATTTCAGTAGAAGAACTTATTGATATGGTTAAATAAAATTTTGTTTTTTAAATAGTGCTTGCACGAAAACCCTTAAAATTTTAATTATGCTGTCATTTCGACGATCCCGAATTCTAAGACAAAAACAACCCGTTTATCAATTTATTTTTTAATTTATTTATAATGTTATTCCTGATAGTTATCGGAAGAAGAAAAATAAAAATTTACTACAAATTTTACCTATGTCATTAAACTTTTCCAAAATAGCAAAGTTTGGAATTTATGACCAATCAATCTCAATCTAAAACTTAATCTCAAATTAACAATGTCAGGGTTTTATCAATTTCGACAAACTACTTTCTACTTTTTACTTTAGCCTTTAGCCTTTAGCCTTTAAAATTGTTCGTTATTTCTATTTTGTTGTTCCTTATTAAAAAAATTCAGCTTCTTCAACCTCTCCAAAACTAAAGGAAAGCTTTAAGGTGAGAAATCCCTTAGGCTTACATACACTGTGTTATGAGATTTTTCTTAGCTAACTAACTGATCGAAATGACAATATAGGAGCTTTTGTGCAGACATTAAATAAAAGAAAGGGGTAGAATTTTTGAATTTTCTACCCCTTTTTATTATTTGTATTTTTTAATTATTCATTAATAATATCCTTAACTAAATCTAATACTTTACCTGATTTAATTAATTCAATAGCTTTTTCCATATCTAATCTCATATATTGATCTTCATCAACAGGAGGCAGTTCTTTGTTAAGAGCATTATAAACAATGTCCGTTCCCTGACCTAACTGTCTTAATTCTTCAGGTAAAATATCGTATGACATTTGAAGAGCTCTTAAAGCACATAAAAGTTCAACACCAAGAATTATCTGAGTATTATAAATAACTTTTCGTAAATGAATAACACCAATACTACCCATTGAAACAAAATCTTCCTGATTGGCAGAGGTTGAAACAGACATAACGGATGCAGGAGTGGAAAGCACTCTCGATTCGGCAGCTCTGGCTGCTCCTGCATATTGTGTCAACATCAAACCTGTATCTCCTTTGCTGTGATCGTGTGCCAGGTCAGCAGGTAAACCAAAATTAAGATATTTATCTAATAACGAAAAAGTTCTTTTATCTGTTACTAATCCTAAAGTTGTAATACTTAATTTAAGATAATCAATAACATTAGCTAATGGTTGTCCGTGGAAATTTGCTCCGCTTTTAGCATGGAAAAATCCTTTTTCATCAACAAAAAATAAAGGATTGTCAGTAGCAGAATTAATTTCAATAGTCAATGTTTCTTTAAGCTTTTCAATAGCTTCATAAACAGGCCCATGAACTTGAGGAATAGCTCTAAAACTATATCTGTCTTGAACTCTTACTTTTATTGAATCTTTAATTTGGCCTGGATATTCAAATATTTGAGCCTCTTTAGTAGTTCGCATTGAGCCTTTTATTAAATTTCTTATCTGGTTAGCAATGTATAACTGACCTTTATGAGGTCTGTTATCATTAATCAAATTCGAAAAAGCATCTTTTTCACCACGTATAGCTTCTAAAGATAATGCAGAAGTAACAGAGGCAGTATTTAATAATATTTCCGCATCGCGAATAGCAAAAGCAGCTATAGAAGAAATAAAATTTGAACCGTTTGTGAGACCCATAGCTTCTTTTGCACCTAATTTTATTGGTTTCAGATTTGCTCTTTTAAGAGCTTCCTGACTAGAAAGCAACTCACCTTTATAATATGCTTTTGATTCCGGTAATCCAATTAATGAAGCTCCTATCATTGCCAAAGGAATTAAATCACCACTGGCACCTACTGAACCCTCTTCCAAAACCCAGGGAGTTACATCATTATTTAACATGTCTATCATAAGTTGACATGTGCTCATGCGTATTGCTGACAAGCCCTTTGCAAAAGAGTTTAGGCGTATTACCATTATTCCTCGAACGATTTCTATAGGAAGAGGATTTCCTGTACCACAATTATGAGCTTTAATATATTTTACCTGATATGATTCAAACGATTCAGGTGTTATAGTTTCGTCTTTTAAATCACCACACCCTACATTTGTGCCATAGATTTTAATTTCAGGATGCTCTGATAATTGTTTTTCTAATCCTTCTCTAATTTTTATTATGTTTTGTTTTATATGCTCAGGAAAATCAACTTTATAACCTTTTTCTGCAATTTTAATGACGTTAGCTATTGTTAAATTATTGCCATTTAAATATATTATTTCTTCCATATGTTTATGTTTTTAGAGTTTTTAATATAAATTCTAAACTCCTGTTTTTTATTTTACTGAAAATTGATAATTTTTATCTGTGCAAAAATATAATTATTGTAACTATTTTCAATTAAAAATCATATTAT
>JAGGUV010000055.1 GCA_021158345.1 Bacteroidales bacterium
TATTAAAAATATTATTATAAGCAATTTTAATAATCGACCTGTTTATTTAAAAGATGTTGCAACTATTAACGATGGTTTAAAAGATATAAAATCGTTCGAACGTTCAAATGGTAAAAAAAATGTACGATTGATGATTCAAAAACAATCGGATGCCAATACAGTAACAGTAGCAAAAAAAATAAAAGCTAAACTCAAAAAAATTAAAAAAACTTTACCTCCCGATGTAAAAGTTGATGTTTTGATGGATACCTCTGTATATACAATGTCTGCTGTAAATAATTTGAGCGAAACGATACTCTATGCCTTGCTGTTTGTTATTCTTGTTGTTATGTTTTTTATGGGAAGATGGAGGGCTACTTTAATTGTTTCTCTTTCCATTCCAATTTCATTGATTGCAGGTTTTATTTATATGTATCTGTCCGGCGGTACTATTAATATTATTACACTTTCTTCATTAACTATTGCTATTGGTATGGTGGTTGACGACTCCATTGTAGTACTTGAAAATATTACCAAGAAATTAGAACGGGGTGGGTTTGCCCGTGAATCAGCAATTTACGGAACCAACGAAGTGAGTCTTGCTGTTATTGCTTCAACACTTACCATTGTTGCTGTTTTCCTTCCGTTAACTATGCTGGGAGGCATGACCGGTATTATTTTTAAACCCCTTGGTTGGGTGGTAACCATTTCTATTGTTACCTCGGTAATCGTTTCGTTAACACTTGTTCCGATGTTATCCTCTAAAATTTTAAGCGTTAAAGAACCAAACAGAAAAACTGTTGGAGGAAAACTTTTCTATTTCTCACAAAATTTACTCGACAAACTGGATAATGTGTATGAAAAAATATTATCGTGGGCAGTGGGTCATCGTTGGTTAGTGGTTGGAGCTGCAACACTTATATTTGTTTCTTCTCTTTTTCTTCTGAAGGTTATCGGTTCAGAATTTATGCCTGCATCGGATAACGACCAAATTGGTGCACAAGTTAAACTTGCACAAGGTGTAAAACTTGATGAAACAGTAAAAACAGCGAAGTATTTAGATTCGGTTTTTATGGCTAAATACCCTGAAATTAGAATGATATCTACAAGTGCAGGTGTGGGTGATGAAAATAGTATGGCATCAGTTTTTATGGAAACAGGAAACTATATTATCAATTATACTTTTAAAATGACACCCCATCAGGATAGAAAAAGAGATATTTTTGAGATAGCCGACGAAATGCGAAAGGATATTGAAGTATTGCCGGAAGTAGAAAAGTATTATGTTGATCCCGGAAATTCACGTATGTCAAGTGGCATGGGTATGGGCGGAGGAAGTACGATGGAAGTGAAAGTTTTCGGAAACAGTTTTGACCATACCAATATTGTTGCTGAAAAAATTGCTGCTGCATTTAACAGAACAAAAGGGGTGAGAGATGTTTTAATAAGTCGTGATAGAGAAAAAGCAGAATTACAATTAGTTTTAGATCAAGAAAAAATGACTTCGTTTGGCTTAAATACTGCAATGGTTGCCGGAGCAATTCGTAATCGTATTACAGGACTTACCGCCACTGTTTATAAAGAGGAAGGTAATGAATATGATGTGATTGTTCGTTATGATGAAAAATTCCGTCATTCAACAGAAGATATACGGAATATCAACATTATGACCCCTTCCGGTGTTCCTGTAAAAGTGGGAGAAATAACAACACTGAAAAGATTTTATTCACCACCTATTATCGATAGGGAAAATAAAGTGCGTGTTGTAAAAATCTCATCAGCCCTTTCAGGTTCAGATTTAGGAACTGTAAAAGCAGATCTTGAAAAAGAGATTGCAAAAATGGATATTCCAAGTGATGTTTCCGTTGAATTTGGAGGTAGCGTTGAAGATATGCACGATACTTTTAAAGATTTGCTAATGCTTGGGGTATTAATTCTTATCCTTGTATATATTGTAATGGCATCTCAGTTCGAATCGTTAACAGAACCGTTTATAATTATGTTCTCTATCCCATTTGCATTTACCGGAGTTTTTATTGCTCTTTATCTATTTCATGCCACCATTAATATTATTTCTATGATTGGAGCAATTATGTTGATAGGTATTGTGGTTAAAAACGGAATTGTGTTGGTTGATTATATCAATTTACTTGTTGCCAAAGGCTATTCGTTAAAAGCAGCCGTAGTAGCAGGTGGACGTTCACGTTTAAGGCCGGTACTTATGACTTCTTTAACTACTATTTTGGCTATGTTACCGATGATTTTATTAAAGGGAAGCGGTTCGGAAATGTGGCGACCTATGGGAGTTGCCGTTTTTGGAGGATTAACATTCTCAACAGTTGTAACATTAGTTTTAATACCTACTATTTATACCATGTTCGGTGTGGGCAAAATAAAACGAAAAAAGAAAGCAATTGAAAGAACTAAAATGAATTTGAATATATAAATAATAGTCTCAAAAGGTTATGATTAAATTGTCATAACCTTTTGTTAAGACAAAGAAATTAATAATATAAAAAATACATATAATGAAAGCAGTATTTATATCATATAATCAGTCATTAACCTTTGAAGTACAACAGATTCTCAGAGACCTTAATATTCGCGGATATACTCAATGGCTCGATGTAAAAGGGAGTGGTTCTGTAAACGGGGAACCGCATGAAGGCACACATACCTGGCCTGAAATGAACAACGCTCATTTAACTATGGTAGAAGATGACAAAGTTGAGCCTTTACTTGAATTTTTAAAGAAACTTGATAAAAAATCAGAGCAACAGGGACTAAGAGCATTTGTTTGGAATATTGAACAGTCGTATTAAAACAATGGGCTTGAGGCTGTCTAAAAAGTGTCATTTCTCATTTTATTAGAAATAAAATGTATTTAACCTTTTTCGACAGTCTCTTTTTATGAAGTATAATGAAAGATAATTTTGATAGAAAAATATATACATTTCGTTTGTTATTAAACGATTTGGTTTTTCTTTTTCGTAATACAGTCAATATTTCCTCTGCTATGCGGAATGAAAAATTAGACAAAGTATTTATGGAAAAAATAATGACCGTGGTTACTGCTGTTAACGGATGTACCTATTGCACATGGTTTCATGCAAAACAAGCGATGTCAAGTGGGATAAGCGAAACAGAGATTAAAAATATGCTCAATTTGCAATTTGAAGCCGACGCCTCAGACTTTGACGTACCAGCATTATTATACGCTCAGCACTATGCTGAAACTAACCGTAAACCGAACAAAGAAATGACAAAGAATCTCTTTGATTTTTATGGAGAAAAGACCGCAAAACATATTATTCTAATGATAAGAATGATATTTTTCGGTAATCTTTTAGGAAATACTTTTGATGCTTTTTTGAGTAGATTAAAAGGCAAAAAAGCAAAAAACAGCAATGTTATATTCGAGACATTGTTTTTTGTGGTAAGTGCTCCTTTTATGCTTCCTCTCTTGCCTGCCACTAAAAAATATCGAAAATAAAAAAGCTAGTAAATGAAAAAAAAATTATCCAATATTACTAAAGCATTGCAAAAAATTTATAACTCAATAGAGTTAAAAAACACTTTAAGTTAGTGAATAATTACTAACTTTGTATTATTAGTCCTTGTTAAATATATATGAAATGAAAAATAACATTTTAGGTTTGTGGAATAAAATAAAAACCAATGCTTACAAAGCGTTAAATCCAATTATCCGGCTATTAAAAAAAACGGGGATAACCCCTAATGGGCTTACAACGATTGGTTATTTTATTACACTTATATCCTCTGTTGTTTTAATTGCCGGAGCCGAGTTGGGTACTCGTGGTGATTATCGATATATCACATGGTTTGGGGCTATCACTTTATTTGGTGGTGTTTTTGATATGCTTGACGGTCAACTTGCTCGGTCAACCAATAAGATGTCAAAGTTTGGGGCATTATACGA
>JAGGUV010000049.1 GCA_021158345.1 Bacteroidales bacterium
AACGCTCAAAATTTTCAATTTCAAGGAAATATTACTAACGACACTATCTGGGCTGCCGATACACTTGAAATAACAGGTGATGTGCTTATTGATAGCAATGTTACCCTTACTGTTTTGCCGGGGACTTTCGTACATATAACAGGATATTATAGCATTTGGTCATACGGAACTATCAGGGCTATTGGCACTGAAACCGATAGTATAGTGTTTACACATTTAGATACTTTACAACATGCTGACACTTCCACTATTGCAGGTGGATGGCACGGGATAAGGTTATTGCCACGATCTTCTCAAGATACATCAATCTTTAAATATTGCAAAATCAATAATGGTAAATCAGTTGTACCGGGTTCATTTTATTCAAATCATGATGCTGAAAACCAAGGCGGTAATATTTACGGAATTGATTTTGGAAGCATGATATTATCAAATTGTAATATATCTAACGGAAGAGTTAAATCTGACGGTGGTGGAGTGTTTTTAGAAAATGGTGATTATGTTGCCATTGAGCAATGCAATTTTAAGTATAATCATTCTTATTATGATATAGGAGGAGGTGCATTCATACGAGAGGTTGATACACTTTATATTATCAATTGTCTTTTTAATTATAACACTTGTTATTTTATTCAACCAGGTTTTGAAGGAGGTGAAGGGGGTGGTATAGCCATACAGCACGCATTGGGATATACTTCGTATGCTTTGATCGAAAACAACAGATTTTTTAACAATAAGACCGGCGTTGGAGTAATATATGATGCTTATTACCGGGCAGATATTATCGACAATCTTATTTGTAATAATTATGGTGCTGGTTTATGGAATGCACATTGTTTCAATTATCCGGTTTATACTAACAATACTATTGTAAACAATGTAGGCTATGTATGGAGTGGTGTGCAAATTCTTTCACCCAATGTTACTTTAATCAACAATATTATCTGGAGAAATTTTATCGAACCCCATTATCCGGCAGATCAAATATGGTATGAGTTTAGTGGTAATCCACCCATAGTTAAATATTGCAATGTAATGTTTGGTTTTGAAGGAGAAGGAAACATTGATTCGTTACCTCTTTTTACAAACCCGACAGCAGATATTGGACCAAGCTATGATGCACTTAATGCCGATTGGTCATTAACTGATGAATCCCCATGTGTAAATACCGGCAGTCCCGATACTTCAGGTTTGTTTTTACCGGATTATGATATTGAAGGTAATCCGAGAATATATGGTTCCAGGATAGATATGGGTGCGTATGAAAATCAGGTTTTTACTTTAATAGAACCTGTTTTGCAAAAAATTATTTTTACATCCGTTTATCCAAATCCCGGAACAAACCACTTAAATATCAAAACCAAATTAATAAACTCAACTTTTGAATTGACTGACTTTACAGGAAAAATAATTATTCGCACATCTTTAAATTCATTTACAAAACAAATAAACACAAGTAATATTCCATCGGGAATGTATTTTTACAGAATTCATAACAATGAAAAAATTATTGAATGTGGGAAGTGGGTGAAACAGTAGAAAAGTTTGTCTTGTCCTGAAATAAGTTTACAATAAATTTGTAAATTTAACCGCACATTATGGACAAACACTATCTATCCATTTTTCAATAAGTTAATCAACAAAAAAAATTACAAACAGATGCTATTTTTTATTATATCTTTGTACAAAAGTTTTAATATTTTTTTGTCTATGTATTTTGTGTGAACAATAAAATATTAACTGTTATTAATCAAATAAAATTATTCAATTATTAATCAAACAAAGATGTTGTAAAAAATATCTTTTTTAAAACATTACAATTATGAAAAACAAAATTTTATTATTTTTTATAGTACTAACAGTTTCTTCTTCATTTATGATAGGAGGATGTAAAAACAAAAAAATGAAAGTAAAACAGTATTCTGTAGAGGATTTTTTCAGAAGACCTGAAAAAACCTCATATCAAATTTCACCTGACGGCAAATATTATTCATACAAAGCACCTTATAAAGATCGTATGAATATTTTTGTTCAGAAAATCGGAAAAGATAGTGTTATTCAGTTAACCAAAGAAACAGACAGAGATATAGCCGGTTATTTCTGGGCTAACAACAAAAAAATATTATTCTTAAAAGATGACGGCGGAGATGAAAATTATAAACTACATGGTGTTAACATTGACGGCACAGACCCAAAAGCATACACTGATTTTGACAAAGTAAGAACTCAAATTATTGATGACCTCGAAGACATACCTAACGAAATAATTATCGGATTAAACAAAAGAAATCCACAAGTTTTCGACCCTTACCGTTTGAATATTGAAACAGGTAAAATGACTATGTTAGCAGAAAACCCCGGTAATATTATGGGCTGGATGACCGACCACAACGGAAAATTAAGAATTGCTTATGCTATTGTTGGCGGTACTAATACAAGTTTGCTATACAGAAAAACCGAAAAAGATGAGTTTAAAAATGTTTTAACTACTAATTTTAAAGAAAGCTTATCGCCTTTATTCTTTACTTTCGACAATAAAAATATTTACGCTTCTTCTAATCTTGGCAGAGACAAAAGCGCTATTGTTATCTATGATATTGAAAACGCAAAAGAAATAAAAACTATATTCGAAAATAAAGACTATGATGTTTCCTCTTTATCATATTCAAGAAAACGTAAAGTAATTACTGCTGCTTCGTACACTTCATGGAAAAGACAAAGATATTTCTTTGACAAAGAAACAGAAAATATGTTTAATAATCTGAAAAAATCCCTGGGCAAATATGAAATTGCTATCACTTCACACAATAAAAACGAAGATAAGTTTATTGTAAGAACATATAGCGACAGATCTCTCGGTGCTTACTATTTGTATGATAAAAATACCAATAAGCTGGACAAAATATGTGATGTAAGTCCTTGGTTAAACGAAAACGATCTTGCAGAGATGAAACCTATTGAATATAAATCAAGAGACGGATTAACAATTCACGGTTATCTTACTTTACCTAAAGGAAAAGAAGCTAAAAACTTACCTGTTGTTGTCAATCCTCATGGTGGTCCTTGGGCAAGAGATGCATGGACATACAACCCCGAAGTGCAGCTTCTCGCTAACAGAGGCTATGCTGTTTTTCAAATGAATTTCAGAGGTTCTACAGGTTATGGAAAAGACTTCTGGACTTGCTCTTTTAAACAATGGGGCTTAAAAATGCAGGACGACATCACCGACGGTGTTAACTGGCTGATTGATCAAGGTATTGCAGATAAAGATAGAATTGCTATCTACGGTGGCAGTTATGGCGGTTATGCCGTTTTAGCAGGCATTACACTCACTCCCGACCTCTACTGCTGTGCTGTTGACTATGTTGGCGTTTCTAATCTCTTTTCTTTTATGAAGACTATTCCTCCTTATTGGAAACCATTATTGGAGATGAATTACGAAATGGTTGGTGACCCTGTAAAAGACAGTGTTCAGCTTGCTGCAACTTCTCCTGCTCTTCATGCCGATAAAATCAAAGCCCCTTTATTTGTTGCTCAAGGTGCTAATGACCCGAGAGTTAACAAAAACGAATCCGACCAAATTGTAAAAGCTTTAAAAGACCGTAATGTTGAAGTTGAATATATGGTTAAAGATAACGAAGGTCATGGTTTTCATAATCAGGAAAATCAATTCGACTTTTATAATGCTATGATAAAATTCCTCGATAAACATATGAAATAATCAGGAGTATAAAAATTGATATTTAAAAAAATAGTCCCGTAAATGTTTGGGACTATTTTTTTTTGGACAATAATTGAATGTTTTTTTTCAAGGCGGCTAAACCGGGCTATACGCTTGTAGCTGTCTTATGGCTGCTGTGTTTCTGTAAGCGGTACGTGGGCTTCCTCTGGTCGCCTACGCCCGCCAACAGAAAACATCAGCACCCATTTCAACAGGCTACCGCTCCTATCCCTGCCGCTCGGTAAATTATATTAACTGATGTTTACATCTTGACAGAAGCCAATCTTCATATTTGTAAAATTCCGGTAATTATTAAAACTATATATTCCCTAAAATAGTCAACACAAGCAGTTCACTGAGCTTGTTGAGGTGTACTTTTGATGTTGACTGCATAGCGTACTTGGTAGACAGGTTCAACAATGTATATAAAATTGTAGATGATAGTGCTACGGAATTTTTATATGCTTAGGTGTTACCTTGCGTATTTATTTTATTTTTCTTCTTTTTAAATCTCTTGCTGAATGGTGAATTGTTAAAATATCAATTTGATTATT
>JAGGUV010000102.1 GCA_021158345.1 Bacteroidales bacterium
AAACCAATTTAAGGCAAGCATGCTTTTTAATAAATTATTTGTTAGTTTTTATCAAGCTCGCTTAAATCGGTTTATATTTGATTAATTATTAATCAAACGGTGGGTTATTAGACGGACTGCCGTTAGCTAAAAGAATAATACCGAATGTAAGAATTATTATTCCTAAATATGTTAAAAGACTTATTAAAGTCATATCAGGTGATAAAAGTGCGATAATTCCGATAACAGAAAATATAATACCTTTTATTGTATATATCCACCAATAATTAAAAAATTTCATAATATTTATTTTTATACTAATTTTCAACGAATTTATAAAAAATATAGATAATAAAAAAATTTCAACTTTTTAATATTAAGACTTAAAGATTTGTGAAAATAAAAAACAGATAACTTACAAGACAAAAATCGTGAATCTGAACAAAGACTTATACGGCAGTCTGATTATTAATGACTTACAAAAAAATTATGTTGTAGATTTTAAAAAAACAGTGATAATAACAATAATTCCGAATATTATTAACAAAATACCGACAAATTTATTTAAGCCTGTAATAGATTTAGGTTTAAGATGATTTTTAATTTTATGAGCAATAAAACATTTTAATATATCTGTAGAAAAAACAGTGCCTAAAGTGCCAATAAAAAAATAAAAAATAGCACTGAATTTAGCTTCATAGCCTGCGCTTATTCCTGTCATAGCAGTAACCCATAATGCCCATACGCCTGGATTAGTAATATTTAAAATATAGCCTTTTAAAATATGTGTTATTGGTTTCGGAACTTTAATTTTAATATTAATATCCTCGTCTTTATCATTATTATTATTATTTTGAATAGGCGGGGTTTTATGTAAGAAAGTATAAACTCCATAAGCAATTAAAACACTACCGCCGATAATACCGGCAACAAATTGATTTTCGGGATTTCTTAATATCTGAGATACACCAAAGTAGCAAAATGTTAAGACAGTAATATCGCTAAGAGAAATTCCTAAAGCAAATCTGGCGCCTGCCCAAAAACCACGGTGTATACTTGTTTGCAATAATGAAAACAAGGCGGGTCCTAATGTTACTGCCAAAGTTAAACCTAATATTATTCCTTGAAATATTGGATGCATATTATTTATTATTCAATTTATATTCTTTTATATGTTCTTCCCAGCTTTTAAGTTTTCCCCCTTTTAGAACTCGTGGAAATTTATTTTGTCCGCCTTCTTTGCCCTCTTTTTTCATCCATTCATAAAAAACATTTATTGGTAGAACTTCAACAAAAACATCTTTTAAGGCAGCTATACGCTCAGTTCTATAATCATCATTGAGAAGTTTTAAATTCTCATCAATTTTTTTCTTGGTTAATTCAATGTCAATATCATCGTTGCAAGCAAGATACCATTTATGAGCAAACATTGATTTATATTTAATACCCGTAACTGTAAATTCTCTGATTTCAACATTTAATTGATTTTCCAATAGCGTTATTGCTCTGTTCATATTATCTTGGGAAAGGTGCTCTCCGCACAGGCTTAAAAAATGTTTTGTCCTGCCTGTGATAATTATTTCATTTCTTTCCTTGGATGTAAATTTTATTGTATCACCAATAAGATATCTCCAGGCACCCGAACAACTTGATAATAATAATGCATATTCAACATTTTCTTCAATTTGGTCAATAGTTAATGCCTTAGCATTTTTATTTACTTCGCCATTTTTATTAAAATTATCATCATTAAAAGGTACAAATTCGTAAAACAGTCCATTGTCTAAAACTAATTGCATAGAATTTGAATCAGGACGACTTTGGAAAGCAATAAATCCTTCGGAAGCAAGATAAGTTTCAATATATGTTAAAGGACGTGCCAATAATTTTTCAAAACCGTTAATATAAGGTTCAAAAGCTACTCCACCATGAACAAATATTGATAAATTTGGCCAGATGTCGTGAATTGTATTTAAATTATAATGATTAATAATTCTTTCGAGAAGGATTTGCAACCATGCAGGTACACCTACTATTACTCCAATATCCCAATCTTTTGCATTTAATACAATTTCGTTCAATTTATTTTCCCAGTCACGTTCTTTTGAGATACGTTTTCCAGGCTTATAATAATGTTGAAACCAAAAAGGAAGATTTCCTGTTGTGATACCTGACAAGTCGCCTTCAAAATAAGTACCATTATATTGCAAGTGAGTGCTCCCTCCTAACATTAATACGCCTTTTTCAAAAAATTCATCCGGAAAATTATAATTAGGAAGTGAATATATTTGTCTTATGCTTGTTTTTTTTATTGCACGAATCATATCGTTTGTAACAGGAATATATTTACTCGAGGCTGCTGAAGTACCCGAACTTAAAGCAAAATATTTTATCTTTCCGGGCCAGCTTACAAATGTTTCTCCATTTAATGTTCTATACCACCATTTCTGAAACATTGAATTGTAATTGTGTATAGGAACTCTTTCTTGAAAATTTTTAATTATATCTTCCTGTTTTAATATATCAGAGAACTTATATTCCTCACCAAAAAAAGTGAAGTAAGCTTTTTTTATTAATTTTTTTAATGTCTTTTCCTGAGCTTTATATGGATTAAGTTTTCTTATTTTTCTGTTTGGATTTCTACTTCTTATCTCTATTGCTCTTTTTATGATTGAACCTAATATTGCCATAATTAAAATTTTCGGCTAAATTAATATTTTTTTTTATTTGCTTCTCAAATTAATTAATTTCTTATGTTTATATTTAACTAATTTGTTAATATTATGCATTTTATCTTAGCTGCGAACAAATGAATAAAAATCAATATTATATTTTAATCATTCTCTTACTTGTCCTGTAATTTACCCTGTAGCTAAGCATATCAGGATAAAATGTACAGGAGCTTACCAAATTAAATCCAAAATCTCAATTCTAAATTCTAAATTCCCTTAGCCTCAATTAAAATCAAATAATTTTTGTACCTTCAACAATATCAATATCATAAAACTCAGCATCAATATTGAATATATTTTTGTATTTTAATGATAACAGTTCAATCATCTTATCTTTAAAATCTTTCTTTACGAGATTTATTGTACATCCGCCAAATCCTCCACCCATCATTCTTGCCCCAAGTACTCCGTCATAATTTTTTGTGAAATCAACTAAAAAATCCAATTCCTTGCAGCTAACATCATATTTTGTTTTTAAGCCCTCATGAGTTTCATACATACGCTTACCAAACGATTTCAAATCATTTTTGTTTAAATCCTCACAAGCTTTTATTAACCTTGCGTTTTCTTCTACAACATAAGAGCATTTTGCAAAAACATCCTCATCAAACTCTTCTTTACACTTGAACAAAATTTTTGAAGTAACATCTCTTAATTTATTGATAGACGGATAATGATTTTTCAAAATTTTAACACCTGTTTCGCATTGTTTGCGGCGTTTATTGTATTCGGACGTAACAAGGCTGTGCTTTACGTTGCTGTTACAAAGCAACAATTGATAATCGTCTGATATAAAAGGAAAATATTCATATTCCAAAGAACGGCAGTCTAATTTGAAAACATTTTTTTCTTTTCCAAAGACAGCTGCAAACTGGTCCATAATGCCACAATTCACTCCAACAAAATTATTTTCTGCTTTTTGTGAGAGCTTAACAATTTCTAAAGAATTTAAGCCGAGATTAAAAATTTTATTTAAGCCAAAGGCAAGTCCTGTTTCCAAAGCTGCTGACGATGACAATCCTGCACCTATAGGTATATTCCCGCCAAAGACAAGGTCAAAGCCATGGATTTTCTTTTCTGATTTTTGTAATTCGTTAATTACGCCAATAATATAGTTAGCCCAGTTTTTATCTGATCTTTGAATATGTGTTAATTCAAAAGATAAAGAATCGTTAAAATCAAATGAAAAAATATTTACATTATTAGTTTTATTATCAGCAATAGCAAAGAAGATGTATTTATCGATTGCTGCAGGGAGCACAAAACCATCGTTATAATCTGTATGTTCACCAATGAGGTTTATCCTCCCGGG
>JAGGUV010000165.1 GCA_021158345.1 Bacteroidales bacterium
GTATAAAATTATAACTTTTTAAACTAAAAATCAAATTTATTTATTTAATGACATCAAATTTATTAATTTTGACATACTTTTTTTATCAAAAACTATACCACTTAATAATGAATAATTTAAATAATAGCAGTAAATTTTTATATCTGCGAAAAAAATATAAATATTTAATTTATGAAAATTATACTATTACTAAAAATGAAAATTTTTTAAAATTAGAATTTGATTTTAATATTCAAAATGAGATATTTTTTAAGCCAAATATTATTATTTATAGAAAGAATATTTATAAAAGCTTTTTTGATGCTTTTGATCAGTCGGATGAATTATTAAATAATATTGTTTTTAATATTGGCTTGATTGAATTAATAAGCTATTGGAAATCTGTTTGTACTGAGCAAATTATTATTAAACCCTATAAATTATCTCAAAATCAGATATTATGGTGGAAGAAAATTTATTTTAACGGCTTAGGCGAATTTTTTTATCTGAATAATATTAAAACAAATTTTAACGATTTTGTTCAAATAAAATCAATCTCCAATAATAAAACCAAAGCTTTTAATATTGATTTAAAAAATTTATTTATTATTCCTGTTGGTGGTGGTAAGGATTCTGTTGTTACTCTGGAACTATTGTCAGGCATAAAAAATAATGTTCCTTTGATTATTAATCCGAGACAAGCGAGTTTGGGTTGTGTAAATAAAGCAGGTTTTGACAATGATAGTTTTATAGAAATAAAACGTAATTTAGATCCTGAACTTCTGAAACTTAACAGCAAAGGCTTTCTTAACGGACATACACCTTTTTCTGCTTTATTGGCTTTTGTTTCTGTTTTATCTGCTTATATTTCGGGTATTAAAAATATAGCTCTCTCTAATGAATCAAGTGCTAACGAACCTACTGTGCCCGATTCTGAAATTAATCACCAATATTC
The DNA here is from genome assembly GCA_021158345.1 of Bacteroidales bacterium. GTDB lineage: Bacteria > Bacteroidota > Bacteroidia > Bacteroidales > AUK083 > AUK083. The sequence continues at coordinate 935 of JAGGUV010000165.1, forward strand.
AAAATCTTTTGAATTTGAATCAGATTTTAGAAATTATATTAAAAAATATATTTCGCCCGACTTTAATTATTTTAGTTTTTTAAGACCTTTATCAGAATTGCAGATTGCTAAATTGTTTTCAGGATTTGAGAAATATTTTCCCGTTTTTAAAAGTTGTAATGTCGGCAGTAAAACTGATGAATGGTGCTGTAATTGTCCTAAATGTTTATTTACATTTATAATTCTATCGCCATTTTTAAGTACTGAGCAATTATTCAAAATTTTTAAAGATAATTTGTTTGAGAAAAAATCATTGTTATTTATTTTTAATCAGTTAATTGGAATTGAAAAGGTTAAACCTTTCGAGTGTATTGGTACTGTACAGGAAGTAAATTTGGCTTTATGTATGACAATTAAAAAGTTGGATAATAATAATTTGCCTTATCTTTTGAGTTATTATAAGGGAACTGAAAATTTTAAGAAGTATCAAAATCAAAATCCTGAATCTATACTTAAAAATTATAATTCTGATAATTTTTTATTACAGAAATTAGAAAATATTTTGAAGGATAAATTATTGGATAAACATTCTGAACTTTAACTTCAAACTTAGGCTTTATAAATGCAGCCACCGGTATTGTCTTTTATTGCGCCTGTAACTGATTTCAGGCAGTTGATTTGTTCTTCTTTTCGTAAAACTCCAAGAAAAGCAAATATTAAACTTTCTTTGTAATCAATAACAATATTATCCGGAATAATAATTGTGTTCTTAGTCTTAGCTTTTAATTTTTTTATCAGATAATCATTTTTAGCACCTCCGCCTGTGATTAGAATTTTAAGATTATCTTTAATATTAGTGTATTTGCTTATTTGTGTTGCAATGTGTTCTGTAACAGTATTTAACTTGTCGCAAATGTCAATATTGTAGTCATCAATTAATGGGATAAAATTATTTTCAAGCCATTCCCTTGATAATGATTTTGGATATGATTTTTTGTAATAGTCAATGTTATTAAGTTGGTTTAGTAATTTAGTATTGCATTTTCCCGAACAGGCAATTTTACCTTTATCATCAAAAGGCTTATTTAATTTATTTGATAAATAATTAAGAATAATATTGCAGGGGCAGATATCAAAAGCTATTCTAATATTATTTTTCTTAAATGAGATATTTGAAAAACCACCTAAATTAATACATATATCATAATCAGAAAAAAGTAGTTCGTCACCAATAGGCACCAGAGGTGCTCCTTGTCCTGATAAAGCTACATCCATAGTCCTGAAGTTGCAGATAACATCAATGCCTGTTATGGCTGCTATTGTAGCTCCATCGCCAATTTGTGATGTGATATGTTTGTCAGGCTGGTGAAATATTGTATGTCCATGCGATGAAATAAAATCTGCTTTTAAATTATAAGTATTTAAAAATTTATTTATTGTTTCGCCTAATAATTTCCCATATTCTATATTTGTCTCTACAAATTTTAATGCATTTGATTTTGGTAGTTCTGTTAATCTTTTTTTCCAGATGTTGGTGTATTGATATGTCTCTGCTTTAACAATTTTATATTCCCATTTGTTTTTTAATAAGTGAAACGAACATAATGCAATGTCAATACCATCTAATGATGTCCCAGACATTATTCCAATTACATTATAGTTTTTCATCAGATTATGTTTTTTATAAGTCAATGTGTAGAAATATTAAATTAAGAAAAGTTGTTAATTTTGATTTTCCAATTTCAGGCTTAATTTTATAAAATTTTAATTAATTTTTCAAGATAATTTTTTCTTGAGCCTTTTATTAAAATATCTGCTGATGAAATATTTTCATTTTTTAGATTTTGCAATGCAATATTTGTGTTTTTATAAGTTTTGAATTTTGTATTTATTGATGAAAATATTTCGCCGATAAGTATTACATTTTTAAAACCGGATTTAGATAATAGATCAATAATATTTTTATGTTCAGAGATGCTTTCATCACCAAGTTCAAGCATATCGCCAAGTATAACAATTTTATTATCAGACCTTAATAAATTAAAATTATTTATAGCAGCTTTAACACTTACAGGATTTGCATTGTAAGCATCTAAAATTATATTGTTTCGCTCAGTTTTAACAAATTGTGAACGATTATTACAAGGTTTATAATCTTCAACAGCATTAATTATATCTTTATCATCAACTTTAAAATATTTGCCTACACATATTGCAGATAGAATATTTTCCAGATTATAATCTCCGATTAGCTGACTTTGAATGATTTGTTTTTTGTTGTTATAAAATATTTTTAAAAATGGATTTATTTCAAGAGTGTTGCCAAAACAATAGCAGTCATCAGTAGTTCCATAAAATATTTTTTTAAGATTTTTTGATAAATTCAGGAGAATATTATTGTTTTTGTTTACAAAGGCAATACCGTTGTTTTTATATAAATAGGAGTAGAGTTCATTTTTAGTGTCTATTACTCCTTGAATATTTTTAAAACCTTCGAGGTGAGCTTTGCCAATATTTGTTATTAATCCATAATTTGGTTTAGCTATTTTGCATAAACTACTAATTTCTTTAGTGTGATTTGCCCCCATTTCAATAATGGCGATTTCTGTTGTTTTGTTTATTGATAATAATGATAAAGGAACACCAATATGATTATTAAAATTGCCGGGTGTGGCAATAGTATTATATTTTTTGCTTAAAATTTGATGAATAAGTTCTTTTGTTGTAGTTTTTCCATTTGTTCCTGTAATGGCAATAACAGGAATATTAAATTTATTTCTGTGAAATTCTGCTAATTTTTGTAATGTTTCAAGTACATTATCTACAAGAATGTATCTATTATTTTTTTTAAATTTTTTTTCATCAATAATTGCATATTCAGCACCATTTTTTAATGCTATTTCAGCGAATTTATTACCATTAAAATTCTCCCCCTTTAAAGCAAAAAATAAAGAATTATCAATAGTTTTTCTTGAGTCGGTATTTATGTTAGGAAAAGAATTGAAAAGATTATATATTTCCTCAATTTTATTCTTCATGATTTTTTTTACTAAAGTAGCAATTTATTTAATATAAAAAAGCCCTTATTTAAATAATAAATAAGGGCAAATAAAATAGAACTATATTTTTTAAAATTACGTTTTTATTTTCCTGAAGGACTGCCGACACGGTTCATTGCACAACGGAAGCCAATATAATTAGTTGCTTCGTTTTGGTCAAGGTATCTTCTTGTACAAGGGCTTAAATAATAAGGTCCGTCTTTCCATGAGCCACCTTTATAAACGCGTGTTTTATCACTAATAAGAGAATTTTTACCATAATCATACATTAGTTTTGTTGTATTACCATCAGCAGGTTGTGTTTTCCAGTCAGTAGAAATTGTAGATTCCAAGTCTCCGTCTAAATAATTAATGTTGTTAGCTTTACGAAAATTTCTTCTGTTTGCACATTCCTCAGGAGTAATTTCCCTGTATCTTATTCTACCAAGACTGTCTTTAGGTTCTAAAGTACCTTCGGCATTTCTTACAGGGACTTTAAAATCATTACCTCTGTATGGGCTGAGATCAGCAACATCTTGTCCTGATAAAGGCCTGTAAACATCTTGTACCCATTCGCTAACATTACCAGCCATATTATACAATCCAAAATCGTTAGGCCAATAAGAACCACAAGGTGCCGGTATGCTTGCTCCATCATTAAGATTTTTAGCTACACCCATATAATCGCCACTGCCTCTTTTGAAATTATCCATAAAACTACCATAATTTTTTCTTTCACTGCTTCTGAGATAATTTCCATTCCATGGATAATTTTTTCTTTCTACAACTCTTTCATTTAATATGTTTCCAACAATTCCAATAGCAGCATATTCCCATTCTGCTTCGGTTGGAAGTCTGTATTTGGGAACCATTATATTATCTTCCATTTTTGCTCTTCTTTCACCTGTACCGTTTGGATTTAAATCAGGTAAAGGTTTGTTAACAACACCTTCGTATTGTCCTGCTAAATATGCGTCTGTATTAAAATTATTTTCGTTTTTTTGGTCAGGGTCAAATTTTAATACTCCTGCTTTTATTAATAGTAATTCGTTTACTCTGTCTGTTCTCCAGGTGCAGAAATCGTTTGCCTGTACCCAGTTAACGCCTACAACAGGATAATCTTTGTAGGAAGGATGACGAAAATAGTATTCTACTAAAGGATCATTATATGCGAGTTTGTCGCGCCAAACAAGAGTATCAGGCAATGCGTTAACATATACCATTGGATAATCAGCTCCAAATACTCTATCTAACCAATAAAGATATTCAAGATATGCTATATTGCTAACTTCTGTTTCATCCATATAAAATGAGTTAACAGTAACTCTTCTTGGTATATTATTCCATTCATATCTTATGTCTTCCTGTGTGTTACCCATTATAAAAGTTCCACCTTCAATAAATACTAATCCGGGAGCTTTTACTTGTTTGTTAGCTGTATTAACCTCAAAACCACCATTTTTTGGATCATTATACCTCCAGCCTGTTGTTGGTGATACTTGTTTTTTACACGAAGTAGTAAGAAATATTAATGTTGAAAACAATAATATACCCGCTATTTTAATTTGTCTTGTCATTTTAAATTATTTTTTGTTTAATTTAAGAGTTATTTTCCAAACGTATTATAAAAAAAAATATTGTTTTTATTGTTAATATTTTATAAGTGTTTAAAAAGGAGGCACTTCCATATCTCTTGCCCTGATTCTTTTTCTTCTCGCAGGAAATTCTGGGAATTTATAAGAAAAACTTATTTCATGCCCACCTCCGGTATTTATGTTTTTTAGTTTTGATACTGTGAAATCATAACTATATCCTACTGTATAAGTTTTTTGTTCTATTCCTATTAATATTATTAATGCATCTGAATTTGACATATTATGTCTGAACCATAATCCTGTTACAAAGGGGTGTTTTTTTAAGTACATCCCTAAGTTGATTTGTTTAAATTCTCCCTGTTGTTGGTATAAAATATTTGGATGTATGGTTATATCTTCAAAACCGGGACTTGAATTTCCTATGTCTGAAATATTTATTATTGTACCTGCATGAACAGTTATTTTTGTTTGTAGTTTGCTGTCTGAATTATTATAAAAACTGTTATTAGGTTGTGTGAGATGATTTATTGAAAAACCTATAAAATATTTTTGACTTATTCCAATAAAACACCCTGAAGAAAAATCAACAAATGACTTGCTTAAATTAGCTGGTTGAATTTCATTTGAAGGAAGTACAAAGCCATATCTTGGATCAAATTGATCAGCAAATTCAAGCTTGTCCCAGTCTAATTTTGCTTGATAATATGAAGCCTCAAAACCAGCATTTATAAATATTGAATTACTGATTTGTAAATGATATGAATAAAAACCGCTTACAATATTTGTTTTTAATGTGCCGTCACCTGCATTATCTCCTAAAAATGATACGCCTATTCCACTGCGTAGCTTATCAAAGTAACAATCGTATGACGCATGATAATTGACAAAAGAATTAGACAAAGCAGGCCATTGATTTCTATAGTTAAGCGAAAGTGTTGGATTACTCCTGTTGCCTGTTAAAGCAGGATTTAAATATAAATAATTGGCATAAAATTGCGAAAAATTTGCATCCTGCGATTTTACTATATTTGTTGTTATTAAAATTGAAAAAAATAGTATGTAAAATTTTATCTTTTTTGACATTTTATTTCTTAATTTTTCGAAAACAATATTACAAATTTTTTTAATATATAAATAAAAATCGGCAATATTATTTTTCTTATTCCGTTATTTTTTTTGTAGATATTGTGATATCTTTGTTTGATATTCTTTAAAATTAATATTTTATGGAGAATATTTCCTTAGTCATATTTTTATAAATTTTAAAAAATATATTAATGA
>JAGGUV010000178.1 GCA_021158345.1 Bacteroidales bacterium
ATTTTACAAATAAAAAGAAAACATCTGCAAAAAATAAAAAGCCCTTTAAACAATTTGGTTATTTAAAACAAAACCTTTACTTTTACAAAGTATTAAGAATAATATTTTTGACATATTATTCTTAAAATTTCGATAATAAAAAAAAACAATTACTGACAAAAGCGAAATAATGAATTTAAATTTAGCAGTACTAATTGACGGTGACAATATACCATCAGCTTATGTAAAAGAAATGATGGAAGAAATAGCTAAATACGGTAATCCAACCATTAAAAGAATTTATGGTGACTGGACAAAACCTCATTTATCCAAGTGGAAAAATCTACTTCTTGAAAATGCTATTACACCAATTCAGCAATATGGATATACAACGGGGAAAAATGCCACAGACTCTGCAATGATAATTGATGCAATGGATATTCTTTATTCCGGAAAAGTAAATGGCTTCTGTTTAGTTTCAAGTGACAGTGATTTTACCAGACTAGCTACACGTTTAAGAGAGGCTGGAATGCAAGTAATAGGAATCGGAGAAAAAAAAACTCCTAATCCATTCATTGTTGCATGTGATAAATTCGTATACATTGAAGTTTTGAAAGGCCAATCTAAAGAGAGAGAATCTGAAAATGAAAAAGAATTGAATAAGGAAAATGTTGACAAAATCACTATTAAGGAAATTAAATTAATTGCAACTACGATTACAGATTTATCCGATGATGATGGATGGGCATTTTTAGGAGATGTCGGGAGTTTGTTGCAAAAGAGACAACCGAACTTTGACCCTAGAAACTACGGCTTTCAAAAGTTGACACCTTTAATTAAATCTATTGGTAAATTTGAGATAGAACAGCGAGAGAGCTCTAAAGGTCGCAATAAACTAATATATGTGAAAAATAAATAAAAGCGCATAACATCATACCGCATGCCGCATTCAGTATCGGTTTGACAGTTCAATTTAAAATTAATAACTTCGTGACAATTTAAAAACAGAGTAACAAAATGCAGCAGCACAACGGCATATGCGGTACGTTAAAAAAAAGATTGTTTAATGATATTTTAAAATTAAAAAATTAATTAATGCTAAAAAATGTCCCACATTTACGAAATATGTACTTTTTTTTGTATTTTTGGTACAAATTAAAAAAACATGGGACAGAAAATACCATATAGGATTATAGATAAACTTCCGCCTCAAAGGGATAAAATAGAAACCATAAAAATATTAAGAGAAACAAACAAAGCTACCGCAGCCTTGGCTGAGTTAAAAGGGATTGCAAATACAATTCCAAATCAAGCAATGCTAGTAAATGCTATTGTTTTGCAAGAAGCAAAGGGAAGTTCTGAAATAGAAAACATTATTACAACACAGGACGAGCTTTACAAAGCACTAACGATTAAAAAAACAAATATATCGCAGGAAACAAAAGAGGTTGTAAATTATCGAAAAGCTATTTTTCGTGGATATAACTTGATTAAAAAACAAGGATTTTTACGAGTAAATGATATTATAGAAATTCAAAATGAGTTAATTGGAAACAATGCCGGGATAAGAAGTACACCTGGCACTGTTTTGAAAAATGATACAACAGGAGAAGTTGTCTATACTCCACCCCAAGATAAAAAGGAGATATTGGATTTATTATCAAATTTCATTGAGTATTTTAATCAGGACAAAAATGAAATATCGCCATTAATAAATCTTGCAGTTCTTCATTACCAATTTGAAAGTATACACCCATTTTATGATGGAAATGGCAGAACAGGGAGGATAATAAACATTTTATATCTGATATTAAATGACTTAATTGACATTCCAATTTTGTATCTTAGTTCATACCTCATTAAAAATAAATCTGACTATTATCGTTTATTGAATCAGACAAATAAACTTGGAGAATGGGAAGAATGGATATTATTCATGCTGAAAGCAGTTAGAACCACTTCCATTCAGACAATTAAAAAAATAAATAAAATTAGAAACTTACTTGACAGTACAATTGAGAAAGTTCAGGTTAATGCACCCAAAATTTATAAAAAAGAATTAGTGGAACTTCTTTTTGAACAACCTTATTCAAAAATTGAATTTGTTGTTAATCGATTAAAAGTAGAAAGAAAAGCTGCATCACGATATTTAAAAGAACTGGAAAAAATTGGCATTTTAAAATCACAAAAAGTAGGAAGAGAAACTTTATATATCAACAAAGAGTTAATTAGAATATTGAAAAGATAAAGCACATCGCCATAATAAAGTGTAATATTTAATACGGGTTTCAGCGGTTTTTTGGGCTGCGGCTCCTTGTTGAAACACAGCCTTCGTCACTAAAAGTTAACTCCCAACAAGCTCAGTGAATTACTTGGATTGACTATTTCAGAGGATATGTGGTTTTAATGATTACAGGGATTTTACAAATATAAAGATTGGCTTCTATCAAGAAGGAAAAATGGTGATAAATTTGTTTTATCATACGGTTTTTTAGTTTCTAAACCCTTAGAAATTAATGATTGCTCACAGACAAACGTTTTTTCATTTTTTCCGGTAAAGCAGTCAATCCATTACTGTAATTTTATTTTCATATTTCATAATTTATTTTTTTTGGTGAATTATGTTATACGTATTTTGTTATCTAAAAGATTTTAGCTACTTTTGTTTTGTTCAACACGCAATATAAA
>JAGGUV010000090.1 GCA_021158345.1 Bacteroidales bacterium
GCGGTCTGGACGAGACTCGAACTCGCGACCTCCTGCGTGACAGGCAGGCATTCTAACCAACTGAACTACCAGACCATTTTTCAAATCATTTTAATAAAGAACGTTTTTATGATTTGGAGGTGCAAATGTAGTCTAATTTTATTATCCACAAAAGAAATTTAAATATTTTTTTTAAAAAAATTATCTTTTATTTCTAAATAATTAATAATCAATAAAAAAAATGTCGGGAATTCATTTGCGAGAAAAGCATCACACATATCTCATCGCTCCTAATTTTACTTTCAAAGAAAAACCTGTCAGGTATAAAGACGCTGACAGGTTGTTTTATGGTTATTTTAAAACCATTGTTAAACCCGCAAAGGACTTTGGAAGTGCTTGACAGAAGGATACAAAAAAAAGTAAAAAGTTTAAAGTGAGAAGAAAAAAAGTAAAAAATAACTTCAAAAAAATACTATAAAAACCCTTACATCAAATAAGTGCATAGAATACTTATTTTTTTTACACATCCAATTCTTTAATCAGTTTAGCAGTCTTACGTTTATAAATTGTAAACCCAGCCAATGCATTACCTAAAGTCATAGCTACTAAACCAGGTATAAATCCAATATAAAACAGATCAGGAGTAACCTTTGCACGATATACACCAGGCATCATCATTGTAACATTTTTCATTAACCCGCTAAAATCAATACCGTTTTCTTGTAAATAATATACAGAGGCAAGGCCCAAAGCAGTACCAATAATTGAACCAATTAAGCCGATAAGAATAGCCTCGTAAATAATAGTTTTGTAAATATGGCTCTTCTCTTCACCCAAAGCCAGTCTTATACCATATTCATTATATCGGCGCAAGCCACCGAGCAAACCAGTGTTCCATAAAACAATAGACATGGCAATAATCAAAACAAAAACCATTAATCCGCTTACACTGTCAGCGAGGGAAATATATCTATCTAAACCGTTCTGATCGCGCAGCTTAAACATTTGAGGTGAAAATTCATCATCAGCAGAGCTATACTTTGCATTAAAAGAAGCTTTTACAGAATCTGCCATTACATCATTATAACCACCTTCATTAAAGAAACCTAAAATTTCGCTTGCCCCATCATTCATATCAAGGGCTATTTGAGCATCAGAAATATCAATAATTATTGCACCACGGTCGAGAATGGCAGAACCAAAACTTATAGTGCCACAAACAGTAAAAGTTTTAAACATCATGCTACCATACATTGTTGAACCAAAAAGTGTAACTTTTTCACCGACTTTCAATCCGAATTTTTCAGCAAAATCATTACTAATAAGCGCTTCACCTTGTTTAGTAGGTAATGAACCTTTTACAATTGATTTAAGAATATTCATCCTTTCTGCTTCTTTTGAATGAGGCGATAATAAATCTACTGCCCTACCCACTGCCGGACCTTGAGCTCTGGTTTCTCCATTTTTGTCAGGGATATCAAGTAATCCACCAAAATTTATCCGTTTCACCCATTCCATATGAGGATAATCGGAATTGAGTTTTTTTATCAGTTCATCGACATCCAGCAGAGCCAAATCATTAGGGATTTGAGCTTCATTTTCAGCATATGCACTTGTCATTATTTTTACATGCCCTGTTGTAAAATTTGCATTAACATCAATCAAATCACTAAAAATACCCTTTATCCACCCACTCATTAATACTGTAATAAACACACCTATTATAACAACAATTATGGGTAAGAGGCTACGGCTCCTATCTCTAATTATTCCTTTAAATATAAATTTTAACATCTCTATAAATTTTTGTCAAAAAAATTTAATTTATTGCAATTTTCCCCTTAAAGCATCAGTGGGGTTCATTTTAGATATTTTTCTGGCCGGTAAATAACTAACAATAGTTGCAGATAATACCACAAGAATTATCGAAGTAATAATCAGTTTAATGCTGTAATAGGGATAAATGGTTTTAGCAATAGTTAATCCCATATCAGGTGCACCAAAACTGATACCAACTGTGTTGAAATACATAAATAATGGTATCCCGTAAGCAGCTCCTAAGAGTGCAGCAAGAATACTGTGAGCTCCACCTTCAACAGTAAATATTCCAACTACTTGTAAACGTGTCATTCCCAAAGCAATGTAAGTCCCGATTTCTTTTTGTCTTCTAAAAATGGAAAGTACTTGTGTGTCAAAAATAGCAAGTAAGGCAATGATGAGCAATAAACCTTGAATAATAACACCTCCGGCTTTTTTTGCTTGTATTAATTTATTAAAGTCTTCTAAAAGAAATTCTTGATTTTTAAATTCCCAGTTTTCTAATTTACCACCTGAATAATCTTTGCCTGCTACAAGCAAAGTAGCTTCGTTTTCCAAATTCATCATTTTTTGTAAAACATTAAGGGAGATATACATTTGACCATTGTCAACAGAAGGCACATCACAATTGAAGATAGCTGCTATCTTAATATCCCTGGCATCAAAAGTGCCGTTTTTATCACGCCAACGAACAAGCACATTATCACCAACTTTTAGTTTAGTTGATTCAGCCATTCGTTTGCCAATAATAGCAGAGTATTCATCCTGAACATTTTCAAGGTATGAAGAAGGAAGTTTTAATATTTTTTGTTTAGGGTCAATACCTTTTAAGATAATGCCTTGCATCCGTCCTTGCGGATAAATTGTAGCCTGTGTAATAAGAATAGGTGTTAATTTATTTTCCTTTATCAGAATATTTATTTCATCAGATAATTGTGAGTGCGACTCCTTTATGGTATAAGGATCATATCTATCATAATCAGGATGCCAGAATTGTCCCTGTCCAATCTCCCAATCCCGGGTATCATTTCTTGCCTGCCGGTTCCATCCGTCAATCATACCATTATAAAAAATGATAAGCACAAAAGCAAATGACAACACTGATACATTGAGCCAGGTTCTTAGACCTGCTCCAAGCAAATTTCTAAAGGCTAATTTTATTGCAATCATAATTTTAATTTTTATGTTGTAAACAGAAAATTATTCTGACATTAATAGAAATCCACTTAATCTATACTTTAATTTCTAATTTACTGATATTTTTCTCATCACTAGCTACCCTGCCATCTACTAATGCAATAATTCTGTCAAGATATTTCATCACTTTTTCATCGTGTGTAGCAAACAAAAAACTCACTTTAAGCTCTTCATTCAACTTTTTCATTGTTTGTAAAATACGGTGTGAATTTTCTGAGTCAAGGTTAGCAGTAGGTTCATCTGCTAAGATTATTTCAGGTTTTTTAACCATAGCTCTTGCAATGGCAACCCGCTGGCACTCACCACCGGAAAGCATATTTGGTTTTGATTTAGCCTTATCAGCAATATCCAACCATTCCAAAGCTTCCATTACAGCTTTTTTACGTTCTGATGCTGAAATATTTTGCAGCAATAATGAGAATTCAACATTTTCAAAAACAGTGTAAACAGGCAATAAATTATATGTTTGAAAAATAAAACCTATGTGTTTGTTACGTAATCTTGCCGACTGCTTATACGTTAAGTCTGAAACAGATTTTCCCATTACAATTACGCTACCATCCGATGGCGTATCTAACGAGCCGATAATATTTAATAAAGTAGTTTTTCCTGAACCACTAGGTCCGACAAAACCTGCAAACTCACCTTTTTCAAAACTGAGATTAATTTTATTTAAAGCTGTAAAATACCCTTTCCCCATAGGAAATCGTTTTACTAAATTATTGATTTTTATTACTTCCATAATCTTTTTGCTTTTTATCAAAAATATTTTTTTTCAACTCTAAACTACAATTCAAGTAGCCATAGAGACAACTTAAAAACTTTCTTTAATGATTAAACACAAACATAATCTGCACACCTTTACCTCCATAAAGATTTTTAGCAGCGCCCATTATAGGCATTTTATTATCTTCAGGATTCCAATATCCCATAACATAAAATGTTGTACGATTGAATTGACGATACCAATTTACAAAATTATAAACAGAATTTGTAGTCCAGTCATAATAAATTATAGAATTAAGTTTATCAAATATTCCAATGGGATAACTTAATGAAACACCTGAAAAATTTCTTGTATCTGAAAACTGGAACGCTTTTTCGTTATAAGCAATAAGCATATGTTCAATTACAATGTTTAATCCTTTACCAAGAGCAAAAGTATAATCCGTACCAACAGTCATCACTTCCTGATTGGTAAATTCGCCTATATTTTTAGTTTTATTTACCCAAACTCCCTCAAACCATACTCCCACTGTCATATCCATTTTAACATCAATACCAATTTTGTTTTCAGGAATTTCCTTAAAAGCCGGGATATCATTGTTTATATCTCTTGAATCAGCTATTCTGTGATTAAATGATATTGCTGCTTCACCACAGGGAATAGGATATTGAAATCTGCCGCCAAATTCAGGATGAGTAAAATTTGTTTTTACAAATTCAAAACCTTTTGGATTTTTATTCCCGTACAAAGACCAAAGCCAAATATTAGCATTATTCAAAAAATAGTATCTTGCCAAAACTGCCCGTACACCATCGGTAAGTTGCAACGGGTCACGCGGGTCTATCTTATCGAACCATCGTAAAGCCCGAAGCATAGTAGCAGAACCAAAATTTATTTTCTGCATACCTATACGGATTTCTAATTGTTCGGTTGAATATCTTCCCCAAAGTCTGTAAGGACTTATTTTCCCATCAGCATAAGCAGAGTCAAAAAAATGAATCCCTGCATCTCCATACAAATTAACTGACGCCTCAAAATCTATTAGTTTATCTTTTGATAATTGAATTTTATAATTTACCTGTGGTATATATCTGCCACCAATATATAATGGATATGAATTTCTATCATTAATATGTGCCCATGTTGAAAGTTGTCCTTGAAATTTTAAGGAATTTTTTAATATCATGATACTATCCTGTGCTTTTAATGTAAAAGACAAAAAAATAATAATTACAGATATTAAATAAATTTGTTTTTTCATTTTTCTGTTAATAATCCATAAAACAAGAAATTCATTGCTTCTAATATCAGGTCTTCAGGTTTATCATATTTTGCAAGCAATTGCTTATCTTCCATCATAAGTGTCATTTGATTTAATAAGGAAAGAATAAAATCAATTTTAATATCCTGTCTCATCATTTCTTTTTCCTGAGAATCTTTCAAAAAATTAACAAAAATATTTAAAAGTTTCTGATTGCTTTTATTCATTATCGCCTGCAAATCTTCAATTTTATAAATATCAGTAATAAACTCAATACTAATATCTTTTACTCCCTGAAGTTTAAGATTTATCAATTCTATTACCTTTTCCTGAAAAAGAAGATTACTATTAACAATTTTATCAGATTTTATTATAGCATCATCAACAATATCTTTTAAAATATTTTTTGCTAATTCAATTTTGTTAGGGAAAAATTTGTAAAAAGTCATTTTGCTTGCCCCTGCTTCTTTACAAATTTTTTTTATACTTACCTTTTTTATACCATATTTCCAGAATAGTTTTTTTGCTGTTAAATAGATGTCCTGATATTTTGCGCTTTTTTTATATTTCTCCATAGTATTAGATTTATTTCACAAATATACGTTTTTATAAAAAATAAACTAATTTCGTATGTTTTATTTTAATATTTAATGATTAAATGATTTCCATAACAAATTACCCTCCCCAACCC
>JAGGUV010000072.1 GCA_021158345.1 Bacteroidales bacterium
AGATAATAATTATTGAATATAATAATGCGGCAAATTTAAATTAAAAATTTACTTAAGTTAAACATTACTCCGATTTATGTTTCGCAAGAAGAAAATCGTTGAAAATTTTTTTGTTCGTGAGATTATTCGTTGACGCTTATAAAGTTTATTTTTTAATGTTTTGAATTTAGCATCTCATTTAAATAAGAAATTTATAAACTCGTATTAAGTATAGATGTTAATTTTTTATATCTTTATAATTAATAATGGAAAAAACCGTTTTATTATTTTTATATTGTTATGTTATGAGATTGTTTTTAATAGTATTATTTTCTTTGATATTCAGTTTTGGCTTTACTCAATCTAATAATAATCAATTTGATAAAAAGACAAATAAATCATTCAAAAAAGCTAAAGAATTTTATTTGAATAAAAATTATTCAAAAGCAGAAGAAAAACTTTTAAAAATTCTCAAGCGCAATCCCGATTTTTTTGAAGCTGATATTTTATTGGGCGATTTATATCTGGATATAAATAAAAAAAATGCTGCTGTTGCTTATTATAATAAAGCATTAAAGATAAATCCTGATTTCTATCCTCCTTTAAATAAAATTCTTGCCAATGTTGAGCTTTCAATTGGTATGTATAAAAATGCCAAACAACATTTTATAAAATATCTTTCATTTGAAATTGCCCAAGCTGATGATGCGAAAAATATTAAGGAAAAGATTAAGCAATGCGATTTTGCAATTTTTCAGAAAGAACATCCTGTACCGTATCATCCTGTTTCGTTGGGAAACAATATTAATTCTACTGATGATGAATATATTAATTCCGTTAGTCTTGATGAGCAGACTTTAGTGTTTACTTTTAAAGAGAGAAATAAAAGTAAAGAGAATATTCCTTTAAAAGAAGATTTGTATATATCTGAGATAAAGGATAGTGTATGGCAAAAACCCGATAAGTTTGAAATGCCGGATTTTATGCCCTGCAATAAAGGTGCTTTTTCTTTATCGCCTGATGCTAAATATCTGTTTTTTTCTGCTTGCTATTGCGATGATTCTTTCGGTGGATGTGATTTGTATTATATGAAAAAAACAGGTGATAAATGGTCGCAGCCTATTAATATGGGCGAAAATGTAAACACTAAGTTTTGGGAGTCACAACCCTGTTTTTCGTCTGATGGCATGACTTTATTTTTTGCCAGTAACAGACCCGGCGGCAAAGGAAAATCTGATATCTGGAAAACTACTTTATTAAAAAACAATATCTGGTCTAAACCTGTAAACCTTGGAGCTGCAATAAATACTGATAAATCTGAAATGTCTCCGTTTATTCATGCCGACGGCAGAACATTATATTTTTCTTCTGACGGACATGCAGGAATGGGAGGGATGGATTTGTTCATGTCAAAAAAAATATCTGATTTTTTGTGGTCAAAACCTCTTAACCTTGGATATCCCATTAATACTTATACCGATGAAATTAACCTTGTTGTTGAAGCTTCTGCACAAAAAGCTTTTATCTCTTCCAAAAAAAATGATAATTACGACATCTTTTCTTTTGAATTATATGATGAGATAAAACCTGAAAAGACTGTTTTCTTTAAAGGAATAATTTCTGATTTTAAGACACATAAACACCTTAGGGCTGCTTTTGAGCTCTATGACCTTGAGACAGGTAAAGCTATTGTGAAATCATATTCCGACCCTGTTGACGGCTCATTTTTAGTATGTCTGCCTTGTAATAAAAATTATGCCCTCAATGTGAATAAAGATAATTATCTGTTCTATTCCGAAAATTTTAACCTTATTAATTGTGATAATGTAAAACCTTTTGTTAAAAATATTTTTCTTCATCCCTTTGTTAAAGGTGAGTCAATAGTTTTGAATAATATATTTTTCGATACTGATAAATATTTGCTTAAAAAAGAATCTTTGGTTGAGCTGAATAAAATTTTTGAATTTTTATCAAAAAATAAAAATATTAAAGTTCAGATTAACGGACATACTGATAATGTAGGCAATTTTAAGTATAATAAAATACTTTCGACAAACAGAGCTAAATCGGTTTATAATTTTTTAATAGAAAAAGGTATTGATAAAAACAGATTAAAATATAAAGGATATAGCAGCTCCAAACCTGTTGAATCGAATAATACTCCTCAAGGAAGAGCAAGAAACAGAAGAACAGAGATTGAAATTGTTGAAATGTAAATTATAAAAAGAACAAAATTTTATTAAAATTTTAAGATGAATCTGAGGTCAAATAAAATAATAGATATTAAAAAATATATCACAGACAAGTTAATGCCTTATTACGATGTTAATGAGATAAACAGCTTTATATTTTTGATATTTGAACATCTGTTTTCTTTTTCCAGGGTAGATTTAGTTTTAAAATCAAATGAAAATATTAATGAATCGGAATTAGTAAAAATATTTTCAATTGTAAAAGAATTAAAAAAACATAAACCAATTCAATATATTTTAGGTAAAACAAATTTTATGGGTTATGATTTTTCTGTAACTCCTGATGTGCTTATACCAAGACCTGAAACAGAAGAATTAGTTAATCTGATTATCAATGACAATAATGAAAATGACAAATTAAACATTATTGATATTGGAACAGGCAGTGGATGTATTGCAGTCAGCTTAAAAAAAATATTATTCAATTCAGAAGTTTTTGCTGTTGATGTTTCAGAAAAAGCATTGGAAATTGCAAAAAAAGATGCTCTTAAAAATAACGCTGACATATCTTTTAGCAAATTGAATGTTTTGAATAAAGATTACAATGCTGATTTTCCAATGTTTGATATTATTGTTAGCAACCCGCCTTATGTCCGAAAATCGGAAAAACAAATGATGAATAAAAATGTACTAAATTATGAACCTTCAGAAGCTTTGTTTGTTGACGATGATAATGCTTTAGTATTTTATAAGGCAATTTTTGATTTTGCTTCTAAGTATCTGAAAAAAAACGGAAAGATATGGCTTGAAGCGAATGAATATTTAACAAATGATTTAAAAGAATTATTTAATAATAAAGGATTGAAAAATATTAAGGTTATAAAAGACGTTAATAATAAGAATAGATTTTTTAAAATTGATTTTTAGTTTTAAATTTTGTATATTTGATATTTAATAATAATTAAATAAGGAGGCAAAAATGAAAAAAATTAAAGTGGGTTTAATGGGTTTTGGTGAGATAGCAAGGCATTTTTATAAGCAATGTCTCAAGGATGACCTTATAGATGTTGTAGCTATTAGCGATATTGCTCAGCCTGATATATTGTGTTATCTACTTTTGTCTGAAACAAAAAATGAAATTGATGTTCATCTTGAAGGCAATTATCTTATTTCAGGGAATAGAAAAGCACGTATTTTTCAGGGATCTCATCCAACGCAAATCCCATGGGATGCTTTTGATGTTGATTTTGTTCTTGATTCAACACGAAAATTTCTTTATAGAAAAAATATGGAGGCTCATCTGCGATCAGGTGCAAAAAGAGTAATACTTTCCACTCTGCCTAAAGATGATATAGACAGAATTGCTATTATGGGTGTTAATGATGATAGCATCAGAAGAACGGATAAATTAATCTCTCCGGGTTCTTCGACAACCAATGCTGCTGCCTTAATGATTAAGACTCTTGATGAAGCATTCGGTGTAGAATATGCTATAACTACCACCATACATTCTTATACGGCAGACCAGCCACTTAGAAATCTTGCAGGTGAAAATTTTAGAAGAAGTCGTTCAGCTGTTACTAATATTATTCCAAACACGTCTCCCACACCTGATGGCGTTTCAAAAGTTATGCCTGAATTTAGAAACAAAATTATTGGCTCTGCTCTTAATGTCCCTGTTCATGCAGGCTCTTTACTCGACCTTACTACTATCATTGAGAAAGATGGTCTTACTATGAATGATGTGCATGCTGCTATTGAAAAGAAAGCTAAGGAAACACCAAAAATTGTGAGTGTTGCCTATGACCCTATTGTGTCTTCTGATATCTTTGAAGATTATCATTCTGCTGTTTATGATAGAAATGCTACAATTTTATTAGATAATAGAATGCTGAAAACAATAACATGGTATCATACAACCCTTGCTATGGCTGTGAGAATAAAAGAAATTATAATAAAATATGTTAATTTGGATAAGAAAGGAGGCTTGTCATGAGAGTAGCTATTAATGGTTTTGGACGAATTGGACGTTCTGTTTTCCGTATTTTAAGTAATCGTAAAGATATTGAAGTTGTTGCTATTAATGATTTATTCGATCATAAAGCTCTGGAATATCTTTTAAAATACGATTCTGTTATGAAAAGATTTGCTCAGAATGTTAGCTTGAAAAATGATTTTATTATCACTCCAAACGAGAAAGTTAAAATGCTTAGCTGTAGAGATATCTCTGATTTGCCATGGAAAGAAATGAATATTGATGTTGTTGTTGAATCTACAGGCGTTTTCAGAACTAAAGATAAATTGATAAAACATCTTGAAGCCGGGGCAAAAAGAGTTGTGCTGACAGTACCTGCAAAAGATGAAATTGACAATACCATTGTTATAGGTGTTAATGATGATGAGTTGAAACCTGAACATAAAATTATTTCAAATGCAAGTTGTACCACTAATTGTCTTGCTCCAATGGCAAAAGTTCTTAACGATGCTTTTGGTATTGTTCATGGTTTGATGACTACAACTCATGCTTACACCAATGACCAAAGACTTGCTGATGTACCTCATAAAGATTACCGTAGAGGTCGTGCTGCTGCCGAAAATATTATCCCTACTACTACAGGTGCTGCTATTGCTGTTGGTAGAGTTATCCCCGATTTAAAAGGAAAACTCAATGGTATGGCTGCACGTGTTCCTGTCCCTGATGGTTCTGTGGTTGACCTTGTTGTGGAAGTTGAAAGAGATGTTACTGTTGATGAAGTGAATGCTGCTGTTAAACTGGCTTCTCAATCCGAAAATATGAAAAATATTCTTTTGTATTCTGATAAACCTATCGTGTCTTCTGATATCGTTGGAAACTCTTATTCTTCTATTTATGACTCTGAGTTTACCATGGTTGTTGGTAAAAGATTTATTAAAACTCTTAACTGGTATGATAACGAATGGGGTTATTCTAACAGAGTTGTTGACCTGATAAATAAATTAAAAGATTTTGATTAGTTGGTATTTAATATTTTGATGTTTTTGCAAATCCTCAGGATTATAAAAATCCCGAGGATTTTTTTTGTGAAATTATTCATAAAATTCGGTTTTCAAAAAACCTAATACATTGAAAATAGTTTTTGAATGAATTACGATAGCGAAGTGTAAAGAGTTGATTTAATGATTATAGACATTGGGAGATTGGATGATTGGATGACTGGCGACCGGAAAATTTGGCGACAAAGAGATTTTGCAACTGAGGAGACAGTTTACTTTACCGCAACTTTAGGCACTTTAGTCACTCCAAACTTTAGGCACTTTATTTATTAATCAAATCAGAATAAAGATCATAATTAATACTATCGAAACAAACAAAAGTCACTTCTTCAATTGAAGGATTATTTTCTAAGAAATCACAAACTTTATTAAAAGCAATTTTAGCAGCTTTTTCTTTTGGAAAGCCATAAATGCCTGTGCTGATATTTGGAAAGGCAATAGTTTTACAATTGTTTTCTACTGCAATTTTAAGACTGTTTTCATAGCAATTGGCAAGAAAAATTTCTTCATTGTTTTTTCCACCTCTCCAAACAGGTCCAACAGTATGGATAACATATTTAGCAGGCAAATTGTATCCTTTAGTAATTTTAGCTTCACCTGTATTGCAGCCATTCAAGGTTTTGCATTCTTCCAATAATTCTCTTCCGGCAGCTCTGTGTATTGCTCCGTCAACACCACCTCCTCCTAACAATGTCCTGTTTGCTGCGTTTACTATGGCATCAACATTTAATTTTGTGATGTCTGCTCTTAGTAATTTTATTTTGTTTTTCATTTTTATAGATGTTTTTGTTATTAGAGTCGTAATGCATTGCAGCCCTATTTTAAAATAATGTCATACCAAAAACTCTGGCAATGTTATTTTTTAGTTTAAGTTTTACTTCTTCAAAGTCAATTTTTTTGCTGATTTCCTTTTGCATCGAAGTAACACCTTTGTCAACAAAACCGCAAGGATTAATATAGTTAAAATAGTCGAGATTTGTATTAACATTAAAAGCAAAGCCGTGCATAGTAATCCAATGACTGCTTTTGACACCTATGGCACAAATTTTTCTTGTCTTTGATTTGTCATGAGTGTCAAGCCACACGCCTGTTGCACCTTTTAATCTTTCAGCATTGATATTATATTCTTTTAAAGTGAGGATAATAGATTCTTCAATATTGAAGATATAATCACGAATACCAAGAGAGAAATTGTTAAGGTCAATAATAGGATATCCAACTATTTGTCCTGGGCCATGGTAAGTGATATCCCCGCCGCGGTCAATTTTATAAAATGTTGCATCTTTAGCCTGAAGTTGTATTGCATCTACCAGTAGATTTTTTTCAGAGCCGTGTTTTCCAAGAGTATAAACATGTGGATGTTCGCAGAATAGTAAATAGTTTTTTGTCTCTTCAATTTGTTCTGCAGGTTTTTTCATGTTGGCGATTTTCACCTCTGCAATCTCGTTGAATAATTTTTTCTGATAATCCCATGCCTCTTTATAATCAATAGATTTAAGGTCTTCGAATTTTACTTTTTTGTTCATAATTCAAAAGTGTTTTTTATTTCTTTAGCTGCTCTTTTAGCTGCATTTCCATCAAGATTGTCAAGCATTATATTGTTCCATTTTATTCTCATATTTGATTTTTCAGTATTATTTTTTAATGAATATTTAATTGCATCAACACATTCATTAAAATTTTCAACACGTATAGATATTTCGTCAAGCATTGTAATAATTTCGTCAGATAATCTTTTAGCCTGATTAATTTTAAAAGTTATAATTGGTTTATTCAGACTGCAAAATTCTGCAATAATCGAACTTGTATCTCCAACCATAAGATCCGAAACAGCAAGATAGGGAAGAATATTCTTGTCTTTTATAAAAAAAATATTTTTATTGTTAGCAATAGACAATTTATATTTATTTGATATCCATGGATGAAGAGTAACTATAATATTATAATCATCGGATATTAAATCTAATTTTTTATACCATTTTTCAATAGCAGACATACCTGATTTATCCCAGGTAGCAGAAAAAATTATTATAGGTTTAGTGTTTGGAAAAATTTTATTTTTTAATTTTTTTATTGTCTGTGAATTTATTTCTCCGTTAAAAAGAGGATCAATTTTAGGAAAGCCAACATTAGCCCCATTTTTAATGCCGAGTTTTTCAGCCTGTTTTAATTCTGTTGATGAAGTAAATAAAAATTTATCAAAATAATTATATTTTTTTGAACTAATAAAATTTTTAAAATGATAAACTCCATGTCTCATTCCAATTTTTTTAATATTTTTTTCAGGAAACATATGAATATCGTGCCTTACCATAATTAACGATTTTGGGAAACAAGGCCAGAGCTTAGATTTAATATTATGTTTTTCTAATTCTTTTTTTACTTTTTTGTTTTTGGATATAATTTTAATCTCTGGAAGATATTTCAAAACAGGTTTAAAAATTAAATAATCTAGATAATCACCACAATAAAAAGCAATATCATTTTCTTTCTTAAAGAAATTTTTAGCCTTCCAAATAAATCTGTAAGGGAAATAATATAAATAATATGAAAAAACCATAATTATTTAATGTTTGTTAATTATTTGTTTCAATACTTCATCGGGTAAAATCATCTTCATGCAATTATGATGTGTCAAAGGACATTTTTTGTGCCCATGATTACCACAAGGCCGGCAATCCAAATCTTTTTCAAAAACATAATCGTTTTTTCTGAAAGGTGAATAACCAAATGATTTTACTGTAGGTCCAAAGAAAGCAAATACATCTGTTTTAACAGCATTTGCAATATGTAAAGCCCCGCTGTCATTACAAATCATTAAATTGCATTTTTCAATAATGGCAGCTGATAACAATATTGACGCCTTCCCTGCCAATATTAAGGTTTTATTTTTTGGAGCAATTTTTTCGCAGAGGTCTTGTTCTTGTTTGCTGCCAATATAAACGAGATTAAATCCATTTTCTACTAATTTGTCTGATAGCTCTTTATAATATTTTTCAGGCCAACGTTTAGTGTCCCAAACTGAACCCGGGGCAATAGCAATTGTTTTGTCTTTATTGAAATTTTTTAATAATTCATCAGCTTGTTTTTTTGTTTCTTTATCTGGAAATAATTCCGTTTGAATATCAAATTTTTTATCAGAGAAGAATTTCAATAGGTCTAAATTTTTTTCTATTCTTCTAACATCATGTCTGAAAGGAGTTTTTTTTGTTAGAAATTTTGCTGCAGTGCCTCTGTCAAAACCTATACGTTCGGGAATATTGGCAAAAAAAGTCAGCATAGCTGTTGTAAACGAACTATGAGGCAATATTGCAAGGTTGTATTTGTTTTGTTTTATCTGTTTTAGTGTTTTAATAAAGGCCTTTAATTTATTTTTTCTTTTATCAAAATAATAAATATTATTGATATCAGGATTATTATCAAGAATGCCCTTTGATTGAGGAATTACCAGAACGTCAATATCAGAGACAGGAAATATTTGTTTAAGACCTTTGATAAGAGGCGTTATTAAAATCACATCACCTAAGAATGCTGTTTGAACTATTATAATTTTTTTGTAATTCATTCAAAATATTTTATGACGGCTCAAAAATAAAGTGATTTCTTGAATAAATTAATATAAAATGAATTTTTCTTTCATAATCTTTATTATTCTGGCGGTTCTGTTTTTTTTAATTTAATTGATTTTGATGTTTTCAAAAATTAAAGAAGTCCCCTTAAATTAATAATCTCAAATCTTAAGTCCCTATGTGTTCCCTTTTTCCTTTGAGTGTTGGGTCTCAAAATGATTGTATTTTTCAAATTGTAAAAAAAATATTTATCTTTCAGATTAGATACAGGGATATAATATGTTTTTTTAATTTTTATATATTTGCACAATGCAAGAAACAATATTAATATTAGACTTTGGTTCTCAATATACTCAGTTAATAGCAAGACGTGTCAGGGAACTTAATGTGTATTGTGAAATATATCCATTTAATAAATTACCGGAGATTCACGAAAATATTAAAGGCGTAATATTATCAGGAAGTCCTTATTCTGTCAGAGATAAGAATGCTCCTATTCCTGAACTTTCGAAGATAAAAGGTGTGGTGCCATTGCTTGGTGTATGTTATGGTGCCCAATTTTTAGCTCATAGTAATGGAGGAAAAGTGAAGCCATCAAAAGTAAGAGAATATGGCAGAGCTAATCTTAATTATGTTGATGATAAAAATAAATTATTAAAAGATATTAATATCAATACTCAGGTATGGATGTCACATGGAGATACAATTTTAGAAATGCCTGAGAATTTTAAAACTATTGTCAGCACCAATGATGTTAAATATGCCGGTTTTCAGATTGAGGGAGAGAACACTTTTGGTATACAGTTTCATCCTGAAGTATATCATACTACCCAAGGAAGTGTTTTGCTGAAAAATTTTATTGTAGATATTTGTAAATGTTCTCAAACCTGGACTCCTGATTCCTTTGTTGAAACAACTATTAAAAATTTAAAAGAAAAATTAGGTGACGATAAGGTTATTTTAGGATTATCAGGAGGTGTGGATTCAACTGTTGCAGCTGTGTTACTTCATAAAGCAATCGGCAAAAATCTCTATTGTATTTTTGTTGATAATGGTTTACTACGAAAAAATGAGTTTCCTCAGGTTTTGGATTCATATAAAAATATGGGACTGAATGTTAAGGGTGTTGACGCAAAACAATTTTTTTATGATGCTTTAAAAAATATTACTGAACCTGAAGCTAAAAGAAAAGCTATAGGTAAAGTTTTTATTGATGTTTTTGATAAAGAATCACATAAAATTAAAGATGTTAAATGGCTGGCACAGGGCACAATATATCCTGACGTGATAGAATCTCACTCTGTAAATGGACCTTCTGCAACAATAAAATCACATCATAATGTTGGCGGTTTGCCTGATTATATGAAATTGAAAATTGTGGAACCTCTAAATGTTTTATTTAAGGATGAGGTGCGCAGAGTGGGAAGAGCTTTGAATATTACAAATAATATTCTTGGCAGACATCCTTTCCCCGGTCCGGGATTAGGTATTAGAATATTGGGCGATATTACAGAAGAAAAAGTAAGAATTTTACAAGAAGCTGATGATATTTATATTCAGGGTCTGAAAGATTTTGACTTATATGACAAAGTATGGCAAGCAGGTACAATTCTGTTGCCTGTTAAATCGGTAGGTGTTATGGGCGATGAAAGAACTTATGAAAATGTTGTAGCTCTTCGTGCAGTGTCTTCTACTGATGGTATGACTGCCGACTGGTCACCGTTGCCTTATGATTTTCTTTCTAAAATTTCAAGCGAGATTATCAATAAAGTTAAGGGTATAAACAGAGTTGTTTATGATATTAGCTCTAAACCGCCTGCTACTATTGAATGGGAGTAAATACTAAAGTTTAATTTTAACAATAAGTACCCACTAAATAATCATTATAAGAATACAAAAATATAAACATATGACAAAATCTAATTTTTTATTTAAGATAGCTGCAGGACTTATTTTTATATTTTTAATTTCTGTAAAAACTTATTCACAAGATACTCTTAGGGTTGAAAAATCAAATTATATAGAAAATATAAATAACAGAGATTATTATATCCATTTTGTAAAAAAAGGAAATACTTTATACAGTATCTCTAAAGCTTATGGTGTTGATATTGACGTTATTGTTAAAGAAAATTCAATATCAAAAGATAGTCTTAATATTGGTCAGTTGCTGAAAATCCCTGTTAAAGCCGAGAATAATATTTTGCCTCCTGAAATAAATTCTGACAAAAAAATCATCTTTCATGTTATTGAAAAAGGAGAGACATTATACAGCTTATCAAAAAAATATTATGTTACTTATGACGAATTGTATGAGCTTAATCCTGAAATTAAAGACGGGCTTAAAGTTGGTTATGAGATAAAAATCCCTTTGCCACAAAAGGAAAAACGAAAAGCGAAATCTGATGAAAAACAAGATAAAACGAAATATATTTCTCATATCATAAAAAGAAAAGAGACATTATATGGTATCTCAAAAAAATATTCCGTTTCTATTAGTGAATTAATAATTTTAAATCCTGAGCTGAAAAATGGTCTGAAAAAAGGAATGAAGATTAAAATTCCAAAGACTGATAAATCTTTTACGAAAAAGCAAATGTCATTTCTGAAATTTAAAGGTGACACTATAATAAATTATGTAAAACATAAAGTAAAAAAGAGAGAAGATCTTGAAAGTATAGCAAATGATTATGCTGTTAAAGTGGAAGATATACTTGATGCTAATCCCGATGCACGTTTTGGCATAAAAAAACGTCAGATATTAATGATACCTGTTAAGGTGATAAAACCTCCTGAAAATGCTTATTATAATGATAATCTTGATATTTTAGATATTAATGATAAGAACTTTGAAGATTTATGTAATGAGAGCCCTGAAAATATTGAGAAAAAATATAAAGTGGCTTTAATGCTTCCTCTTCATCTTGATGAAGCTAATAACATTGATGTTACTGATGATTTAAACTTATTGCCTCTATCTGCATATAAATCATTCGATTTTATACAGTTTTACGAAGGAGCTTTGCTTGCTATTGATACACTTGAGAAAAAAGGTCTAAAAGCTGATTTTTATACTTATGATGTTGGTGCTGATACAAATGAAACTCGTTTGATATTACAAAATCCTGAACTCAAAGAAATGGATTTAATAATTGGACCTTTATATAGTAACAGCTTTTCAATTATCTCTGATTTTGCCAGGGATAATAATATTAATATTGTAAATCCTTTTACAACAAGAACATCAATATTAAAAAATCATGCTAATGTTTTTAAAGTGCAGCCTTCAATAAAATCACAATTTCATCAGCTGTCTGATTTTGTGAAAAATAATTTTGATGATAGTACAAATGTTTTTATTATCAGACACCATCCTGATAAAGGTATTAAAATTTCTACAAGACTTAAATACGAGCTTTATAATTCTTTGGTTGATACTTTTCCTGAATATCATAATCCTATTATTGATTTGGTTTATGATGTTGACAGTATTGCAGGTTTTATTGATAATGCATCGGATACAAATAGAAATGTAGTTATTCCATTGACAAACGATAAAGTTTTTGCTCTTAATATAATGACAAAATTAAACGAGTTGAAAGATACTTTTAATATTAATGTTATTGGAGTGCCATACTGGAATAAGTTTAAGGGTATGGAAACAAAATATATGCTTAACCTTAATACTCATATTTTCTCTCCTTATTTTATTGATTATAAAAAAGATAATGTTAAGGATTTTGTAAATAATTTTCGTTCTATTTATAAAACAGAACCTCAAAATTATGCTTTTGACGGGTTTGACATTACATATTATTTTCTACAGGCTTTAATGAAATATGGCAGAAATTTTCAATCGTGTTTGCCTTATTTTAAAACCGAATGTTTGCATACTAATTTCGATTTTAAGAAAACCGGTCAAAACAGAGGTTATGAAAATACCTTCTGGAATATTTATAAATACGAAAATTATAAGCTTATTAATGTTAAAAAGTAATTAAAAAGAGAGACATTAAAGTTTTCTAATGTTTCTCTTTTTATAGAAAAATCTGTAGAAATTAAATATTTTTCCTTTTTTATTAATCTGCGAAAGCATAACACCTATCACAACAATAATCATACCTGCAATTTTATTCATGTTAAAAGCTTCGGATAAAATAAAATAAGAAAAGATAGCTGTAAAAATAGGGATGAAATTACTGAAAATATTTGCCTTGCTTACCCCAAGTTCACGAACAGCAATTGTGAAACACACAAATGCTATTGACGACCCGAATATTGACAATTGCAGTAAGTTTGAGATTAACTCTGTATTTGGACGGATATGAATAAAATCGTTATAATCAAAAATTAAAAACAGAGGTAAAAAATAAAAAGCCCCAATTAAATTTTGTACTGAAATAATTGTAATTGGAGAATATTTATTAGTAAGTTTTTTTAATATAATAGCATAAAAAACAGCTGTTATAACTGCGAAAAGCAGCCATGCAATTCCATATGGAGAGGCATTTAATGAGAAATTTTTATTTAAAATCATAAGTAAAATTCCTGAAAATGAAATTATTAATCCAAGAATATTTAACCTTGATAGTTTTTCTTTTAAAGTAAAATATGCTGCAATAGGTGTAAATAACGGAATGGTGGCAATAATTACTGCACTTATTGTTGATGAGGTTAATTTTATTCCGTAACTCTCACCAATAAAATAAAGAAATGGATTGAACAATGCCGAAAAAAGAAAAAGTTTATAGTCTTCTTTTTTTATTTTTTCAGTTTTTTTTGTGATAAATATAAATATAAATAATATTATTGATGAGATTATTAATCTTAGAAATATAGTTGTAATCGGACTATAATATTTAAATACTATTTTTGACCAAACAAAAGTCATACCCCATAAAAGCATTGATAATATTGCTAATATGTAGATGAAAAATAAATAGCCTTTATGTTCTTTATGTATAGAAATCATTATTATAAATTTTGCAGGCAAAAATAATAAAATCTTATTGTCTATAAATAAATCAAGTGTTTAGTTTATAATTTCAAGGATAAGTATGAAATTTTGAATTTTATTGTAACTTTTTATTTGTAGTTTACGTCTTAAGATAAATATAAAAACAAATATTATGAAAAATTACATGAATTTAAAAATGAAATTATCAATTTTAGGTATTATTTGTTTAATGTTATTACCTTTTGGTTCAGTATTTTCGCAGATAAGAGGGAACAGAAAAGTAGTGAAACAAACTCGTGAAGTGTCTGGTTTTAATTCTATTGTTTCA
Source organism: Bacteroidales bacterium (assembly GCA_021158345.1). GTDB lineage: Bacteria > Bacteroidota > Bacteroidia > Bacteroidales > AUK083 > AUK083. Next base: position 14,059 of record JAGGUV010000072.1, read on the forward strand.
AAGGGTTCTGTTGATATTTATTTAACTCAGTCCGATACTGAAGATTTATATCTTGAAGCTGATGAAAATTTATTGGATGTTATAATTACAAAAGTTAAGGATAATACTTTATACATTTATTGTGATAAATCAATCTTTAATGCCAGTGAACTTAAAGCTTATATTAAAGTTAAAAATTTAAATGGCATCATTCTTAATGGTTCCGGTGATTTTTATTCTGAGAATACAATAAATGCAGATGTCTTTAATTTTAAAATTACAGGTTCCGGAGATATGGATTTATTAGTAGATGCTAATAAAATTTTAGGATTAATGACAGGTTCAGGCGATGCAGATATTCATGCTTCTGCTGATGTTTTTGATGTTAAGATGAAAGGCTCAGGCGATATCTTAGTTGAAGATCTTAAGACAAATATCTGTAATATACGGGTTTACGGTTCAGGAGATGCTAAAATAAGCGGCGATTCTGAGACTCTAAATATTATTCAATATGGTTCAGGCGATGTTGATCTTTATGATTTTCCTGTAAAAAAATGTGTGATTAAAAAAACAGGTTCAGGCGATGCCAAAGTTTTTGTTGAAAATGAATTGATAGTTTATTCTAAAGGCTCAGGTGATGTGTATTTTAAAGGATCACCTGATAAGGAAAAAATTAGTTGCAAAGGTTCAGGAGATGTTTATAGAAAATAAGACTTTATAAACGGAGTCAAAATTTGACGAATAATTTTGACTTTATGTCGAACTAAGATTAATAGCTTTTATAAATATATTTCCATCCAAAAATATTTATCATATTTTCAAATACGGGAATTTTATTTTTCCCGTATTTTGCTATCTCATGTTTTATTATTTCAATGGGTTTAGGAGTCTCTAAATATTCAGCTCTTTTTGAAAAAAATTTGTCTGCATAACAGATTATTTTTTCTTCTAAGCTAAGAGGCAGCATATTGCGTTTTGGCAAAGGAAGGTTGTTTTCGATTATTTCGTCAAGGCTTATGCCTACACCAATATGACGTTCGCATACAAGAGCAATTTTTTGTAAATTATGTTTTTCTAATAATTCTCTGCCAAGATATCCATGAGCAATATATGGATATTTGCCAAAGCATCCTATTGATGGTGCATAGGTGAGAAATATCCCGATATCGTGGAGCATTGCTGCATCAGTAATGAATTTTTTATCAATATCAAGGTTGTTATGCTCAACAATTTTTATTGCAGCTCTTGCCACTGATGTGCTATGTTTAACAATGAAATTATATGATAAAGAATCCTTATTATAATATTTTTTTATAATTTTTAAAGCATCCATTAAAATGATTTTTTTTCAAAATTACTTTCTTTTTTTTAATTTAAAAATATATATTTGCAGCCTGATTGGCCCCGTAGCATAACTGGATAGTGCACCTGACTACGGATCAGGAGGTTGGGGATTCGAATTCCTCCGGGGTCACTTTTTTATTCCTTCCACAATATTTAAATAATTCTTTTATTTATTGATGTTTTTTTATAATTTTGTTTAGATAACAAGCAGCAAAATATGAGAAAACGAAAAATTATATTAATTATTTTTTTTATAATATTTATATTCCCTATTAAAGTTTTTAGTAATAGAAAGATAGATAGTTTATTATATGCTCTTAGCATATCAAATGATACTGATAGAATTGATATCCTTACTGCTTTGGCATGGGAAAACAGAGTTTCTAATCCGGTAAAAACTATAAATTATGGTGTTGAGGCTTTAAAATATGCTCAAAAATTTAATAAAGAGAAAAAATATTCAAAGATAATGTCTTTTATCTCAACAGGATACAGAAATCTCGAAGATTATAATAAGGCTACTGAATATTGTCTTAAAGCTTTAGATTTCGCTATTAAACAAAATGATAAAAAAGAAATTGCATATTCTTATCATACTTTAAGTACTATTTATTTATTTCAGAGTAACTATGACGAAGCTTTAAAATATCTTAATAAATCATTTGAAATTTTTAATGAATTAAAGGATATAAGAGGTCTTGGATATTGCTATCATGGTTTTGGTAATATTTATACTAATAATAAGGAATATGACCTTGCTTTGGAGTATTACAATAAAGCTTTACAAATAAATATAGATGATAATAATAAAAATGGTTCTGCCACTTTATTAAATGAAATAGGTGAATTGTATTATAAACAACGCAATTTTGTTGAGGCATTAAAATACTTTGACAAATCATTACAGATTTTTTTAGAACTTAATTTAGACTCAAAAGTTGGCAAAGAGTATGCAAATATTGCTATGGCGCATTTGCAAATTAATAATATTAATAAAGCTATTCAATATGCAAACGAAAGCTTGAATATTGGTAATACCTTGAAATTAGATGAAATAGTAACTGCTTCTACTTATGTCTTGTATGAAAGTTATAAAAGATTAAAGAATTTTGAAAAGGCATTATTTTATCAGGAATTATATGTAAAAACAAAAGTTAATTTTATTAATAAAAAAAAGAATAGACAAATATACGAGATGCAGACAAAATATGAGTCCCAGAGTAAAGATTTAAATATTAAACTTTTAGAGAAAGAAAAGGCAATACATTACAATATTATTTTTTTATTTATTGTTTTTTCTGTAATTACAATGTTTTTATTATTTATTTTATATCGTAAAAACCGTAATAAAAAGAAATCAAATAAACTTTTAGAAAATGCTAAAAAAAAGCTTATTAAGCATTCTAATGAATTAACAAAATTAAACAGAAGACTTATTGAATCAGAAAATAAATTAAAAGAATCAAATGATTCTAAAAATAAATTGTTTTCAATAATATCGCACGATTTAATAAATCCTATAAATTCAATATTAG
>JAGGUV010000042.1 GCA_021158345.1 Bacteroidales bacterium
AAATCTAAAATCATAAATCTAAAATCATAAATCTACCCCCCCTTTATTCTTTTTTAAGCACAATTTGTTCTTTCTGTTTCTCAACCACTTTATCATAAAATTTTCTTAAGTACGGATATTCATTTGAGATAAATAAACTTTTTGATATAATAAAGTTACTTACTATTTCTATTTTATTATCCTTTACAGAAATATTATAAGAAAACGATGCAGCGTTGCCTTGGATATTCACTGTAAGAGGCTTAGGGATTTCTTCCACAACATAACCTTCAGGAATTATAAAACTGCCTTTGTATAATTCTTTAACAGGAAATGCAAAATCAACAGGATAACTTCTTTTCTCCAGTTTAAAAGGATTACTCTTTTGTTTGTAGAATAACATGGGATTAAAATAAATAAATTCACCTGCAAGGCTAATATTATCAGAAATACTAACGGAGTAATTTTCTATTACAGGTTTATTTAAAATATCCTTATCAATAAATGAATATTTTTCAATATTTAATCCGAGATGAGAATTTTCTTTTTCCTCAATATACTTCTCTTCGCTTGTTTTTGAAAATAATTCATTACGAAAATAATAAGCAGCATAACCCTTATCAGTTTCATTAATATTTCCATTAAAAACACCCTGTTCATTTATTGTCATCTGGGCATTAATCTCGGTTTCAAATTTAATTCCCGAATTCAGATCTACCCATTTTGTTTCTTTCTTGCTTATCATTCTGCCTTGTCCGTTTAAACATCTAACAGGAAGCAATCCAACAGGATTATATAGTTCGGTTGCATCCAATAAATACATCTTATCATCAATGGTTACACTTGCAATAACATAATTAAACTTACTGAGCATAGGAAAAAACGGATTTACCAAACCATTTTTTCTTGTACTTAAAATTACAGGATTGGCATCTAACCCGAGTTTTTGCAATAATATTGTTAAAATTAAATTCACATCAGCTGAATTGCCTGTTTTTTCTCTAAAGGCTTTAGCTAATGTAAAATCAGGATAAATACTGTTATAGGAATTCCATTTTATATTTTTTTTAACCCATTGAAAAGCTTGAATTGTTTTATCTGAAGGTGATGTTGCAGAGTTGCTAATTTCCTTAACAACACTATTCAAAAATGAACCTCCTCTTATTTGCCCACCAAACCATTTGTTCATCCAAAGAGTCTTATTTATATCGTCCCATGTATGCGTATAGGTCTTATATCCTGAATTTGGAAAATATGTTGAAATCAATTCAAATCCTATTTGTGTAATATAATTGTCACTACTGTTAAGCATAGGTTCTGAAATAAAAGCCGGAACATTATTAATCACCCATCTGTATTGAGTTGTTGAAAAATCAATTGTATTTACTTTATAACTTGATGTGACAACGTTATTATTATAACTGCTGGTACGAGATGATTGTCCTATTTCAATTTTTCCATTTCCGGTATTATGTGTAAAAACATTGAACGGGACAAACCCTTTAGATATATGTTTGTATTTAAAATATTCAGGGACTTCTAATCTATACTCACAAAATCGTGCAGGTATTGAATACTGAAATATAAAATCTTTAAGTGAAAATATAAAATCAGACCTCACTTTATAAGTCCACTCAATAATTGAACCGACTTTAACATCAGGCATGGTAAATTTATATGCTTTTTTATAATCACTAATTCTTTCAATAAACTTTGAGCCTGATTTTAACTTTGTAATTTTAACTTTACCATCAACTAAATTATAAGTATATCCTTTTAATTTTATCACTTTTTCCTTATATTTACTATGCTTAGAATCATATAGTATAATCTTCTGATCAGCCCATTTATATCCTTCTTTCTTTAAAATTTTTATTCTGGTATGATGTTCATAAACAACATAAAAACCATCATCATTACTGTAGTCAAAATAAACATTACCAAAGTCTCCTAAAATAACAGCAGCAGCGCTTGTATCATTTGGATATACTTTCATTTTTAAATCTTTTTTGTCAATTTTTTTTAATTTCATTGGTAGTTTCTGTGAATAAGAAAAAATTGCTAATAATAAGAAGAAGAATGTGAAGGCTGCGAATTTAATTTTTTTCATTTTTTTTGTTTTTAGATTAGTATAAAATTATTACTTTTCAAAATTAGTTATTTTATTTTAAATTTAATAATTTATATTATTTTTTTTGATAAAAATAGATTAATCTCAATAAAATTAATCTTTTAAGTTGTCATCATAATTTTTAATATAAATTTGCAGCCTAAAAAAATAATTTGAATATTGAAAATGATTGATTATAAAAAAATTAGCATAAAAGACTTTGATTATAACCTGCCTATAGAAAAGATAGCACAATATCCTGCAAAAGAAAGAGACAAATCGAAACTTGTAATTTTAAAAGATAATAATATTATTCAGGATAATTTTTATAATATTTCACACCACTTACCGGCAGACAGCTTGATGTTATTTAACAACACAAAAGTTATACAGGCAAGGATGGCATTTAAGAAAGATACAGGTGCAAGAATAGAAATTTTTTGTCTTGAGCCTGTTTCCCCAACTCAGGAAATACAACTTGCTTTTCAACAAAAATCAAATTGTGTTTGGAAATGTTTTATAGGAAACTCTAAAAAATGGAAAGACAATATTTTAAAAAAAACTATAACTTATAATTCTGAGCAACACATATTAACAGCAAAAAGAATAGAAAAACAAGGCAACTCATCATTAGTGGAATTCAGATGGGAACCTGCTGACCTCAACTTTTTCAATATATTGGAAATTGCAGGATACGTGCCTTTGCCTCCTTATATTAACAGAGAAGCCGAGAAATCAGATAAAGAAAGATATCAAACTGTTTATGCCAGACATAACGGTTCTGTTGCTGCTCCCACAGCAGGTTTGCATTTTTCTGACAAAGAGCTTTCGGAGATAAAAGACAAAGGTATTAAAACCGATACTGTTATACTTCACGTTGGGGCAGGGACTTTTAAACCTGTAAGCACAGAAAAAATTATTGATCATGAAATGCACACCGAACATATTATCCTTAACAAAAATACTATTGAAAGCATTTTAAACAAAGATTATGAAAAACTAATTGCTGTAGGTACAACAACAGTCCGCACTATTGAAAGCCTGTATTGGTTTGGTGTGAAAATAATTGTTGACAATGCAGAGGAATTCAACATTAAGCAATGGGAACCTTATCAGAAAAAATATAATACCGGCATAAGCACAGAAGAATCGTTGAAAGCAGTTTTAAAATTTATGTCAGAAAAAAATATTGATGTCCTTTCAGGAATAACTCAATTGATAATAATGCCCGGATATAAATTCAGGATTACAAATGGAATTGTAACCAATTTCCACCAACCAAAAAGTACACTTCTATTACTTATTGCAGCTTTTATTGGTGATGACTGGAAAAAAGTTTATAACTTTGCCTTGAACAACAACTTTCGATTTTTAAGTTATGGCGATAGCTGTTTGTTTCTTCCGTAAAAAAAACTAAATGTCTGAGAAAAAAGAAAAAAACAAAGAAAAAAAAATGACCTTCTGGCAGCATCTTGAAGAATTAAGATGGGTCATAATATATTCTTTCATCTCAATTCTTATAGGCTCTACTGTTTCTTTCATCTTTAAAAATTTTGTTTTCAACAGCATTATTCTAGCACCAAAAAATCCTGATTTTATTACTAATGATTTGCTTTGCAGATTATCTGACATTTTATCAATAAAATCAATTTGCATAAATTCACATCCACTGGAGATAATAAACATAGACCTTGCAGGTCAATTTTACATACACATATTTATTTCAATAACAACAGGTGTAATAATTTCAGCACCAATTATACTATGGTTATTATGGAGATTTATTAAACCTGCTTTATTAGAAAAAGAAAAAAAACACACCAAAGGCACAGTTTTAATAACATCAATACTATTTTATATTGGCATTGCTTTCAGTTATTTTATTATTGTCCCTTTAACAATAAATTTTCTCGGTAATTATCAAGTAAGTGAATTTATTAATAACAGAATTTCATTATCATCGTATGTACATACTATTGTATCACTTTCTTTTGCAGTAGGCATTGTCTTTGAATTACCTGCTATTGTATATTTTTTAACAAAAACGGGTATAATAAATTCTATTATGATGAAGAAAAACAGAAAAATTGTTTTCGTTATACTTTTGATTATCTCTGCAATAATAACACCGCCTGATGTTTTCAGTCAATTATTGGTTTGCTTTCCATTAGTTTTGCTTTATGAATTAAGCATTAATATTTCAAAAAGAATAGAAAAGAAAAACAATCTTTTGCAAGGCTAAAATCTATATTAATATTTTTTTATTGATTGGATGATTGTTTGTTTGATTGTAACAACAATAAATACAAATCAATATTTCAATAAATTATAGCATCAATTCATTATCTTTCAATTATTTTCATTCACTCCAAACTCTATGCACTTTTAAAATATACCCCTCTGTCTTCGACATCTCCCCTACGAGCAAAAGAGACAGTAGAAAATAACATTAAGAGATAGGTAAATTATGAAAATTTTTAAGAAAAATTTTTTCATAACAAAAAAATTATAACGTTTGATAAATTATTTTCAACGAATATCCATAATTTTTATTAATGAAAAATTATAAATACCCAATTGTTAATAACTTATTAATAACTTTTTGCAAAATGATGTATTACTTTTTTCAATAATTGGTATTAAGTTAAAAAGTAAGATGTATTCAATTAAAAAATAATAGTTTTTGACTTGAATATTTTATTTTTAAACTAAAAATAACCTAAAAACTAAATCATTATGAAAAAAAAAACAATTTTGATGTTAATAATAATATTAAGTATTATTTATACATCTTGTAGTAAAAAAAAAATATGTAATTCATGCTCAAAGGAGCCAACAGGACATACAATTATTACCTTAAAAACTGGCAGAGATACAATCCGATTTGAAACGGATTTTTGGTTAATAAATAATAGTACAAAACAATTTAGTATAGCAAGTGCGGGAATTAACAATGAATTATATACATTTTTGTACAATAATATCAAAATAATTTCTTCAAATAATATATATTCTATTGTGATTTATGTTGATAAATTAGTTGAAAATGGTACAAGCTTTAATATTAAAAATATTAAAGGGCTTAGTGTTTATGAAATACATAACAAAAGTATATTTCATCATTTATATATCAAAGAAAATAATATTTATAATGAAGTTAAAAAAACTAATGTTGAAGTCCCCGGAGTAACTAGTAATCATTTAAACTTTTATTTAAAGAATTATGTATTTAATGATTTTAATTTAAAATCCTATATAATTATTTTTACAAATAATGGAGAGGCTTTTTATAATAATAATTCTATTCCTAATGTTAAAATTAAAAAAATAAAAAGCTCCACAACATATAAAGAACAAGGTGGTGGTGAAAGCTGTGGCGATCCATGTACATATGGGAATAATTATTTTTATTGTATGATAAGTCCATATGGTTCGGATTGTTATCCTAATGGTGGCCCAAATGATCCTTGCACTGCAAATGCTGTTTCTTATAGATTAGTTGGACTTCCTGAACAGACCATTTTAGATTATGATTTGATGTATTCTTTTAAAAGTTCTTTTATGGAAAATTATCAAATTGGCAATGAATATATAGAATATTACAATGTAATAAGTTCTACAGTTTATAATGATATTTCATTGTCTGTTGCTATGCAAACTGCTAATACATTTAGCGATTTTAAAGTAGTGTTAGTGAAATTATTAAATTATAGTAATTATTATAATGATATTCTAATTAATGATGAATTAAAAGGTAAACTAATTAATTTGATTCTACAATATAAAAGCCTAAATTCTAACCAAGAGTTTCAAACCATTCTTGATTCAATAATTATTGATATACAAAATTATTCAAATAAGACAGTTCAAGATGTTCTTAACTCTATTTCTTAATATTAAAAAACAAAAACACAATTGAATCAAAATACAATCTTGCATTCCTGTATTTTCAACATGGAGATATTGAGCAGACTAACACTATTTTAAATAATATTCCTGATGATTATAATCTTAGCAATATTCAAGAGGCTATTTATAATGATTATTTAAATTATTTTGATATTATTAAACAATTAAAATACGATAGCCTGACTGTCTTAGATTTGGACAGCACACAAATAACATGTCTGTTTAATTTAAGTAAAAATTCCGCAGCATTACCAAAAGCTTATGCAAGAAATATTTTGACAGATGCAGGATTGTTGAATTACGAGGAGCCTGTAATTTTTCCCGATGCACATAAATCTGCTAAAGCCGGTAATTATGATAATGTTAAAATCCCTGATGAAAATAAATTATTTATGAGTGTTTTTCCTAATCCTGCCAAAAATTTTGTAATTTTGAAATTCAAACTTGATTCTGAAACAGTATTTGCAAACATAAAAGTTTACGATGTGAATGGCAGATTTATTAAAAGTATTAATATAAATGATATGCAAAATCAGATAATAATATCAACAAAAAGCTTTAACCCCGGCATTTATTTTATCGTTTTACAAACAAGCAATAATCAAAAAGAAACTGTAAAACTAAATGTAATAAGATAATTTTTTTTAATAAAGTAAAGGTAGTATTTTACTACCTTTACTTTATTTCTTATCTATATTTATAAAAACAATAAATATGAAAAAGAAAACATTTTTAATTATTTTGATAATATTTTTGAATATTAATACATATTGCCAGGATTGGGTAAGAATATATGGAGACAATATCAGTGCTTATCCACATGACCTAATTGAAACTTATGATAAAGGATATATAATTTCAGGGGAAATATACTGGGGACAGATCGTAAAATACGGATGGCTGATTAAAACTGATATTAATGGGGAGATTTTGTGGGATAAAAAGTTTGGAAACATTGAATATAAAACAGCAATTAGAGGCATTTCCCAAACTAATGATGGTGGATATATTATTACAGGTGGAGTAGATATATATGATTCTCAGGGTGACCCTTTTATTTTAAAATTAAATACATGTGGGAAAAAAGAATGGTGTAAAATATTTCATATGGGTAATCACATAGATTATGGAGAAAAGGTAATTGCTTTACCTGGGGGGGGGTATTTAGGATTGATAAGATATTATGGTTATGATTATTATAATAAACGTATATGGCTTTTTCGTCTTGATGAACAAGGCAATATTATATGGAAAAAGGTTTATGCACAGCAAGACCCTAAAATAACCAATGAAGATTGTTATGATTTAACATTTTTTCAGGACAGCAGTTTTCTTATTACAGGCGAATGTTATTATCCAAATCCGGGTGATACAAATAATTATTATTGGGAAAGGCCATTTTTTATTAAAGTAGATACAACAGGAGAAGAAATATGGACCTTGCCATGGGGGAAAACTGAATATTACTATGGTAGTTCAGTAAATTCTGTTATAGATAAAAACGATAATATTTATAGTGTAGGCAGACATTCCAGGTCAGAAGAACCCTGGGGCGATTCTCCCGTATTATTAAAAACAAATTCGCAAGGGCAGCAATTATATTATAAAGATATTCTTGAAGATACTTATGGTGCTATAGCTTTTACTGTTACTATGCTAAATGATACAAGTCTTGCTGTTGGCACTTCCTGGATTAATAACCATAACCCAGATAGTACAGGTTATACTACAATTTTTAAAGTAGATACCCTTGGTAATATCATTAAACAAAAAGATGTTTTAGTTTCAGAGAATTCTCCTCGATGTTCTTTATTAACATTTGATAAAAAACTTTTAATAGCAGGAGGTTTTTATTTTGGCAATAACTGGGATATTTATATGTGGAAATTCAATCAGGATTTAGAATACGACAGCATATACACACAAGCTTATACTTACGATAGTCTATGCCCTTATGGCATAGCTTCAGATACAATATCGCTTGATACCACTACTGTAAACTTAGATGAATTATGGATAGAGATGCAGGGAGGAATAAAAATAATACCAAATCCTGCAAAAGACAAATTACGCATAGAAATAAAAAACTCAAAAGTAA
>JAGGUV010000087.1 GCA_021158345.1 Bacteroidales bacterium
CATATATGCATATAAATCATTTTTGTCTTCTTTGCGTATTTCTGCATAAGGATTTTTTATGTGAAAAATTATATGTATGTATAATTTAGATAGGGATTGTGCCATAATATATTATTTTAATCTGTCCATTCAGGACGAAAACATTTTAATATTTTTTTACCCAAGGTGTTGCCTTGGGCTGAAATAAATAGCCCTTACAGGGCGTAAAATCTAATTTTATTTTATCAACGGACTTTGCTGGATATTCCGGTCATATAGTGCCACCTAAAACAGAAATAATTTCCAAGTCAAATTTACAGATTAATTTATAATCTTTATCAACATAAATTTATTTTAATATTTACATTGTTAAAATAATATCTGTATTTTTTCACCGGGCTGAAAGCCCAAATTAATTCAGCCCAATGGCAACGCCTTGGGTCAGTTAATTAAAGGTAAATTGCGCCCTGAAAGGGCAGGTTAAATTATTCTTCCCATAAAAAATCTTCGTTATAATTAATCCCATATTCTTTTAAAAACAATAAATATTCTTCTTTAAAAGATATTTTTTTATGATGCTCTTCTTGATTTTTAATATAACGTTTTGTTTTATCATGCAATGATGGACTAACAGATAAACCTGCATATCCTCCCTGCCATGAAAATTTGGAATAATGTGGATTTTTAGTTTTTATCCATCTGCTACTGTGTCGTTTAATTTCTTCAATAAGTTTTGACAGAGAAATATTTTTTGACATTACGCACAATATATGTACGTGGTCTTCAACACCGTTAATTAATATTGGAATTGAATTATTGTCTTTGATAATCGAACCCATATATGCATATAAATCATTTTTGTCTTCTTTGCGTATTTCTGCATAAGGATTTTTTATGTGAAAAATTATATGTATGTATAATTTAGATAGGGATTGTGCCATAATATATTTTTTTAAGCTGTCCTTACAGGACGAAAACATTTTAATATTTTTTCCCAAATGCCAACGCTTGTGATTATTATTCCATTATTTTTTCATCAAAAACAATAGCATCATAAATAAAAATTTCAGCATCTCTCCAGCCGTCCCAGCCAATGCCTGCTTTGTCGCGGGAGCAATGACCGAGAAATTCTTCTTTGTTCCAACCTGTTTCAGTTGCAACCTGAGGTAGAAAAGTCCCGGAAGCCATTCCTTTTTTTATATATATTCCGTGTTTGCCTAATTGAATTTCATCAATAGAATCAATTTTTCGTAATGGCGACAAAACAGATATTTCAATTTCCAAATCATCAATTTCCGCTTCTCTTACTTTAGGAAATCTGTAGTCTTGTGTTGACGATGCTATTGCCATTTGCTGAACAATTTTATATAAAGGCTCATCTGCGATAAATCTGCCTATGCAGCCTCTTAACCTGCCATTTTTATGGAGAGTGACAAAAGCTCCACAGTGTTTTTTTATGTTATCGGAGAATGATGAAGGATTAATTTTATATATTCTTCCTTTTCTTATATACTCATTTATTGTTTTCCTTGCTATTTGCAGTAAATCTTTTTTGTCTTTTATTGTTAATGTAAATTCTTCCATTTTATTTATTTTTTTTAAGTTTTTTGAAAATGCAATTGAATAATAACCTACAACCCGGTTTTTATCTCCATAAATATAATCACCTGAATTTTCATATAAAATAGGTGTTATGTTTATGTCAGGGTCTGATTCTGTGATGTATAATAATGTTAAAACAGCATATCTGCCGCATAAACTTGTTACAAGATTTTTATATCCTTTTTCTGTATTTGATTTTAGAATTTTTAATAATTCTTTTGCAGAATTTTTCATTATGGAATTGGCAGTTATGCTGTCGTTGATTATAGCCTCGTTATAAGAAGGATAATGAGAAAAATCAGTGCTAATGATAAAAAGGTTGTTTTCGTTAAAATAAGGCTTTAGAGCCTTTGCTATGCGTTTACAGTCTTCTGTTGACCCGCTTCCGACAACTATCGGGATAATTTGGAAATCTTTTTTCATTAAATATTGCAAAAAAGGTAATTGTACTTCTATGCTATGTTCATAACGATGAGCATTAGGATAGAAATGAAAAACATTATTATCTCTAATAAAATCTTTCGCTAATTTGGTATTTACTTTAACCTTGCCGAGAGGTGTAATATAATCGCCGGCAGAATAAATAGAAGCACCTGAAAAAGCATATTGATGACTTGGCCCGAGAATAAAGATATTGTCATATTTTTTATTATTATCAATTTGCTTAAAAGCAGATGCTGCCACTTTACCCGAATAAGCATAAGAAGCGTGTGGCGAGATAATTGCAAGAACAGTTTGCTTTTTTATCACAGCCACATCATATGAAAATAATTTTTGTAAATCTTTAATTAATGCTGATGAGTCTGCTTCATAAAATTTTCCTGCTGCATAAGGCTGTCTGTCTTTCATTGAATTTTTATTATTTTGTCCTGAACAATTAAAAAAAATCATTGTTAAAACTATTATAAAAATCTTAGATATTTTTCTTTTACACATAATTTGTTTATTTTCGTAATCATACAAATATACAAAATGTTAAGACAAAATAAAAATAAAATTTTAATCTCTGTGATAGCAATGGGTTGCTCATCTATTGTTACACAAATAATTATTTTAAGAGAATTTTTATCTGTATTTTATGGTAATGAACTGGTGATTGGAATAATTCTGTCGAACTGGATGTTGATAACCGGTTTCGGTTCATATTTTGAAAAGCATTTTAAGTTTAGCAGAAAAAAATATCATATAATTATTTTTCAGATATGCATTGCAGTGCTGCCTTTAGTAAGCGTTTTTTTGATAAATTATTTGAAAAACATTGTTTTTCCTGCAGGTAGCATGAATGATATTTTCGATGTTTTTTTGTCTTCATTTATAATTTTGCTACCTTATTGTTTTATCAATGGAATGCTTTTCACCCTGTTATGCGATTATTATTCTGATATCAGCAAATCAAATAAAATCAATAAAGTTTATTCTTTTGAGTCTCTCGGGAGCATAGTGGCAGGTCTAATATATAATCTTATTCTGATATTTGTTTTAGAAAGTTTTCAGAGCCTTACAATTATTTGTATTATTAATTTATCTGCAGCATTATTTTTATCTGTAAGCATTAAAAAAAATGTTTTAAGCATAGGTTTAATATTTTTGATATTAATTTCTATTGTAAGCCTGTTTTTTGATATTGATAAAATCTCAAAGGGTTTTTTATTCAGTGGACAGAAAATTGTTTATCGAAAAGATACACCTTTTGGAAATCTTATTGTAACAAAACTTGATAATCAAATTAATTTTTTTGAAAATGGTGTTTTGCTTTTTGCAACCGATAATGTGATAAATAATGAAGAATTGGTTCATTATGCAATGGTTCAGCATAAAAATCCTAAAAATATTTTATTGATATCAGGCGGGTTTTCAGGCGTTTTTGATGAAATTCTTAAATATAAAATTCATAAGATAGATTATCTTGAAATAAATCCTTATATCGTGGATGCCGGGAAAAAATATACGAATTTTAAAGACAATCCAAAAATAAACATTATAAATATTGATGCCTGTCTATTCCTGAAACAAACAAAAAATCTTTATGATATAATTTTAATAAACCTGCCTGAACCGGCAACAGCTCAGATAAACAGATATTATACTGTCGAATTCTTCAAAAATCTTAAAACAAAGCTTTCTGATAATGGTGTTGTTATAACCGGACTACAGTCTGTCGGGAATTATATCAGCAAAGAAGCTGCAAAAAATAATTCTATACTTTATTCATCTGTTAAAATTTTTTTTAAAAACATATTAATAATCCCGGGGCAAAAAAATTATTTTATTTTATCTGATAATAATCTGACATATAATATCCCTGGGGAAATTAAAGAGAAAAAAATCACTAATTCTTATGTAAACGAATTTTATATTGATACTTTATTACTAAAAGCAAGAAGCGAGTATATTTTGAGTAATATTAATAAAAACGAAAAACAAAATAAGAATTTTAAGCCTGTGCTGTATTTCAATGAATTGAGATACTGGTTAAGCTATTTTAAAGAGAATTATTTTTGGTTTTTTCTTATGTTGCTAATAATTATAATTTTAGCCATAACAAGAGTAAAATTTATAACTTTGGGATTATTCACAGCAGGGTTTTCATCATCAGCAATTGAAATAATAATATTGTTTTCGTTTCAGGTGATTTACGGATATATTTATCAGATGACAGGAATAATAATTAGCATTTTTATGGCAGGGCTATTTCTCGGCGCTTTATTTTTGCATAAGTATGTTAAGACAAATATTAAAAATTATGCTTATCTGCAATTTTCAATAGGAGTGTTCTCTGCTGTTTTGCCTTTGGTCTTACTGGTTTTAGATAAATATTCGTATGATATTATTTTTGTTAAAACAATATTTTTTCTTGTAACGTTAATAATATCAACAATCACTGGAATTATTTTTACCATAACATCAAAATTACAGAAAAACGAATACAATGAAATTGCAGCAAATTCGTATAGCGCTGATTTGTTTGGCGGTGCAGTGGGAGCATTATTAGTTTCTGCTTTGCTAATACCTTTGCTTGGAATTAATAATGTTTGTATATTTATCTCAATTTTAAATTTTTTAATTGGTATAATAATTTTGATGAAAAGAAAAAGGAAATTAATATATTAGAATTTTAGATTTTAAGTGAGGACAACATTAAGTGGATTTTTATTAATTCATTTCTTTCAAGAAACAAATATAATGAATAAGATACAAGACATAAATGAAAATGAATATTAACAAAAAAATAACAAAGCGAAATTTTATTAAATATGGTTTAATGGCAATCGGAGGATTGAGCCTTGGATTAAGCTCTTTAAAACTTTTGGGTAGGGGAGTGTCGAAAAAAATATTTGGTAATGCAGAGAAGCTTAATAAATGGACAAGAGAAGCAGCTTATTATGTCAGCACACCAAGGGGCGTGAAATGTTTGCTTTGTCCTAACGAATGTATTTTAAAGGAAAATGAAACAGGACTTTGCAGGTCAAGAACAAATATCAATGGAAAATTATATACCAAAGTTTATGGTAACCCCTGTGCAATGCATATCGATCCTGTAGAGAAAAAACCTTTATTTCATTTTCTGCCTTCGTCAAAAGCTTTTTCAATAGCCACAGCAGGGTGTAACCTTGCCTGTTTAAATTGTCAGAACTGGGAAATATCACAATCAGGACCCGAGAACACAAGAAACTATGATTTAATGCCTGTGAAAGTTGTTGAAACCTGCGAAAAATATAATTGCAAATCAATAGCATATACTTATTCCGAGCCTATCACTTTCTACGAATATGTTTATGATACAGCCAAAATCGCCAAAGCAAGAAATATAAAAAATATTTTTGTGTCAGCAGGTTATATTAATGAAAAACCTTTGCGGGATTTGTGTAAATATATTGATGCTGCTAATATTGATTTAAAATCTTTTAAAAATTCTATTTACGAAAATCTTAATGGTGCCACTTTACAACCTGTTCTAAATTGTCTCAAAATATTAAAACAAGAAAAAGTATGGCTTGAAATTACTAACCTTGTAATTCCTTCGTGGACTGATGATATGGATATGATAAAAGAGATGTGTGACTGGCTGTATAAAAATGGTTTTAAAGATTATCCATTGCATTTCAGCAGGTTTCAGCCTATGTATAAATTGACTAATTTACCACCCACACCTCTGTCAACATTAGAAAAAGCAAGGGATATTGCAATTAATGCAGGTATGAGATATGTTTATATTGGTAATGTTCCGGGTGCTTCTTATGAGAACACTTATTGCCCGAAGTGTAAAAAATTAATTGTTGAAAGACGGGGTTTTAGAATATTGAAAAATAATATTAAAAATGGAAAATGTAAATTTTGTGGAGAAAAAATACCGGGGGTGTGGCTTTAGGGGACTTCTAATA
>JAGGUV010000039.1 GCA_021158345.1 Bacteroidales bacterium
GTTTTAATTTATGGAGTTTTAATATATAAACTTATGCTTCTGGGTAGTTATTTGCCTTATAAATTTAATAAATGGATGCTTAAGAAAATGTCAGTATTTTTGAAAATTTATTTGAAATTTTTTAAAAAATAAACATGACAGAGCCTATTTATCCTATTTTTTTCCGAATTCAGGTTTATAATAGAATATTTTTTCTTTATCTGTAATCTTAGATTTAATATTATAATTGGAATTTTTTACAATATCTTCAAAAAAATCAGCATATCCTTTATCATAATCATATTTTTCAAGGATAAAATAAGTAGTGTCGTCAGAGCCTGTAAGTTTATGAGCCGCTTGTCTGATTTTTTTTGCTTTTAATTCAAAATTTTGTCTTGTCAAAAAATATTTTTGATTTTCCACATTCTCCTGTCCTTCGCAAAGCTGATATCCTAAATTGGTGTTGAAATTTATAGCTCTGTGGTTATTTTTTAATATTCTTGCGTAGGAGATGTTCCAATTCATAAAATAAAATGTTGATTCAATACCGCATAATGAAACTAATATTGGCACAAAAGTGTTATAATATTTTTGTATGCCGAGAAAAAAGCCTGATTCTGATATGCGTTTTTTCCAATCTATATTTTTATCATTAAGCAAACCTATTTTTTCATTATTATATTCAATAATAAAAAACAGATTATTTATATTATTAATTGAATG
Organism: Bacteroidales bacterium; assembly: GCA_021158345.1. Classification (GTDB taxonomy): domain Bacteria; phylum Bacteroidota; class Bacteroidia; order Bacteroidales; family AUK083; genus AUK083. The sequence goes on from JAGGUV010000039.1 coordinate 703, forward strand.
AAACCATTTTTTTTGCATTTCAGGAGTGATATATTCTCTGAATTCCATGTTATCTCTCACAGTTTTGGAATTTCTCCAATTACGAACCAGCTCAATATCCTCTAATTGTAAACGACTTAAGGTAATTCCGTATTTTTTAAGTTTCATTTTTCAGTCAAAAAATTATTTAAGTATTTTTTTTATTGAGTATGAAGGTTTTTTGTTTTGTACCATATAAATTCTTCTCAGATATTCACCTATTGTTCCCAATCCGAGTAGGATTATACTTGTTGAAAAAAGTATAGTAACCATTAATGATGTATAACCGAGAGGTACATTAAAGAATATTTTTTTTACGATAAAGATAATGCCTAAAATAAAGCTGATTATTGAAAATATCATACCGCCATAAACCATGAATTTTAGGGGTATTGTTGTGTAATAAATAATGATGTTAGAGAATAATTTCAGAAGTTTTCTTGAAGAGTATCCTGATTTTTCATATTTTCTTTTGCAGTGTTCAACCTCAACAAAAGCAATTTCGTCGGTGTACCAAAAAAATATTTCGTCTAAATAAATAAAATTATGGTTATGCTGCAAGATTTTTTTAACAAGTTCTTTGTTTATCAATCTGAATGAAGAGCCTTCTCCTGGAGCGTTGTATAATTTTTTAGAGGTTTTTTTTAATGATTTACTTCCAATATTTCTGTAAGCAGAATGTTTTTTATTTGATGATATACCGTAAGTCAGATCTGAATTATTTTCTTTTTGAGCTGCAATTAGTTTATTAATTTCCGATGGCATTGTTTGTAAATCGTCGTCAATGGTAATAATATATTCACCATTTGAGAAATTAAAACCACATAATGTTGCATTATGCTGACCGAAATTTTTGCTTAACTTAATTCCTTTTACAATTTCAGGATAATTTTCTTTTAAGATTTTTATTTTTTCCCAGCTATCATCACTGCTGAAATCATCAACAAAAATTATTTCAATATTTTTTTCTGATTTTTTAAAAACAGAAATTATGCCTGAGCACAATTCTTCTAAAGATTTTTCGCTGTTATATACAGGAATAACTACTGAATAATCAATTTTCATAATTTTAAAATTTTATATTCATATTGTTCGTTATATGTCACCCCGTCGCTCCGTCGCCTCGTCGCCATGTCGTTTCACCGCTCTGTCGCTTCATCGTTCCATCGCCATGTCGCCCCATCACCCTGTCGCCTTGTCACCTTGTCTCCCCGTTACATAGTCACTCAATCGTCAATCAACCGCCGCCCAAAATTAAATTAGTAGCAGTAATCCATTTCGATGCATCAGAGAGAAAAAATACAATAGCATTGGCAACATCTTCAGGCTCACCTAAACCGAGTAATTGTTGTTCTTCAATTTTGTCAACAACAGCTCTTGAATAATTTTCAGCAGTTTCGTCAAGCATATGAGTTTTAACAAAAGCAGGTCTTAAACAATTCGATCTGATTTTTTTGGGAGCTAATTCTAAAGCCAAAACTCTTGAATAAGCTTCTAAAGCAGCTTTAGTACTAATATACATAGCACCGCCGGCAAAAGGATATACTGTTGAAATAGACGAAATAAAAACTATTGATGAACCTTTAAGCAATCTTTTTTTTCTAAGTATTCTGGTTGACAATAATACAGATGCCTCAAAATTAATTTTGTAATTTTTATTAATAATTTCAGAGTTAAGAAATTGAGCAGGAGTAAGGTCTGATATGCCAACGCTATAAACAACACCATTTAGTTTAGGTAATTGATCAACCAAATTATTTATTTGCTCTTCATAGCAAAGGTCAGCAATAATAGCTTTATGATTATCGCCTTTAAGCCTTTTTAAAGTTTCATCCAGTCTTGTTTTGTCTCTGCCTGTAATAATTAAAGTGGCACCTTGCATGCTTGATGAAATAGCAGCTTGTTGTCCGAGACCGGAAGAGGCTCCCGTAATTAAAATGGTTTTTCCTGTAAGATCAAAAGGACTGTTCATGAGTTTGAGTATGTTTATATTTCAATTACCTTAGGGCATACAATTTTATTTGTTTCAATAAAAATTGTCCCCCACGATAAACCTATTCCAAAAGCTGATAATATTAATTTTACCTTTTCTTCTGTCATTTGTTTTCTAAGTTCCGATACTATTGTTAAAGGTATTGAAGCAGAGCTTGTGTTACCGTATTTATTTAATGTTTCAGGAACTTTAGTTTTGTCGAATTTCAACATCTTAGTAATAGTTTTATTGATGAGTTTGTTAGCCTGATGTAAAACTAAATAGTCGAAATCCTCAATATTTTTATTAGTTTCTTTTAAAAGTTTTTTAATATTTGGCACAACTTCACGTAAAGAAAAATTAAATACTTCAACACCGTTTAAAGCCACCTGAACATTATTTCTGTATATATCGCCCGGATATTTTTTATATTCAAACGACTTAATACTAACAGGATTACGAAGGCCTCCGTCAGGAATAACAATAGCATCCCAACCTGAACCATCGCTTTGCATATTTATTTCAATGTTTTCAGCATTTTCGTCAATTTCAATAGCAGTGGCAGTACCTGCATCCCCGAACAAAGGATATGTACTTTTGTCTTTATACGATGTGTTTGATGATGAAACATCGCCAACGAGCAATAAAGCTTTTTTGCCTTTTGAAAAATTCAACAAACTTGCAATAGAAGAAATTCCATAAATATATCCTGAGCATCCCATATTTATATCATAAGAAGATGTATCGTGGCTAAGGCCAAGTCTATCTTGTAAAATGCCGGATGTTGAAGGAATAATATAATCGCGTGATTGTGATACAAAGACTAATATGCTGATGTCTTTTTTATCCCATTTAAGCTCTGATAATAATTTTTCAGCGGCTGTAAAGCAAAGGTCTGAAGTTGTAATATTATCAGTAGCTATATGTCTTGTTTCAACACCAACGGTTTTAATAAATTGTTCCCTGTCTTTTAAAGGTATCCAGTCATAATCTAAAGTAGATAATTTATTTTTTGGTACACAAGCTGTGATACCGGAAATGCGAATATTTGGTATTGAAAAAATTGACATATAATTTTTATTTTTTTGATTCTATTACATTATAAAGGTCGCTAACTGTTTTTGATGAAGCAATATCTTCTGCATTTATAACTACATCATATTCGGTTTTTACTAATGCAATTATTATTAATGCATTTATTGAGTTCCAATCGAACATTTCTCTGAAATTACTTTCAGGTTTTAGTTTGCCGGGTTCTATATCTTCAAATTCTTCTTCAATTTTTTTAATAAATTCCTCCATTGTATTATCTTTTATCTTTTTTGTTTTTTTTATTGATGAAAAAATAATTTCTTCATCACTCTTATTTTTCCCTTAATTAATAAACCCGATTAAATCGGAAATAATAATATTATTTGTTTATATAATACATTATTTTTTACGGATTACAAAAGTAATATTTTTTAATTATTAAAAAAATCTACTTTGAAATAGATTCTATTTTTTAAGAATTTAGTTCATTCTCAATTTTATTTATTGATAAAAAATCAAGATAAATAAAATATATTTTTATATATTCGAAAACTTAATTAGTTTTCAGATGAAAAAGAAAAAATTAATATTAATTAATCCTGTTAATAACGTAAAAAAAGGTTTTCTTTTAAAAGAGAATAAAAACAGGAATATGTATCAACCACTTGCGTTGGGAATAGTAGCAGCGTTAACACCGGATAATTGGGAAGTTGAAATATTAGATGAGGTTTTTATTCCTTTTGAATATAAAGAGGCAGATTTGGTTGGTTTTACAGCTTTCACATCATCAGTTTTAAGAGCTTATGAAATAGCCAAAATATATAAAGAAAAGGGTATTCCAACAGTATTAGGAGGTATTCATGCATCTATGCTTCCTGATGAAGCTCTTAATTATGTTGATAGTGTTGTTATTGGAGAAGCCGAAAGTGTATGGAGAAAATTAATTTCTGATTTTGAGAATGGCTGTCTGCAAAAGAAATATAAAGGCATTCATCTTGAATTAAAAAATTCTGTAAAACCAAAAAGAGAGCTTTTTAATAAGAATTATATTTTTGGTTCTATACAAACATCTCGTGGCTGCCCTATGAATTGTGATTTTTGTTCTGTTAGTAGTTTTAACGGGCGTGAATACAGGCAGCGTCCTATTAATGAAATTCTTGATGAGCTTGAAACAATACCTCAAAAATATATTTTTTTTGTTGATGATAATATTATTGGTTACGGCAAAAACAGTCAGCAAAGGGCAATAGAATTATTTAAAGGTATGATAAAACGAAAGCTGAAAAAAGAATGGTTTTCGCAGGCATCGCTTAATTTTGCTGATAATGATGAGGTCTTGAAATATGCACGCAAAAGTGGGTGCAGGCTTATTCTTATGGGTATTGAATCTGAAAAAGAAGAAGATTTAAAAGAAATTGATAAAAAATTAAATCTAAAAAAAGGTGTTGAAAATTATAAAAAGATTTTTAAAAAAATTCAGAGACACGGCATTTGTGTTTTAGGTACTTTTATGTATGGTTTAGATAATGATAGTATTGAAGATTTAAACAAACGCACTGAATTTATTTTAAAATCGGGTGTTGATTCTATTCAGACTACAATATTAACACCTTTGCCAGGTACACCTCTTTATAAAAGAGCAGCTAAAGATAATAGAATAATAAAAAATAATTATCCTGAAGACTGGGGTGATTATAATTTTTATGAGCCTGTTATGCTGCCAAAAAAAATGACATATAATGAGTTCCAAAAATCAATGAACGAGCAATGGCATAAACTTTATGGAAAAAGAAATCTTTTTTTTAGAGCATGCCGCACTGCATGGAATATGCGAAATTTCAACCCTTATCTTTGGGCTGCCAGAGGCGTAAATGGTTTTTTATGGGCTTATACAACTAATTTATCGTATAGAAATATGATAATTGAGGAAGAGTTGTTTTTGAAAAAAAATAAGATGCTTTTTTAGGAAATTATTTCAGAAGTCTTTTTAATAATTTCATCAAAATCACCTTTTAGGTATTGCGAAATCAACTTATATCTTTGAATTTTTCCGCTACTGGTTTTTGGTATCTGATTCGACCTGATTGGGATAAAAACATCAATACTTATACCGAGAGAATTGCTGAATATTTTTTTTAGATTTTTAAAGGTGTCAATTGTTGTTTTATTATTTATTGAGCCAACAAGGAATAAAATTAAAATATCATGAGAAAGTTTTTCGTCGAAAGCCCCACCGAAAACAATTTTACCAAAATTAATATTTTCATATTTTAAGGCAATACCTTCAAGATCGTGAGCATAAAAATTTTGTCCGTTAATAAAAATAATATCTTTATATCTGCCGGTAATAAAAAGCTCATCATCATAGAAAAATCCTAAATCACCTGTACGAAACCATCCATCACAAAAAACATTTTTATTTGCATCATCATTATTATAATATCCTGGAGTTACAGATTTTCCTTTTATCTGAATATGCCCGATATTGTTATTTTCAACAATGTTGTCATCATCATCTACAATACGTATTTCGATATTTTTTATGGGTTTACCAACACTAACAATTTTTTGTGCTGAAGAATTATTGTCAGCAACAGCAAGATTTTCGAATTGTAAACTTTTTCTGTTGAAAGCCTGAACCAAAGGTTTGGCAGTTAGTTCAGAAAATGAAATAGCAAGAGTAGATTCTGCCATTCCATAAACGGGAAACATTGCTTCAGGTTTAAGATTAAAAGGCTTTAAACTTTCAATAAAATCATTCATTATTGAATGCGAGATAGGTTCTGCACCATTAAAAATTACTCTTAAATTAGTAAAATCCCAGTCATTGCTTTTTTTTCGTTTTAAATGTCTTAAAATTAATGCTTGGCCAAAATTAGGACAACCTGTAGAAGAGATTTTTTCTTCAGTCAAAAGATCTAACCATAAAAAAGGTCTTTTGATAAAATCAGTTGCTTGAATATGAAATTGATTTGCAGATTTGTACAAAGGCGTAATGTGAAATCCTATCAGACCCATATCGTGATATAATGGCATCCAGTTAGCATATCTGTCTTCAGTAGTAAGTTTACTGCCAATACTAATGGCCTGAATATTTGCAAGAATATTTTCATGTGTTAACAATATCCCTTTTGGGTCGCCTGTGCTGCCCGAAGAATATTGTATATATGCTATATCAGATTCTTTAGCTTTGTGAGGGTTTATTTTTTTATTGTTCTTTTTTGATAAAGATGTAAAATTTTTAATGTCATCTTTTGAAATTTTATCCTGTTTCCATGTTTTGAAAATATCATCAGAAATAATAACTTTAGGATTACCTAATATTTTATAAACTTTAAATATTTTTTCAGCAGCAGGGTTAATATCAGAAAACGAAACAGGGGGTTGAAGAATTGTAGGAATAATTCCGCCTAAAATACATGCCCATAACATACTTATAGTTTCCTGATTTTTGTTTAATGCCAGAATAATTTTGTTTCCGGCTTTTATATTTAGTTCCGAGAGGCTAGTTAATAAATTTAAAGCATCATCATATAAATCAGCATAAGTTTTGAAATTAATTTCACCGTCAAAATTTACGTATCCAATAGAGTTATCAGGATGATTGTTTAAAGTGTTTTGTAAAATATCGGGTAAAGTTTTCATCTGCATTTTTTTATATTTTGAGTTGCAAATTTAGATTTTAAAAATATTTTACAAAATTATTTAGGAGCATTATTTAAAAAATATGCACTAATAACACCAAAAATTATATTAGGAATCCAAACAGCAATTAATGGAGACAAACTACCCATAGTGGCGAAAACAGTGGATACCTGCATAAAAAATATAAAAGAAAAAGCTAATCCTATGCCAATACCAA
>JAGGUV010000123.1 GCA_021158345.1 Bacteroidales bacterium
ATAAAAAAATCAGAAACATTAAAATCCAGAACATTGATTGAGAAAGGCATAAAAAAGCTATAGAGTTTTTTTAACAAATTAATAAAATTTTTAAACCCGTAGAAATTATAGGATATAGACAGACACTAACTATTCCTTCACAATCATATATTTTAATTTTTATATATGTTCAAAAGCATAAAATTCTATCTTTGCCTGTTTTTTATTAAAATAAAATTTAATATTTATGTCTGAAAATAAATCTATTAACCCTAATTATATCTTTGAAACAAGTTGGGAAGTATGCAATAAAGTTGGAGGAATTTATACTGTTATATCCTCAAAAGCCCTAACACTGGTAAATGAATATAAGGATAACTATATTCTTATAGGTCCTGATATATTAAAAGAAACACATAACAACATAGAATTTATTGAAGATAAGCATTTACATAGCTCATGGAGAGAAAAAGCTGAAGAAGAAGGGCTTCATTTTAGAATTGGACGATGGAATATTGCAGGAAACCCTATAGTTATACTTGTTGATTTCACATCTTATTTTTCAAATAAAAACGAAATCTTTGCTCATTTTTGGGAAAAATACAAATTAGATTCAATTACAGGTCAGTGGGATTATGTTGAACCTGTTTTGTTTGGATATGCTGCAGGTAAAATCATTGAGAGTTTTTACAACTTCTATTTATCAGCATATGATAAAATTATAGCCCAGTTTCATGAATGGATGACAGGTACAGGAATTTTATATCTTAAAGAAAAAATGCCTCAAGCTGCCTGTGTGTTTACTACTCATGCTACTGTTCTCGGTCGTTCTATTGCAGGAAACTCCTTACCTCTTTACAAAAATTTAGATTCTTATAACTTAAATGCAATAGCTAATGATTTTGGAATCCGTTCTAAATATTCTCTTGAAAAATTAGCTGCAAATCATAGCGATTCTTTTACAACAGTTAGTGATATCACAGCTAAAGAATGTGAAAAATTATTACAAAAAAAGGTAGATGTTATAACTCCAAATGGTTTTGAATACTCATTTGTACCTTCAAAAGAAGATTTTCAACAAAAAAGAAAAATTGCAAAAAATAAATTGTTCGAGGTGGCAGAAGCTCTGTTTAATCAAAAAATTGCAAAAGAGAGCTTACTCGTCATTAATAGCGGCAGATATGAATTTAAAAATAAAGGTATTGATGTTTTTATTGATGCTTTAGGAAAACTAAATAAACAAGAAAGTTTACAAAAAAACATTTTAGCTTTTATCACCGTGCCTGCTAATCATGACGGCATTAATAAAGAAATTATTCAAAAAATTAATAATAAAGATTTTAAAAATCCTGTAACTGATAAATATTTGACTCATTATCTTAACAATGAAGGAGATGACCCTATTTTAAAAAGCATAAAAGCGAACGGATTAAGAAATTTGCCTGAGGATAAGGTTAAAATTATTTTTGTCCCTTGTTATTTAAATGGAGAAGATGGAATTTTTAATCTCAATTATTATGATTTATTGATAGGATTTGATATTTCTGTTTTCCCTTCTTATTATGAACCATGGGGATATACACCTTTAGAAAGTATAGCTTTTCATATCCCAACTATTACAACTACACTTACAGGTTTTGGTAAATGGGTAAAATCTATTTTTGGGGAAAACAGTAATGGTGTTTCTGTTATTGAAAGAACTGATGATAATAATATTGTTGACCGAATTGTTGAAAATTTAGTCGAAATTATGAATCTGTCAAACACTGATAAAAATAAACTTCGTGAAGATGCTTTTAATATCTCCAAAAAAGCATTGTGGAAAAATCTTATAGTAAATTATAAAAAAGCTTATTCTATAGCTTTAGAAAAAGTTGAAAATCGTTCTGATTTATTTAAAAACAAACTCTACCCCGAACATTATACTAATTTAAAAAAAACAAACAAAAAACCAAACTGGGGTAAAATTTTAATAAAAACCTCTTTGCCTGAAAGCCTTGAACCTCTGAACAAATTAGCGAAAAATTTATGGTGGACATGGAATTATGAAGCTTCCGAACTCTTTGAGATGATTGACTCAAAACTATGGGATAAAGCTAAACATAATCCTATTGTTCTTATTGAGTCGCTGTCGTACAATCAAATACAAAGTCTTGAAAAAAATGAAGTTTTTATCGGGAAATTAAAAACTGTTACAGAAAAATTTGATAATTATATGAGCAAGTCTGTTGAGAAACCAAAAAGACAGATTGCTTATTTCTGTATGGAATATGGTTTACACGATACTATTAAAATCTTTTCAGGCGGGTTGGGAATTCTCGCAGGTGATTATCTCAAGCAAGCAAGCGATTCAAATATAAATATTGTAGGCATTGGCTTGATTTATCGTTATGGTTATTTCAAGCAAAATATATCTATTTTCGGAGATCAAATATCCATTCGCGAACCTCAAAAATTTTCTCATCTCCCATTAATATCAGTAAAAGATAATAATGGTAAATGGATAAAAATACATATTCCTTTACCGGGAAGAATTTTATATGCTAAAGTTTGGCGTGTGGATGTTGGAAGAATACCTTTATATTTATTAGATACTGATATTGAAGATAATTCCGACATTGACAAAACAATTACACATGCTCTGTATGGTGGTAATAGTGAAAACAGATTAAAACAAGAGATGTTGCTCGGTATAGGAGGAATAAGATTGCTTGACGCAATAGGTGCTAATCCTGATATTTATCATTGTAATGAGGGGCATGCTGCTTTTATCGGGATTGAACGACTAAGAAAATATATTGAAGAGGAAAATTTGACTTTTTCTCAAGCTATTGAATTAGTAAGAGCTTCTTCACTATTTACTACACATACTCCTGTGCCTGCAGGTCATGATAGATTTAATGAAGATTTGATAAGAACATATTTATCACATTATCCTGATAAACTGAATATTAGCTGGGATGATTTTATGAATCTCGGAAGATTTAATGATAATGACCATAATGAAAATTTTTCTATGAGTGTTTTAGCTGCCAAGTTATCACAAGAGATGAACGGAGTCAGCAAAATCCATGGTGCTGTTTCACAAAAAATGTTTAACGACCTTTATAAAGGCTATTTCCCCGAAGAATTATTTATTAATTATGTTACCAATGGCGTCCATTATAAAACCTGGGCTGAAAAAAAATGGCAACAACTTTATGAAAAACATTTTGGAAAAGACTTTTTAGAAAATCAATCGGATGATAAATATTGGAAAAAAATTTATGATGTGCCTGATGAAAATATTTGGAAAATAAGACAAACTCTCAGAAAAGAACTTATCGACTATCTTAAACGAAGAATAACAGATGATTTGACACAACGACAAGAAAATCCTAAACTTATTATCAACACAAGAGAAGCTTTTAATGAGAATGCCCTGACAATAGGATTTGCACGACGTTTTGCAACTTACAAAAGAGCTAATTTATTATTTACTAACCTTGAACGGTTGGCAAAAATTGTTAATAATAAAGACAAACCTGTACAATTTGTTTATGCAGGCAAAGCTCATCCACAGGATGTAGAAGGGCAGAACCTTATAAAAAAAATCATTGAAATTTCCAAAAGGCCTGAATTTCTCGGTAAAATAATTTTTGTTGAAAACTATGATATTGCATTAGCAAAAAAATTAATTCCCGGTGTTGATATTTGGCTTAACACTCCAACACGACCTATGGAAGCTTCGGGTACAAGCGGAGAAAAAGCAGTTATGAATGGTGTTGTCAATTTTAGTGTGCTTGATGGTTGGTGGGCTGAAGGCTATAAAGAAAAGGCAGGCTGGGCTATTAAAGAAGCTAAGACTTATGCTAATCAAAATTTCCAGGACGAACTTGATGCAGAGACAATTTATTATCTGCTTGAAGAAGAAATAATACCTGTTTTTTACGACTTAAACGAAAAAGGTATACCCGTAAAATGGATATCGTATATTAAAAATACTATCTATGAAATTGCTCCTCATTTCACAATGAAACGTATGCTGGATGATTATTATAATAAATTTTATAATAAGTTGTTCAAACGTAGCGAACAATTGAAAATGAATAATTATGATTTAGCCAAACAAATTTCCCTTTGGAAAACAAAAATTAATAATAATTGGGAAAATATTAAAATTGTTTCAGTAAAAACACCTGATTCCAATGGCTATCCATTGATGCTTGGGGAAAAATTTAAAGCCGTGATAGTATTAAAAATATCGAAATTATCAGAAAATGATTTAGGTATTGAGATAATTTTTGGAAAAAAAGTCAATGGAGAAGTAAAAGAGATAATTTTTTCTGAACAAATGAAAATGGTTCACAGAGAAAAAGACTATGTAACATTTGTTTGTGATATTACATTAACAAAGGCAGGCGTTTATGATTATGCCTTTAGAATTTTCCCTAAAAATCAATTTTTACCTCACCGACAAGATTTCAGTCTGGTAAAATGGGTATAATTTGAGGTGTGCTTCAAAAAAAGATACAATGTTTCTATCTAAATATCAGACTGTTGAAAAATACTTTGTATTTACTTGTAATCTTGTATTATAAAAACATATATATTTGTAAAGTTTTATAATAATAATAAATGAAGAAAATACCCAAATTAACATTTCCTGACTTATTCAAAAATACTGTTAAAAATTACGGAAATAAAAATGCTTTAGCTTTTGTTGGAGAAACACCAATAAAATTTAAAGATGTTGAAAAACAAATTTTAGCCTTAATGGCTTATCTCGAAAATCTAGATATAAAACCAAACGATAAAGTAGCTATTTTAAGCACAAATATGCCTAATTGGGGCATTACTTATTTTGCTATTACATTTATTGGAGCGGTTGCAGTACCTCTATTGCCGGATTTTCATCAATCCGAAATTGAAAATATTTTAAACCATTCTGAGGCAAAAGCGATTTTCGTCTCCAAAGGTCTTTCAATAAAAATTAAAGATATTAAAAATAATTATCTTAAAAATAGAATTAAAATTGAAGATTTTTCAATTATTGAAACAGACCATACCTCAAAGGCATACAATCTTGAAGCAAAGCCTGCAAAGGAATATCATGTAGAAGAGGATGATTTAGCTACAATTATTTATACTTCGGGCACAACGGGAAAATCAAAAGGAGTAATGCTTTCGCATAAAAATATTAGTTTTGATGCTATTGCTGCCGGAAAAGTTCAACCAATTAACGAAACAGATCGTTTCCTTTCTATTTTACCGCTTTCTCATACTTATGAAAACACATTGGGATTAATTTTACCTATGATTTACGGAGCTTGTGTTTATTATCTTCGTAAGCCTCCCGTACCTGCTGTTTTACTTCCTGCATTAAAAAAAGTAAAACCTACTTTAATTCTTTCAGTTCCTCTGATTATTGAAAAAATTTACCGCTCTAAAATTTTACCTTCTTTTACTGATAAATGGTATATTAATCTTTTATATAAAATACCATTTGTAAGAAAAAAATTAAACCTGATAGCAGGGAAAAAACTAATTCAGACTTTTGGTGGTAAAGTTAAATTTTTTGGTATTGGCGGTGCTAAACTTGATAAGAATGTAGAAAAATTCCTTATTGAAGCAAAATTTCCTTATGCTATAGGATATGGTTTAACAGAGACTTCTCCTTTGGTTGCCGGATCTAATCCGCAAAATACAATATTGCAATCTACAGGACCTAGTGTACAAGGAATTGAATTAAAAATTCATAACCCCAATAAAAAAACAAAAGAAGGTGAAATTTGGGTTAAAGGCCCTAATGTTATGAAAGGTTATTATAAAGAACCCGAGCTTACAAAAAAAGTATTAACTGAAGACGGTTGGTTTAAAACCGGTGATCTCGGAACTTTCGATAAAAATAATTTCTTGTTTATCAGGGGTAGAATTAAAAATATAATTGTTGGCGCTAGTGGTGAAAATATTTATCCCGAAGAAATAGAATCTGTTATTAACAACTTCCGTCATGTTGTGGAATCTGTTGTTGTTCAACAAAAAGGAAAATTAGTTGCTATGGTTCATTTTAATCTTGATGAAATTGAAGGAAAATATCAAAACCTGCGTGACGAAGCTACTAATTTTATTGAGAGAAAAACCGAAGATCTTATTAAAGAGCTTAAAGTACATATTAATACTCATGTAAATAAATTTTCACAGGTTCAAAAAATAATATTACAGCCAATACCTTTTAAGAAAACTGCTACTCATAAAATTA
>JAGGUV010000088.1 GCA_021158345.1 Bacteroidales bacterium
AAACAGATTCATGCCCTTTTTCGCCAAGTTTTATCTTCTCCCAATTATTTTTCACATCTTCTTCGTCTTTCACAACAACATCAGAATAAATATGAGGATGACGTCTGACAAGCTTATCGCAAATTGTGTTAAGAACATCTGCAATATCAAATTGATTTTTTTCAGAAGCTATCTTTGAATAAAAAACCAAATGCAGCATTAAATCGCCAAGTTCTTCCTTTATACCGGACATATCTTTTTTAATGATAGCATCTGATAATTCATAAGTTTCCTCAAGAGTTAAATATCTAAGACTTTCAATGGTTTGCTTTTTATCCCAGGGACATTCTGCCCTTAAATCATCCATTATCTCAAGCAGGCGTTTAAATGCCGTTAATTTTCTTTCCATTATATTAATTATTTGTCTTTTACCTTAAATCAGCAAACTAAATCTTATGCGAATTCTAAGTGCATGCCAATATTAACGCACACATTACGATTTACGGATTTAAAGTTTTATAAAAAACCGACTTAAAAGATTATCATACAAATAAAGCTCTTTTAAGTCAGTAATATTAAAAAAATTAAAATATTATTTTAATAAACCGGTATAATATTTATAAAAATAAGGAATAGTTTCAATACCTTTATAAAAATTAAACAGAGGATAATTTTCGTTAGGAGAATGGATAGCATCAGAGCTAAGACCAAAACCCATTAAAATAGATTTAACTCCAAGAATTCTTTCAAATTCAGAAATAATAGGAATACTACCACCACTACGAGTAGGAACAGCTTTTTTGCCAAAAACTTTCTCCATAGCTTTGCTTGCAGCAATATAAGCAGGAGTGTTTGTAGAAGTACCATAAGCCTGACCACCGTGTAAAGCTGTTACTTTAACTTTAACACAATCAGGAGCAATAGACATAAAATAATCTTCAAAAAGTTTACTGATTTTTTCATTATCCTGATTAGGAACCAAACGCATAGAAATTTTAGCATAAGCTTTAGAAGGCAAAACAGTTTTAGCTCCTTCACCTGTGTAACCACTCCATATTCCATTAACATCTAACGAAGGTCTTATTCCTGTTCTTTCGATAGTAGAATATCCCTCTTCGCCGTGAACAGCTTTTATATCTAAGTCTTTTTTATATTTTTCAAGACTAAAAGGAGCTTTAGCCATTTCAGCTCTTTCTTCAGGGCTCAGAATTTCAACGTCATCATAAAATCCAGGTATTGTAATTTTATTATTTTCATCCTGAAGCGAAGCAATCATTTTACATAAAATATTAGCAGGGTTAGCAACAGCACCGCCAAAAATTCCTGAATGCAGATCTGCATTTGGACCTGTAACTTCAACTTCCATATAACTCAATCCTCGCAATCCTGTAGTGATTGAAGGAACATCCTGTGCAATCATACTGGTGTCAGAAACAAGAATAATATCTGATTTTAACATTTCTTTATGTTCCTTGCAAAAAGCAGGTAAACTTGGTGATCCTATTTCCTCTTCGCCTTCCAGCATAAATTTAACATTACAAGGTAAAAGATTTTTCTTTACCATAAACTCAAAAGCTTTGGCATGCATAAACGACTGTCCTTTATCGTCGTCAGCACCTCTGGCCCAGATTTTTCCGTCTTTAATAACAGGGTCAAAAGGTTTTGTCTCCCATAAATCAATAGGGTCAACAGGCATAACATCCATATGTCCATAAACAAGAACTGTAGGAAGCTTTGGATCAATAATTTTTTCTCCGTAAGTAACAGGATTACCTTTAGTTTTAAAAACCTCAGCTTTATCAGCACCGGCTTTTAATAAAGCTTGTTTCCAATATTCAGCAGCTTTATACATATCGTCTTTATGAGCTGATTCTGAACTTATAGATGGTATCCTTATTAAACCAAAAAGCTCATCTAAAAATCTGTCTTTATTTTCCTCAATATAATTTTTAATCTCATCCATTTTTTTTTGTTTTAATTTTAGTAATAAATTTTCTTTAAAATTAATATAATAACAAATTATACAAAGAAAATATTATATAAAATATTAAAATTTTTAAATTTGTCGATTCTAAAACAATAAATATGGGAAAAATCAGATTAGCAATAAATGGATTTGGGAGAATAGGTAGAATAAGTTTCAGAGAATTCATAAAAAAAGAAGACATAGATGTTGTGGCAATTAACGATTTAACAGATAGCAAAACATTGGCACATTTGTTAAAATATGATTCTGTACACGGAAGATTTAACGGCACAATAGATTATAAAGAAAATGAAATTATTGTAAATAATACACCAATCAAAATATATTCGCAGGAAGATCCGGCAAAATTACCATGGAAAGAACTTGATATTGATATAGTTATTGAATCGACCGGAAAATTTATAAACAAAAAAGACGCTATAAAACACATAGAATCCGGGGCTAAAAAAGTAATAATCTCTGCACCTGCACAAGCAGAACAAGACGATGTAAAATATATTGTTCTCGGTATTAACGATGATATTATTGATGAGGATGATAAAATTATTTCTAATTCATCATGTACAACAAATTGTGTGGCACCATTAATAAAAATATTAGACGACAAATGGGGCGTTGAAAAGGGTTTTATCACGACAGTGCATTCATATACCAAAGATCAAAACTTAATTGACGGTGTGCATAAAGATTTCAGGAGAGGAAGAGCAGCAGCATACTCAATAATACCAACAACAACAGGTGCTGCCAAAGCTTCTACAAAAATTTTCCCTCACTTAAAAAACAATCTTGGCGGTTGTGGTATTCGTGTTCCTGTTCCTGATGGTTCGTTAACAGATTTAACCTGTACTCTTGCTAAACCTGCAAGCGTTGAAGAAATTAATAAAGCTTTTAAAGATGCTGCCGAGGGTTATTTAAAAGGCATTCTGGAATATACAGAAGACCCTATTGTTTCTGTTGATATTTTGGGAAACACAAATTCTGCAATTTTTGATGCCGGATTAACATCTGTTCTTGGTGACCAACACAAACTTGTTAAAGTAGTAGCATGGTATGATAACGAGAGTGGTTTTTCTGCACGGTTGGCTGAACTTGTAGAAAAATTTGTGTAAAAAAATCATCTGTTTTTTAAAACCCGCAAGGTTTTGAAAACCTTGCGGATTGTGGATGAGGCAATCCAAAACAATACATTTCGCCTTGAAAAGGCAGTTTATTTCACCCAATGGCAACGCCTTGGGGAAATATGTACATAAATAATTTTCATCCTGTAAGGACAGCTTAAAATAATATTGCCACGAATGTTTAAAATAAATGGTTCTGTTTATTTTACAGGTAAATTAATTTCTTATGAATAATTTTTATTAAAAAATTGCCACAGATTCTCTGATTAAAAAAATAATTCAAAGAATTATCTGTGCATCTGTAGCTATTTTTTAATTTTTTTCGTCTGATTTTATGAATTTAATTTTTTTAAAGTTTTTTTGATGAATAATATTTTAATTCCATTTTTTCACCGTCAAAAACAGCATATGAAAAATGTGTAAGCCAATCGCCGAGAATAACACAGGAAGTTTTATCATTTATTTTTTTATTAAGAGGAATATGTCTGTGACCAAAAACGAAATAATCGACATCTATACCTTTTTCAACTAAATTTTTACTATAAACAAATAACCTTTCTTTTTCAACATTATTTGAGGTTTCTATTTTGCCTTTTTTTACAATATTTGCCAAGCGACTTCTACGCGAAAAATACAATCCGAGACGTGTGCCAATATCAGGATGTATCCATTTAAAAAGCCATTGATTTATACGAAGTTCAAAAATAAAGTTCAAAAATTTATACCCTATATCTCCATCTCCTAAACCATCTCCGTGAGCTAAATAAAACCGCTTGTTATTAAATGTTTTTATTTCGGGTTTTCTACAGATTTCAACGCCTAATTCTTTTTTAAAATAATTAAAAGCCCAGATATCATGATTTCCTTTAAACAAAAATATTTTTACTCCGGCATCAGTCAACTCTGCCAATTTCCCGAATAATCGAACAAAACCTTTTGGTACAACAGTCTTGTATTCAAACCAAAAGTCAAAAATATCGCCCAAAAGATATATTTCCTCAACATCTGTGGATATTTCGTCAAGCCATTCAACAAACAATTTTTCTCTTTCTAAGCTGCTTTTATGTGATGGAATACCGAGATGTAAATCCGAAATAAAATATATTTTATTACCCATTTATTTAATAAATTTTTTACTAAATTATTAAAAAATCATTACTCATCTAATATTTTAAGCAGCAATTTATTTACAAGCTTGGGATCAGCTTTATAATTTGTCATTTTCATAATCTCACCCATAAATAAACCCATTAATGCTTTGTTCCCGTTTTTATATTCCTTTACCTTTCCGGGATATTTTTTTATCACAATTTTAATATTATTATTTATGTTTGATAAATCTTTGTCTACAATAAAATTATTCTCTTCTGCAATTTCAAAAGGACTAAGGTTAGGATTATCAATCATAAGAGGGAGCAAATTGTTTTCTGCAATTAGCTTAATAATTTTATGCTCTTCAATCAATTCAATTAGTTGAGCAAAATATTCAGGTTTTAATTTAATGTCAGAAAAATTTAAATTATTTTCATTTAGATATTTTTTTAAACTGATAGTGATAAAATTTGCTGCCAGACTATAATGTGTAGTGTGCTTAATAACTTCTTCAAAAAAAGCAACAATATTTTTGTTTTCTGTAATACTTTCAGCTGCCTGTGCAGAAATGCCTAAACCATTAGTATATTTTTTATATAACACAAAAGGCAAAACAGGCAAATGCTGTTTAATATTTTCGATATATTCCTGTGATAACACAACAGGGTTAATATCAGGCTCGGGAAAATAGCGATATTCATTAATATCTTCTTTATCTCTGAGCTTAAAAGTTTTTCCTGTATCTGCATTAAATCCTTTTGTTTGCTGCAGTATTTTTTGTCCCAAGCTGATATTGTTAATCTGATTGCTTATTTCATATTCAATAGCTTTTTTAAGATTACCTGTAGAATTCAAATTTTTTATTTCAATACGATTGCCTAAAATTTTAGAGGTTTTTAATTTCACGGAAACATTAGCATCGCACCTAAGACTTCCTTTTTCCATGTCTCCGTCACAGATATTTAAAAACCGCACAAGTTTTCTTATTTCATTAATAAAATTAACAGCTTCTGTACCTGAAGAAATTTCAGACTTTGTAACAATCTCAAGCAAAGGCACTCCCGCCCGGTTATAATCAATAAAAGTATGGTTTTTGCTCAAATGATGAATACTTTTAGCAGAATCTTCTTCAATATGAATTCTTTTAATATTAATTTTTTTTTCATTTTTATCTTTATCTTTTATGATAATATATCCGTTAGAACAGATCGGATATTTATATTGCGTTATCTGATAACCTTTTGGCATATCGGGATAAAAATAATTTTTCCTTGAAAAAACAATATTTCTATCAATCTTTGCATTTAAAGCCAGACCTAATCTCACAGCATATTCAATAACATTCTTATTAACCTTAGGTAAAGCTCCGGGATATCCAACAGAAACAGGGCTGATATTAGAATTCGGCAAATCACCATAATTTGTATAGTCAGCAGAAAAAGCCTTGCTATCTGTCAAAAGCTGAATATGTATTTCAAGTCCAATTACAGCATCATATTTATTTTTTTCTGAATCTAACATTTAGGAACTTATATTAATTTTATAGATTTAACAAAACTAATATTTATGAGCCTTCAATCAAAATTTATAATCAAAATCATTTTGATAAAGAATATTTAACTAATTTTATCACAAATAAAAATTAAAATGTCAATACAAAAAACATATATTATTTTAATACTAATAATATGCATTTCATCATTGCAGGCACAAAATATTCTCCTGTTGGAAAAACCCGGGAAAATTAAAAATTATAAATATAAAAAAGGTGACGAAATTCATTTGAGTATTTTAACTAATTATAATATTCTTGAAAATATTAGCGGAAAAATAAAAAAAATAAATTCAAATAATCTTTTAATAAATAACAATAAAATTTCTGTTAAAGATATAAAATGTGTTTATAGAGAAAGATTTTTTGTTTCTTTTATGGAAAGAGCTTGTTATAATGCAATTTTAGGATATTTTATTTTTATAATTCCGAATAATATAATAAACAACGACAAAATAATAAATAAAAATGATGCAATAATTATCAGCTCATTAATATCGTCAACTGCAATGTTTGGGTTAATAAAAGAAAAAAAATATATTACAGACAACAAAAAATGGAGAATAAAAATTCTTGATTTTAAAGATTATAAATCAAATTTTTAATAAGTATAAATATTTTAGGTTCAATTTTTTTTACAGCTTGAATAACTTTTTCGTGAGAGACATCTTGAATTTTTCCCGGAATACCAAGGTCTGAAATAATAGAAATAGCAAAGCAGGATAATTTCATTTGTCTTGCCACAATAACTTCGGGAATAACAGACATACCAACAGCATCAGCACCAATCAAACGCATAAATTTATATTCAGCAGGGGTTTCGTAACAAGGTCCTGAAGCAGAGAGCAGAACACCTGTTTTTACATTTATATTATTTTTTTGTGCTATATCCAGAGCTTTATCAATAACATCTTTATCATAAGCATTATTCATGTCAGGGAATCTTTCGCCCAGTTTTGGATTATTAATCCCAATAAGAGGATTATCGGGGAATAAATTAATATGATCTTTAACAATCATAATATCACCAATTTCAAAATCAGGATTAAGTCCGCCTGTTGCATTTGAAAGTATAAGATTTTTAATGCCTAAAAATTTCATAACCCTGATAGGAAAAGTTATTTCCTGCATAGAATAACCTTCATAATAATGAAATCGGCCTTGCATGGCAACAATATTTTTTTGTCCTAAAACACCAAAAACAAGTTGACCTTTATGTCCTTCAACAGTAGAGACAGGAAAATTAGGAATAGATTTATAATCAATGGTATATTTTATATCTATTTCATTAATTAAGCCTCCAATACCTGAGCCTAATACTATTCCAATTTCAGGGAAAAAATCAATTTTCGATTTTATATAATCAACGGATTGGTTTATTTTCTTCAACATAATCTAATATCTGTTTATTAAATTTTTTTTTATCGTTCTTTTTAAATTCTATTTCGATAGGAATATAAAAAATTTGTAAATCCTTAATAAAATCAATAGTTTTTGATTTAGTCAACCTCATTGCGTCCTTCTCTGTAGTAATGATTATTTTGTTTTTTGTATAAATATCATTATTTGTTTTCCTGATAAGTTCGATATTTTTTTTTGTATAATAATGATGATCAGGAAATCTAAGAAATATCAACTCATTACACATTTCTTTTAAATAATACTGTAAGTCAGTTGAATCAGCAATACCTGTAAAGAGCAAAATAGTATTAAATTTACTTTTGGTTACCTTAAAATCAAAACTCGGCAAAGGTAATATTTTTCCATATTTAACATAAGAAAAATAAATATTTTGATAAAATTTAGGCTTTAATTCCGAATAAATTCTTCGTTTAGTAATTGGAGAAAGAAATTTATCTGTTTTAGTAACAATAATAATATCAGCTCTATTAGCACCCGAAATCGATTCCCGCAAACTTCCGGTAGGCAATAAATAGTCTTCTGTATATAATTTATTGACACTGGTTATTAAAATAGATAATCCCGGGGCGATTTTCCTATGTTGAAATGCATCATCAAGCAAAAAAACATCAATATCAGGATATTTGTCTTTTAATTTTTTTATTCCATCTACCCTGTCCTCATCAACAGCAACTCTAATATCATCAAATTTATTTTTAAACTGCATTGGTTCATCTCCAATTTGAAGAGCATTAGAATTATTATCTGCCAAAACAAAACCTTTAGTCTTTCTTTTATATCCCCTGCTTAATGTGCAAACAGAATAATTTTCTTTAAGTAATCTAATAATATATTCTATGTGAGGCGTTTTTCCTGTTCCGCCAACACTCAAATTTCCAACTGAAATAACAGGAAAATCAAAACTATATGATTTTAATATTTTTAAATCATATAATTTATTTCTAACAAAAGTTATTATGCCATAAATTACCGCAAACGGAAAAAATACTACTCGTAAAAGATTCACTTTGAAAAATTTTATTGGAGTTTGTAAAATTACAAACTTATTTATCAATATCAAAAAAATATGAATTTTTTTTAATTATCATACTAAAACTGACTGTTTTTATAAATATTTTGTTGTATTTTTACTAATCTGTTAAAAAAATTTTAATTGAATATTCTAAAAAAATAAACATAAAAAATGAAACTAAAAGAAATTACTGATTTTTTAGAAAATCTATACCCGCTTCAGTATCAAGAATCTTATGATAACTCAGGATTAATTATCGGGAATAAAAATTCGGAAGTAAATAAGGCATTAATTTGTGTTGATGTTACAGAGGAAATCATTGATGAGGCAATAATGACAAAAAGTGATCTTATCATTTCTCATCATCCAATAATTTTTAACAGCATAAAAAAAATTAACGGAAATAATTTAATTGAACGCATAATTATTAAAGCAATAAAAAACAATATTTCAATTTACTCAGCACACACTAATCTTGACAATCAAAAATCAGGAGTAAATTCAATACTTTGTAAAAAATTAAAATTAAAAAATCTTAACATCTTATCTCCAAAAAAAGATTTATTAAAAAAATTAATATGTTATTGTCCTAACGAATATTCAAAAAAATTAAGAGAGGCATTGTTTGATGCGGGTGCAGGATATATCGGCAACTACGATTGTTGCAGTTTTAATGCGGATGGTACAGGCACTTTCAGGGCAGGTGAAGACACTAACCCCTTTGTAGGTGCCAAAGGAGAGCTTCATTATGAAAATGAAACAAGAATAGAAATGATTTTTCCCTTTGATAAAGAAGGAAAAATCATCTCCACATTAATAAATACTCATCCATACGAAGAGCCTGCCTATGACATATATTCTTTAGACAATAAATATAATAATATCGGTGCGGGAATGATAGGAGAATTATCAAAAGAATATGATGAAACAGAATTTTTAAAAGAAGTAAAAAAAATCATTAATATAAAAAGTATAAGACACTCTAAACTTTTAAATAAGAAGATAAAAAAAGTAGCTGTATGCGGTGGGTCTGGCAGCTTCTTAATAAATACTGCCATTGCTGCCAATGCTGATATTTTCCTTACTGCTGATATAAAATATCATGATTTTGCCCTTGCAGAGAATAAAATTATTATTGCTGACATCGGACATTATGAAAGTGAAAAATTTGTTAAAGAATTATTATTTAA
Source organism: Bacteroidales bacterium (assembly GCA_021158345.1). Lineage (GTDB taxonomy): Bacteria > Bacteroidota > Bacteroidia > Bacteroidales > AUK083 > AUK083. The sequence goes on from JAGGUV010000088.1 coordinate 9,353, forward strand.
CGTTCTTAATAAAAAATTTTCTAACTTTGCATTTTTTATTTCAAAAATTAATACAAACTACGTTAAATACTTATAAATTTACTAAATAAAAGTAGAATAAACCATGGAAAAGTCTGACGAAAACAACACAGTAAGTATAGAAAAAAAATTAATTGCATTATACACATTACAGCAAATTGACTCACAAATAGATAAAATTCACACTATCAGAGGTGAATTACCTCTTGAAGTACAAGATCTTGAAGACGAAGTATGTGGTCTGGAAACAAGGATAAAAAATTACGAAAAAGATATTGAGAATTTAAAAGTTGCTATATCAGAAAAAGAAAATGCAATAAAAGAAAGCCAGGCATTAATAAAAAAATATTCTGAACAACAGAATATGGTTAAAAACAACAGAGAATACGATTCTTTAACTAAAGAAATTGAATTTCAAAATCTTGAGATACAATTAGCTGAAAAAAGAATTAAAGAATATCAGCTTAAACTTAATGCTAAATCCGAGGAAATTGATAAATCAAATGAATCTCTTGAAGATTTCAGAAAAGAATATGAAGTTAAATCTAAAGAACTTGACGAGATAGTTTCTGAAACAGCAAAAGAAGAAGACCGCCTAAAAGCAAAATCTGAAGAAAGTCAAAAATATATTGAAGAACGTTTATTAACAGCATATAAAAGAATCAGAGGCAGTGTAAGAAACGGCTTAGCTGTTGTTTCTATTCAAAGAGATGCTTGTGGCGGTTGTTATAACAAAATTCCTCCTCAAAGACAATTAGACATAAGAACTCATAAAAAAATTATTGTTTGCGAATATTGCGGAAGAATTCTTGTTGACGATGACATTGTTAAAGCTGTAACAGAAAAAAAAGATTAAAATAAATTAAATCTTTGGTTCTACCATGGATTAAGTGAAAATAATTTTTCTGTTGTTCAAACAACTTAAATATAATGATAAAAGGCTTAAATATTTCACAAAAACTAAATCTCAGTCAATAAGTATTTAATATTTTTATACTAAGCAGGAATAACCTGACAGCGTCGCCAGACCTGTCCATGTTAGATATATAAAAACTTTTTAAACCTGTCAGGAACTATGTATGCTGACAAGTTAGTTAAAAATCACTTTATATTTTATGAAAATTTTGTTTATATACTAAAAAAAACAAAAATCGCTATTCGTTAATCCTTGTTCTGAGATCAAAAGGAAATGATTTTAGATTTTAAATTTGGGAAAATAGGGATGATTTAAAATTAACGATTTATGATTTTAGAAGATGGAAAATGGGAAGTATCCTTTTTGTGTGTAATGGCTTCTTAATCTTAAAGCAAAGTTAAAAGTTATTCGTTTTTTTTCGCATTAAATCATTAAATCATTTTCGCATTTATAAAAATTTCACCAAATTAATAGTAATAAAATATTTAAATTTTTAGAGGAGTGCCTGATGGTTCTCCTCTTTTTTTTATCTTTATACCAAAATATATTCATTTAATATGCGAAAATTTTTTCTTTATATTATTATTTCCTTTCTTCCCTCTGTTTCCATTGCTCAATATTTTTACGATTTTAATACTAATTGCAAAAAAGCTTATTCTGAAATCATCAGTCTGAAATTTGATGAAGGTAGAGAAATCCTTGAAAAAGAAAAAATTATAAATCCTGAAAACAATATTCCTTATTATCTTGAAAATTATATAGATTTTCTGAAATTGTTTTTATCAGAAGATAAAAATGACTTTGAAAAATTAAAACAAAATAAATACTCAAGAATCAACAGGTTGGAAAAAGGAGATAAAAATTCACCTTATTACAAATTTTGTTTGGCGGAAGTATCATTACAATGGGCTTTTTTAAAAGTAAAATATAAAAATTATATTTCAGCAGGCATTGAAATAAATCATTCATATAATTTATTAAATCAAAACAAAAAAAAATTCCCTGATTTTATTCTCAACAACAAAAGCCTCGGACTCTTACATGTTGTTTTCGGCTCAATACCTGATAATTATAAATGGTTAACAGATTTTATTGGTTTCAAAGGAACTATTGACAAAGGTGTATCAGAACTTGAATCAATATTATATGCTGAAAATCAAAAAATTTTTGAGCCTGAATGCTTATTTTATCTTAGCCTTATCAATCTAAATATTAAAAGTAATAAAAAGGAAACTTTAAAATTCTACAATTTATTTTCATCACCTGAATACGACAAATATCTAAAAACAAATTTATTGCTGATATATTCAAAAACAATAATAGCTTTGCACACAGGCAAAAACGAAGAAGCTTTAAAAACACTTCTTGCCAGGCCTACAGATAAAAAATATTTTAATTTCTATTATCTTGATTATCTAACAGGAATAGCAAAACTTAACAAACTTGATATTTCTGCTGAAAAATATTTTCTGAAATATATTAAAAATTATAAAGGAAATAATTATAAACAAGCTGCATACGAAAAAATTGCCTGGTGTTATCTGATAAAAGGTGATATAAAAAATTTTTATAAAAATATTGAAAACATAAAATCTATTGAAAACACTGATATTGAAGCCGACAAGCAAGCTGTTTATGAAACAAAAAACAGGGCAGTCCCAAATATTTATTTATTAAAAGCCCGTTTATTATTTGATGGCGGATATTATAAAAAGGCTATTAATATTTTAAATAATGATGCTGTGCTTAAAACATTCAACGACACCCTGGAATACACATACAGAACAGGAAGAATATACGATGAAAGCGGAGAAAAAGATAAGGCAATTTTTTATTATGAAACAACAATAAAAAAAGGATTTGAGTCAAAAAAATATTTTGCAGCTAATTCCGCTCTGAAACTCGGTATTATTTACGAAAATCAATCAAACATTAACTTAGCTAAAAAATATTATAACAAATGCCTTATGTGTAAAAATACTGAATACAGAAACAGTATCAGGCAAAAAGCAAAAGCCAGATTACAGCTTATTGAAAATAAATAAATTTTTTATTGATTAGCGTTTAATATTATATTTCACACCCACACCCAAAGAAACAGAAAAATTCTTATACTGATTATTTTCTGTTTTTGAATTTTCTGTAAGACCATAATTTACTCTTGGCTCAATTAAAAAATCAATTTTTTTGTAAACAGGTATTTCATAGCCCAAACCTAAAGATAACCCGAAATCAAAATCATGTGTTTGGCTTTTAATGTCAATATCCCATTCTTCAAAAGAATAAGGGATTATATCCTGTCTGCCTTTTTCTCTTGCATATAATAGTTTGCCCAAATATATACCGGTATTAATGTTAAATCTTTTTTTCTTCCCTAATTTATACTTTAAAATTAAAGGCATTGTAATATATTTATATTTTATAGTCCCGTTATGTCCCTCATCATCACACATATTTGAATTGTCAAAATATTTAAATCCTTTATCTTCATAAAGGACTTCTGTTTGCAATGATAATTTCTTTGTAAGACCAAAATCAAAAAGAATTCCAAAATTTTTTCCCAAAACAATATCCCATCCATCAGAATAACCATACATATCATTCTTATTTACTGGTGAGCAGAAATAATATTTCCCGTGAAAACTAGAAATATTTGCCCCTGATTTTATTCCTATGCTTACTGCTTGAGATTTTATGCTATTAGCAAATAACAGCACTAATAAAACTAAAAATAATTTCTTCATGTTTTTATACTTAACTAATTTATTTGTATTATGTGTTTTATGTACTTAAAATTTAATAATTATACCAAAATAAAACATTTCAAATCTTCAACAAAAAAGAGGTTGCTATTTTTTTAAAATGGCAACCTCTTTTCCTTAAAATTTAAATCCAAGACTAACCATAAATTTAGAGGTTTTAAAATCATTTTTAACAGGGTTTGCATAATCATATAAATAATAATCACTGGATTCATTAGAAATAACATAAGCTACATCCACAAAATAATTTTGTTCTCTGAAACCCATTCCAAAAGTATAATAAGTACGTTCGGCATCATTAATATTATTTTTATAAGGGCTGCCATAAAAAGCATAACCACCTCTTAAATAAATATTTTCTACTCTCCACTCAGTACCAATATGATAATTTGTTTGTGTTGTATATTTATTTCTAATGGCATCATTTTGGTCATAAAAATCTTGTTCTTCTCTTAAACGGGCATCAGAATAATCAACAAATTCCACATCAGCACTAATAAGTCCATGCGTTCCAATTATAAAAGCAATATTACCCATTGTCCGCATAGGTGTCTCCAGTTTGTAATCAAAAGCTCCATCAGGCGATGATTTATAATAATGTGTTCCATCATCAAATTGCGAACTAATAGAACTATACCAAGTATCAGTCATATCATCATAAAAAGTAGGAGTGTGAACTGCCGCACCTAATCTTAACCAATCTACAGGTTTATAAATCATTCCAAACTTTAAATTAAACCCTGTGCCTTTAGTTTTTAAATTATTATGTAATGTAAAAGCATCAAAATATTCACTTTTATCTTCAGTATCAATTTCGGAATAACCACTTTCTTCGGAATAATAAATTTTAGGGAAACCTAATGTTACACCAAGAAAAAATTTATCGTTATAATTAGCGCCAAAAGAAACTACTGTTTCATCAATATATCCGTGAGAACTTACGGTTTTTCTCTGAAGCATACCTCCTTCCGGCATATCACAATAATAATTACCAAGAGTATCAGTAAAAATCAAATCTGTTTCATAAGCTAAATTAATATCAAAAGGATACATATCTTGTAAATCCCCGGGATTTATACCTGTAATATTATCAAGATATTGAGTTAATAATGAACTACTATTATTAAAACCTTCTATCATCATCCTTTTGTTAAAGTTATTCAATCGGTTATAACCAAAGCCTAATTGAAAATTTTTCCAACCTGTTTCTTTGTGTGTATCAAAATTAAAAACCCCGCCAATATTATTAAAATTAAAATTATATTTATTATCTTCATTTACAGTTCCATTATAATTCGATTCGGAATTGTTGACAAAAAGAGACGGAGTAATGCTAAACTCCGAACTTTTGAATAATCCTATACCTGCAGGATTAGTGCTAAGTGTTGAGAAATCTGCTCCGAGCGCACCAAAAGCGCCGCCTATGCTTTCATACCTTGCAGTACCGCCAAAAAATGTCCTTGAATATCTTAGTGCATCGGTTTCGTTCTGTGCATTTACACCTATACTTATAAATAATGCTAATAATATTAATATCTTTATCTTTTTCATTTTTATAAATTTTTATTATTTTAATCAATTTTAAGATATAATAAAAATATGCGTTCTGAAAATTCAGAACGCATATTTATTAAAACATTTATTTTCTTCTACCAGAGCTTGAGCTGTGAGAACTTGATCTTGAAGAAGAACTCCTGCTTGTTGATGGACTTGAATATGAAGACCTTGTTGATGATGGTCTTGAATAAGAACTCCTACTTGAAGAAGAACTTCTGCTCGTCGATGGTCTGGAATATGAACTTCTCGTTGGTGTTGAATGCGAAGGAGTTTTTCTTGAAGGAGTATATCTTATTTTACTATTCGTTGACCTTTTGTTTATAGTAGCTCCTGATTTTTTTGAACTATTAGTTCTTCTGTAATTATTATATTTTGGGCTAACATATTCATGACTTGATTTTGGTCTTGAATAACTCGGCCTTGTATATGTTTTAGGTTTACTGTATTTAGGTCTTGGTTTTGCATATTTTTTAGTAACATTAGTGTTTTTTCTCTGCGGTTTAGGCTTTGAATAAGTCTTTACTGAAGATCTTTTTACAGTATTATTAGTATTTTTTTTATTTAATCTTTGATTAGTAATTCCCTTTTTAACTCTTTGTGGTTTTTGTTTTACCAGAGTTTTGTTAACTTTTTTAACAGGCTCCTGTCTTACAACCGTTTTTGTTTTAACAGGTTTTTGTCTTGCAACAGTCTTTGTTTTAACTTGTTCTTGTCTTAAAGCAGTATTACCAATTCGTTTATTAACAGAAGACTTTACTCTTTCTTTATTATCAGGAACAATTCTTTTATTATTATTAACATTTCTTCCTGCAGAAGCTGTAGCATCTCTCTTATTATAAACTGACTGTTGATAAATTCTATCCGAATTATCCTTTGGGTTTCCATATCTTCCACCACGTCTATTACCGCTACCATCATTAGAAGTCAATGTACGTCTGGGACCGTAGAAATAATTATTATGATTTCCCTCATAATAATTTATATGCCAAAAATTTCCATAACCATAATAACCATAACCATAATAATAAGGTTCCCAACCATAATTATAGAAAGGATGTCCATAATATCCAAAACCCCAACCGTAATAAGGTCTATACCATGATGTAGAAGTTAAAAGCCATAAATCAGGCATAGAATAAAAACTCATACTTAGATAATATGGATTATAATTATACCAGTAAAGGTTTGTATAATAATCATCGTAATAACTAAAACCTAAATAAGGATAATGAAATCTTCTCAAACGTGAAGCATAAGTATAATCATAAAAATCATCAATATCATTATTATAATAATTATTTGTAATATAAGTATTCCCGTCTTCATCGGCTTCAGAATATGACTCAACAATAGTATCTTGTGGTTGATATTCTTCATTTTGAACATATTGTACATCATCAGTAATAATAACACTATCTTCCTCTGATGATTTTACAGAAGCCTCTTCGGAAGATTGTACTATCTCAGAATTTGCTTTGACTTTTTTATATGTATAATGAGGAACAGTTTTTTTTGAATAATAAACATCATCAACATATCCTGTTCGAGCCTGATATGTTGAAGAACAAGCAGCAAATAATACTGCTGAAAATAAAAACAAGTATTTAAATAATTTTTTCATGGCTTTGTCCTCCTATGCTTTTATAAATATTTCTAATTTTTCAGAATTATTTTTCTATTTTTGTAAAAATTTTTCAATGTAAAAAGTACAAATATTATACCAAACTCAAAATGGCTACAAATTTTTCAAAAAAAGAAGAAAATTATTCACAGTGGTACAATGATATAGTTTTAAAAGCAGATTTAGCTGAGTACTCAGCAGTGCGTGGTTGTATGGTAATAAAACCATACGGTTATTCAATATGGGAAAAAATTCAGGCAACTTTAGATAAAATGTTTAAAGATACAGGACATTCAAATGCTTATTTTCCATTATTTATACCAAAATCATTTTTTAGCAGAGAAGCTGACCATGTAAAAGGTTTTGCAAAAGAATGCGCTGTAGTTACTCATTACCGTTTAAAAACTTCTGATGACGGAAAAGAAATTATTGTTGATGAAAACGCAAAATTAGAAGAGGAGTTAATTATAAGACCCACATCAGAAACAATTATTTGGGATACATATAAAAAATGGATACAATCGTACAGAGATTTACCATTAAAAATAAATCAGTGGGCAAATGTAGTACGCTGGGAAATGCGAACAAGATTATTTTTAAGAACTGCTGAATTTTTATGGCAGGAAGGACATACTGCTCATGCAACAAAAGAAGAAGCCTTAGAAGAAGCTCAAACAATGTTAAATATATATGCTAATTTTGCAGAAAACTGGATGGCAATACCTGTTATTAAGGGTATTAAAACTGAGTCTGAACGTTTTGCCGGTGCAATAGATACTTATTGCATAGAAGCATTAATGCAGGATGGTAAAGCATTACAATGTGGAACCTCTCACTTCCTCGGTCAAAATTTTGCTAAAGCTTTTGATGTAAAATTTTTAAATAAAGAAAACAAATTAGATTATGTATGGGCAACCTCCTGGGGTGTTTCTACAAGATTAATAGGGGCATTAATTATGTCTCATTCCGATAATAAAGGCTTGGTGTTACCTCCAAAATTAGCTCCTATTCAGGTTGTTATTATTCCAATATTTAAAAACAAAGAACAATTAGATGCTATTAGTATAAAAGCTCTTGAAATTAAAAATTTATTAGAGGATAAAGGTATTAGCGTAAAATATGATGACAGAGATACCAGGAAACCGGGATATAAATTTTCAGAATATGAATTTAAAGGTATACCAATAAGATTAGTTCTCGGACCTCGTGACCTTGAAAACAACACTATTGAATTAGCAAGAAGAGATACGCTTGAAAAAAACATTTATCAACAAACTGATATTATTACTAAAATAGAAAACTTATTGTCAATAATACAGAAAAACATATTCCAAAAAGCGCTTAATTATACTGATAACAACACGTATAAAGCAGACACATGGGAAGAATTTAAAGATATTATTGAAAATAAAGGAGGATTTGTTTTTGCTCATTGGGATGGTACTGCTGAAACAGAACAAAAAATAAAAGAAGAAACCAAGGCAACAATTAGAACTATTCCTTTAAATAATCCTTTAGAAGAAGGAAAATGTATTTATTCGGGCAAGCCATCAAAACAAAGAGTAATTTTTGCTAAAGCTTATTAAAATAATTTTAGTGTCTGTCGAGCATAACTAAAAAACAGGATATTCTTGACAGACGCTAAATATTAAAAGATATCAGACTTATTTGATTTTATGCCTTTTATTAAATTCAACAATAGCAGTATCCAAAAAATCAACAAATTCATCAGTATTCAGATTATAACCTCGTGGTTTTGCTAAAATATAATTATCAATTTTATCAGGGTCAAGAATAGCAGTATTATCCAATAAAATATAATTAGGCTGAGAATTTGATTTAAAATACACTACCTGAAAATCAGCATATTTAGCACCAAGTGTTTTTTTAATCTTTCCATCATATTTTGATTTTGACCAATCAGCCTCGGGTAATTTTGTTTTATCATCAACATACAAAGCAGCAATAATAAAGTTGTTTTTAAGGCGTTTAAGCACGCGAGGGTCAGACCAAACATTAGCTTCCATTTCACGACAATTAACGCAACCATGGCCTGTAAAATCAATAAATAAAGGTTTATTTACTTCTTTTGCTTTTCCCAATGCTTGATTATAATCAAAATATCCTTTCAAACCATGAGGCAATTCCAAAAAATCATCATACTTAACTTTTTCATAAATATCGGTTTTATTGTTATCAAAAGATATTTGTTCAACGTTCTCTCTAATAATTTTATTAAGATTAAAATCATGTGTTTGCATTGGGGGCAAATAACCAGATAAAGCTTTTAAAGGAGCACCAAACATACCGGGGATAAGATATACAACAAAAGAAAAAGTTAATATTGAAGCTATTACTCTTGGAACACTAAGATATTTTTTTTCTGAATCGCCGGAAAATTTTATCTTACCTAAAAGATATAAACCCATTACAGAAAATATTGCAATCCAAATAGCAATATAAATTTCTCTGTCGAGCAGACCCCAATGATAAGTTTGATCGGCAACCATTAAAAATTTCATCCCTAAGGCAAGCTCAATAAAACCCAAAATAACTTTAACAGTATTTAACCAACCGCCTGATTTTGGCAGATTTCCTAATTTTGACGGGAAGAAAGCAAAAAAGCTGAAAGGTAAAGCAAAAGCCAATGAAAAGCCCAACATACCAATAACAGGTTTTAAGACCTCACCAACAGCAGCTTCAACCAATATTGTTCCAACAATAGGAACAGTACAGGAAAAAGAAACTAAAACCAAGGTAAAAGCCATAAAAAAGGCTCCAACATATCCACCTTTATCTGCTTTCTTATCTGTTTTATTTATCATCCAACTTGGAAGCGTTATCTCAAAAGCGCCAAAAAACGAGAAAGCAAAAATCATAAATATCAGAAAGAAAAATATGTTTGGCAACCAGCTTGTACTTAACCAATTTATAAATGAAGGTCCTAATGTAACCGAGACAATAAGCCCGATAAATGTATAAATAACAATTATTGATAATCCAAAAAACAAGGCCTGTTTTTTTGCTTTTGATTTTTTCTCAGAACTATGCATAAAAAATGAAACCGTCATTGGAATCATTGGAAAAACACATGGAGTTAAAATAGCAATAAGACCGCCTATAAAAGCAAAAATAAAAAACTGAAAAAGATTGGTTCCTGTATTATCTTGCTTTTTCTTTTTTACCGGCTGATTATCATCTGCTTTTTGAATAGTCGGGCTGTTCTCATTAATTTTATAAGTAAAATCAATTTCAGAAGGGGGTAAACATCTTGAATCGTCACAACACATAAATTCAAGATATCCTGTAACATCAAATTTTTCTTTTGTTAAGACTTTAATTTTTTGTTTAAAAACAGCTTTTTCCGCAAAAAATTTCAAAGTCATTTTATAATTTTTATCATATTCTTTAATTGGCTCTGGTTCTGAAACGCTATCAATCAATTCAATGTTTTTATTTTCATCAAAATTAAAAGAAGTGGCAATAGGGCCTCCATCAGGAATATATTGAGAATATACATGCCATCCTGCATCAATTTTGGCTGTAAAAATTAATTCATACTCATCATCAGAAATTTTATTCTTATCAAAAGTCCATTTCACAGGCTCAAGAATCTGTGAAAAAGTGTTAATACTAAATAATACCAGTATGCCTAAAAGTAAAAATACTTTTTGAAAATTTTTAGATTTTATTTTCATGTGTTGTTAATTTAAGAAAAAAATTATTGGTGAAATTTTAAAAAAAACAAAAGTAAAAAATTATAATACTATTCAACTAAAACCGCTTGAAAAATATTTTTAGTGTTATTTCTAATTCTGAATCTATTATCAATCCTTTTACCAATAATCCAAACAATATCATTATCTGAACAAAGCAACCATATTTTTTCTTTCTCTAACAAAGAAAACTTTTCATCAATAAAAAAATCACTTAATTTTTTTTTCTTATTCATCCCAAAAGGATAGAAATAATCGCCTTTTTCCCATTTTCTTATTTGTAAAGGAAATTTTAATTTATCCTTATCAAAACAAGCAATAAATTTATCCTTAGAAATAATAAAATCTTTATTGTAAATTAATTTTTTAAATTTTAAAGATACAGGTGTGTTAATAAACAAATCATTTTCATTGATAAAAAATTCAATTGCATTAGCTTCAGATTTTTTGTCTAATTCTGATATTATTAAATATTCTCTATCTTTTATTAACCTGTGAGAAGAAGAAAAAAATTGTTTACCCGAAATATCGTCCAATCTTGAAATAATATCCTCAACAGTAGAAAAATTAAAATTATATGAAGACAAGAATTCGAATAGATATGTTCTCAGAGGATTAAGTTCTTTTAATTTTTCTATCGGAATTAAAATATTCTTTCCTCCTTTTATCAAAATATTTTTTTTTACTTCATTAATTTTAGTCTTATAAATAAACTCTGCGTCTTTTAAACGCTCGATATCATTAATAATAGTTTTTTTATAATTTTTATTTATCTGATAAAGTTGTGGCAAAATAAGATTTCGGAATTTATTTCTCATAAATTTAACAGAATTATTAGTGCTATCAGTTCTAAAAGGAATATTATTCTTCTTGAGAAACGCTTCAATATCATTTCTGTATGCAAACAAAAGCGGTCTGATAATATTATTTTGTTTGGAAATAATTCCGTGCAATCCTGCAATACCTGTCCCTCGTATAATATTAATAAAAAAAGTCTCAATCTGATCGTCAAGATGATGACCTGTGGCAATATATTTATATTTTTCTTTTTTTAATAATTCAAAAAACCAATTATATCGCAAATCCCGTGCAGCCATTTCAATAGAAATATGATTATCTTTTGCATATTTCTTAGTATTAAAATGCTTAACATAAAATTGCACCTTATATTTTTTTGATAGATCTCTAACAAAAATCTCATCCTCGTCTGACTCTTTTCCTCTCAAATGAAAATTACAATGTGCTATTCCAAAATTATATTTTGCTCTGTAAAACAACTCACATAAAATAACAGAATCAGGTCCGCCACTGACTGTCAGCAATATTTTATCGTCGTTTTCAAATAAAGATTCTTGAAATATAAAGTCTATGAATTTTTTTAACATGATGCAAAAATATAAAATAATGTGCTTTGTAAATTATCATAATTTTTTGAATGGGAATTTATTCATAAATTTGAAAAAAAAACACTAAAAAATGTTAATAAAAGACGATTTAAATAATACAATAAATTTAAAATCTGTGCCTAAGCGTATTGTATCATTATGTCCATCAATTACCGAAACATTATTTTATTTTGGATTAAAGAATAATATTGTTGCTGTTACTGATTACTGTATTCATCCTAAAAAATTTACTGATGAAAAAATAAAAATTGGTGGTCCCATTTCTATATCCATAAAAAAAATAATTAGTTTAGAACCTGATTTAATTATTGCATCAAAAGAAGAAAATAAAAAGTCGGATATAAAAAATCTTAGCAAGCATTTTGATTGCTTTATTTTTAGTGTAAACTCGTTTTCATCAGCATTAAAAATGATAGAAAAAATTGGTGTAATATTTAATAAAAAAGATTATGCAAAAAAATTAATTTATAATATCAATAATAACTTTTCGAAAATAAACTTATTAAAAACAAAAGAGAAATATCTGTATTTGGTATGGAAAAGCCCGTATATGGCGGCAGGAATCGGCAATTACATAAATTCATTGTTATGTAAAATTAATTTATCAAACGGCATTAACACTTGCGGATATCCTAAAATTGACACAGAGATTATTGCTCAAGATTGTAAAATCATTTTCTTGCCCTCTGAACCTTTCCATTTTAATAAATCAGACCAAAAAGAGCTATCAAAAAAATACCCGGATAAAATTATTTTATTAGTTGATGGCGAAATGTTTTGTTGGTATGGAGCAAGAATGTTAAAATCGGCAAAATATTTAAATGGTATTCTTAATAAAATAAAAAAAGCCCTTTGAAAAAACAAAGGGCTTAAGTTTAATACAAACAAGTATTTTTTATTTTATTTCCCAAGTGTCACCACTATTCAAAAGGTCATCAACACATTTATAAGGAGAAGAAACTTTTCTTTCCTCAATTTGATCATATAACATATCTTCATAAGTATGGCTGTCAACATCACGGATAACACCTATAGCAACAGGTAATTCAGGTAAATGCATACGAGCAAGCATAAAATGGATGCTTGGATCTTCTTCTTTTTCATCGTGAACAAGAATATCATCAATAGTAATACCGTTTTCACCAAGTGTTACAGCTTGAAGTTTAGTTCCGTTAATACGAATACCTTTTTCTTTATTCTTACCAAAAAGCATTGGTTTACCGTGTTCAAGGATTAATTGGTTATCGTCTCTTTTATCTTTATCAGTAATTTCATTATGAGCGCCATTATTAAAAATAACACAATTCTGAAGTACCTCCAAAATAGAAGTTCCTTTATGCTGAGCAGCTCTATACATGATATCAGACATATACTTAGGATTTTTGTCAGTAACTCTGGCAAAAAAAGTTCCCTTAGCACCAATAACTAATTCTCCAGGATTAAAAGGCTCGTCAATAGTTCCGTAAGGAGAAGTTTTAGTGATCTGTCCTAAAGGTGTTGTCGGTGAATATTGTCCTTTTGTCAACCCATAAATTTTATTATTAAATAATATCAGATTAACATCAAAATTTCTTCTTATTGTATGAATGAAATGGTTACCGCCAATAGCAAGTGAATCACCATCGCCGGTAGTGACCCAGACACTAAGATTTGGATTAGCCATTTTAATACCACAAGCAATAGGCAAAGCTCTTCCGTGAATACCATGAAATCCATAAGTGTTAACATAATAAGGGAAACGTGAAGAACATCCTATACCAGAAACTACAACAATATCCTCTTTCTTTTTCCCAAGTTTAGGAAGGACATTTTCTAAAGAAGCCAAAATGCTATGGTCTCCACAACCGGGGCACCATTTAACCATTTGATCACTAACAAAATCTTTTTTTGTTAATATTGAAACTGTATCGTTTGAATTATTATTCTGTGTCATAATTATTTTTCCTCCAAGGTTTTATTAAATTTTTCAATTAATTCACTAACCATAAAAGGTAGTCCTTTAATTTTTTGAAAAGTATAATATTGAAATTTAGGTTGTCTCATTCCAAGATAGTGAACAAATTGACCTAAATTTAATTCGCAAACAATAATTTTCTTAAAACCAGAGAATACTTCTTCGGTATTTTTAGGCAATGGGTTAATATAATTAAAATGAGCTAAACTTACTTTTTTCCCCTTTTCACGCATTTGTTTAACGGCTTCATAAAGAGCGCCATAAGTTCCACCCCATCCAACAACTAATAAATCGCCTGTATCATCACCATAAATTTCCTGATCAGGAATATAATTAGCAACACGGGCAACTTTTTCTTGTCTGTATTCAGTCATTAATTGATGATTATCAGGATCCATAGAAACATTACCATTAATGTCTTCTTTTTCAAGACCACCAATTCTGTGACGTAAACCTTCCATACCTGGATAAGCCCATTGACGACTTAATTTTTTTTCATCTCTTTTATACGGGGCAAAATTTTCGTCATTAGGAATAGCAATAGGAGTATTAATTTCAGGTAATTCCGACATTTTAGGAATTTTAAACACCTCTGAACCATTAGCAATATAACCATCAGTCAATAGAATTACGGGGGTCATATGTTCCATAGCAAGTTTAGCTGCCTTATAAGCAAAATAAAAAGAATCTGCTGATGAAGAAGCAGCAATAACAATAGTTGGACACTCACCGTTTCTACCAAATAAAGCTTGTAAAAGATCTGATTGCTCAGTTTTTGTAGGTAAACCCGTTGAAGGGCCGCCTCTTTGAACATCAATAATAACAATAGGAAGTTCTGTCATAACAGCTAGGCCTATTGCTTCGCTTTTTAAAGATAAACCGGGACCTGAAGTAGAAGTAACAGCTAAAGCACCGGCAAAACTAGCACCAATAGCAGAGCAAACACCGGCAATTTCATCTTCTGCCTGAAATACCCGTGCATCAAATTGACGATGTTTTTCTAATTCTATTAAAATATCAGAAGCAGGAGTAATAGGATATGAGCCTAAAAATATTTTTCTTCCCGAGCGTTCAGCAGCAGCAAGCAAACCCCAAGATGTAGCTAAATTACCTGTAATATTTCTATATCTGCCTTTAATTAATTTAGCAGCTTGGATATTATAAGTAGTACCCATAACACCAATAGACTCAGCATAATTAAAACCTAATCTTATAACTTTTTTATTAGCTTCAATAACATCAGGTTTATCTTTAAATTTCTTTTCAAAAAAAGCATCAGTAGCTTTAAAGTCTCTGTTAAAAAGAAAATACATTATACCCAAAGCAAACATATTTCTACTTTTCTGGGCAATTTTTGGTGCAACACCAAGATTCTTTAATCCCTGTTTTGTTAATGTAGTAATAGGAGATTTAATAACATTGTACTCATCTAAAGTATCATTTAACAAAGGATTTTCATCATAACCTGCTTTTTCTAATGCTTTATCAACAAAAGTATCAGTATCAATAATAATAGTCCCTCTTTTTTTAACCCATTTAAGGTTAGCTTTTAAAGAAGCCGGGTTCATTGCAACAAGCACATCAGCTAAATCGCCAGAAGTATAAACCTTCTTGTGGCCAATATGTACCTGATAACCCGAGACACCAGAAACTGTATCGTGCGGAGCTCTAATTTCTGAAGGATAATCAGGAAATGTAATAAAATCATTACCAGCTAAAGCTGCAATATCCGAAAAAAGACTTCCTGTAAGTTGCATACCATCGCCAGAATCTCCGGCAAATCGGACGACAACCTCGTCTAAATCTTTCACTTTTTCTTTTTTTGTAGACATATTTTTTTGTTTTGTTATTTGCCTTTTTAATTTTTAATAATTAGCAAAGTTAAATGAATTATTATTGAATAATCATAGTTTTTTGTAAGATTTTTTTATTTTATTTATATTTCTTCTGTAAAAACTAAAATTTTATATAATCGTTTAATTTTCATCAACAAAAGAATAAAATTATATTAGAGTAATCATAAAATTTATAAATATTTATATTGAATATTATGATAATTAGTAATTTTTAAATCAGTGAGCTTAAAAATCATGTTTTTTTCTTTAACCAAATTGCCGGATTTAAATGGATTTTTCCTTTCCAAATCTCAAAATGTAACTCGGTTTTATAGTCATCATTATTGGTATATACTGTTCCGATATTTTGCTTGGTGTTAATTTTTTGTCCTTTTTTAACAAATACATCTTTCAAATTAGAGTAAACAGAAAGATAATCTCCGTGACGGATAATAACAACATTATTATAATGAGGTATAGTCATAACAGTTGTAACTTTGCCGCTAAAAATTGCCCTTGCTTTTGAGCCTTTTTCTGTAAGAATATCTATACCGTTATTTTGTATTTTAACATGTTTTAGAACCTGATGCCTGTGTTTACCAAAAGTACTTGATACAATACCTCTTTCTGTAGGCCAGGGCAGTTTTCCCTTATTTAGATAAAAATTTTTAGAAAGTACTGCTTCTTCCGGAGTCAAAGCAAAATCAGACTTGCTTTTTTCTACCTTTTTTGTTTCTTTAAATGATTTTTTTATTTCATTTGAAATAATACGCGCTA
This sequence comes from Bacteroidales bacterium, assembly GCA_021158345.1. Classification (GTDB taxonomy): domain Bacteria; phylum Bacteroidota; class Bacteroidia; order Bacteroidales; family AUK083; genus AUK083. The sequence goes on from JAGGUV010000088.1 coordinate 25,915, forward strand.
ACTCATCTTGTAAATGTTTTGATGCTTTTTCTTTTTCCCTTAAATCTTTTAAAAGTCTTCTTTCTTTTTTGTTTAATTTTTGAACTAAAATATTTTTTTCATGTTTTTTTTTCAGAAATTTATCTTTTTCATGTTTTTTTTGTGTGATTAATTCTATTTTCCTCTGCTTCTGATTTTTAAGAGCACGATTTCTTGCATAAATTTCTTCTTCGGTACGTTTAATACTTTCTGCCTGTTTTTTTCTGTATTTGCTATATTGTTGAAAATATTTTATTCTCTGAAATGCCTGATTAAAATCTTCGGAAGAAAAAATAAAAATCAATCTGTTATATAAATCTCCGTTTTTATATGCATAGTAATAAAGTATTTTAGCATATTCTTTTTTTAATAATTCTAATTTTTTTCGGAGAACCTGAATACTGTCATTATTAACATTAATTCTTTTATTAACAAGAACAGTTTCCTTATTAATATTTTTTATAAGCCTTTCTCTTTTTTTTATCTGATTGTTTAAAAGATAAAGTTTATTTATTGAAGCTTTTTTTGACTTTTGAGTTTCGCGAAGTAGTTTATTGGTATATTTTATCTCTCTTTCGATTTTTGCTTTATCTGCCTGAAGCTTTTGTTTTGTTTTCTGAGCATATGTAAAATTAATAATAGCAAACAAAAACAAACACACAAAAAACCATCTTAACTTATTACTATTATATTTATTCCCTATTATTTTCATTGTCTATTTTTTGTTCAAAAACAATTGCTCTTATTATATTTTTTTGGTATTCTGAATGGAAATTTTAAACTTTTTCCAACAGAAACTTTTTTGTGGTCTATGTAAATTTTAAACTTTTTCTCAGCGTTTATTTCAATTTTATAAGAAAACGGAAACAGTTGATTGTTAACAGGTTTCTTATTAAAATATTTTATTGAAAATTTTTTGTCTTTACCTTTTGCGATTTCTTTAATATCAATTTTTTCAATTTTAAAATTTTTGGGGTTAAGCCAAATATGTTGAACTGGAATTACAAAGTTACTCTTATTATCTTTGATATACTTTTTAATTTTATGTCTTTTAATAGTAGAAAGTTTATATCTTTTATTATCAATAGAAGCTTTAAAATGTTTATTATCATAATGATCAAAATCATTACCAATCAATAAAGATTGAATCATATTAAAATCTAAAGCATTATTAATATAATCATTAATAAAACTAAAATCGCTAACAATATAATTTTTATCAATTCTATTTAAAAATTTTATAGTATCCTGTGTTATTAAAAGTCTGACAGCTTCTATTCCAAGAGCCGGAGAAAAAGACAACCATATAACACTGTCTTTTTTAATCCTTAACTGACCATTAAATGAATATTTACTTTTATCTTCTTTGTAATCGACCGAAAATTTAGCATAAAGAGTATTAAAACAAAATTCGTTTTTTTTCAACTTTCGGAATAAATAATCTTGTCCCTGTTCTTTTATTGGAGCTTTAATAATTTTTCTTGAATGACTACAAGAAGCAATAATAAAAGCAACAAAAACAGAAGAAATAATTATTTGATGTTTAATTTTATTCATAAAGTTTTTTATTCAATATTTTTTTATCAAGGAATTCTGAACCTTTGCCTGTTAATTTTGCTTTTTTCCAATAAATTAATGCCTGTTTTTTATCATTTAATTTAAACAAAATATCTCCATAATGTTCCAAAATAACTGCATTTTTATTATTACTGTAATTAACAGCTTTTTCAGCCCATACTTTTGCTAATCTATATTTTTCTAATTTATAAAGCACCCATGCATAAGTATCCATATTTGAAGCACTGTTAGTATCAATTTCAACGGCTTTTTTTGCCATTTGTTCGGCTTTTTCCAGGTTGTCATTTCTTAAGGAAAGATAATAGCTGTAATTATTTAAAACAAATGAATTTTCAGGATCTAATTTTAAAACCTTATTAAAAGCTTCATCAGATAATTGGAAGTCTTTCACCTGATTATATGCGTCTCCAATAGTTGAATAGAATTGTATAAGCATATCTTTATTGTCAACAACAAGCGTTATGCCTTTACTTAATTTTTCAATAGCTTTCTTATAATTTTTAATTTGATATTCAGCCATGCCTGCAATCAAATAAGGAAAAGGTTGCATAGGAAAAAGCTCTATAGCAGTTCCTGCATCCTCAGCCATTAATTTATAGGCATTCAGTCTTGACTCAACTACTAACAATTGTTCCCAAATAAAATATTTACTGCTATCAAGAGAAATAACTTTTTTAAACATTAACAAAGCGTCTTCGTTTTTTCCCTCTCTTGAAAGAAGATCAGCACATATAGAATATGATTTTGGATTATCGGGATGTGCTTTCACTAAAATTTCGGCTAAAGAAAATGCTTTTTCTTTCTGTGTTGTATATATTTCATTAACTGAATAATATGTTAACAAAATATTAATTTTTGTGTCAATATCCAAATTGGGATTGGCAAAGCCTAATTTCAACTCATTATAAGCCTTTTCATTATCTCCTTTTTTTCTATAATAATCTGATATTGAAATATGGATATATGGATTTTGCGGATCAATCTTTAATACTTCATAATATTCTTTAATGGCTTTATCAGCCATATTAATCGACATATATAATTCTGCAAGCATAGAATGATATCTGCTTTGTTCAGGAAAAGCAGTTATTAATTTTTTTATTTCTCCAACAGCTTTTTGCGGTTTATTAAGTTTTAAATATAATTCTTTTTTTTGTATGGATATTTTTTCGCTAATTCCCGTTTGTTTCTCTATTATGTCATAAATATTAATCGCTTTTTTATACTTGCCATCAACAATATAAGATATCGCAAGATTAAATTTATATTCAATATTCTCAGGAAAATCATTAACCAAGGTTTCATGTATTTTTGACGATTTCGAATACTGGCCGTTTTTTTTATATAATTGTGCAAGAAACAATTTATACCAATAATTTTCAGGTTCAATATTAACAGCTTTTTCTGTTAATAAAATGGCAAGAGAAAGATGATTTTGCATATTATAAATTCTTGCCAATTCAAACATTGCAGCACTATTATTTGGATCTTTTTCTATACATTGTTCAAATAATATTGCAGCTTTAGAATAATTACCGAGATTTTTTTGCTTATTAGCATCATAAAACAAAGCCTTATTCTGTATGCTCTGTTTTACTGAAACTTCATTGTTTTTATCCTTATATGTGTTAATTTTTTTCTCAGTATGACACGAAGAAAAAAACAAGACAATAATTATAAAAAATATTTTATTTTTCTTCCACATAATATTAAAATTATTTTACTCCTGTATGTCCAAAACCGCCATGCCCCCGTTCAGTAGTCATCAAATCATCAACTCTTTCCCATTCGACGCGCTCAAAAGAAGAAATAATCATTTGCGCTATTCTCTCGCCGTCTTTTACTTCAAAATCCTCATTCGAAAGATTTATTAAAATAACCTTAATCTCTCCCCTGTAGTCAGAATCAATTGTTCCTGGACTATTCAATACAGTAATACCTTTTTTATAGGCAAGTCCGCTACGTGGTCGAATCTGAGCTTCATAACCTTCGGGCAATTCAATATATAATGATGTTGGAATTAATGCTCTTTGCATCGGCTTTAGAATTATTGATTTCTCAAGGTTTGCCCTTAAATCCATTCCTGCAGAACTCTTTGTCTCATATTCAGGTAAAATGTGCTTTGACTTGCTAACTATTCTAATTTTCATTAACTATTTTTAAAAATTTTTATATTTTACTTTCTAAATCTATCCTTAATAACAGAAATAAAATTTTTTGGTTTTTCTTTAACAAAAACAACAATTAAAAAAACAAAAAACAATAACGTATTAAATAAGAGTTTATTTAATAGAACGCTAAATTCAAGATTATAATTTATAAAAAATATACCCAGGGCAAGAATCAAATAAAAGAAAAAACTTTTAATATTGTAATCAACAGGATAATGCTTTTGCCCCAGAAAATAGGACAGTACAGTCATTGTAACAAAACAAATTAAAACAGCCCATGCAGATGCCATATATCCATATTCCGGAATAAAAACAATATTAATAACTATTGTTATAATTGCTCCTATAATTGATAAATATGCACCGTATTTGGTGAGATCATTAAGCTTATACCACAATGATAGATTATAAAATATTCCTTGAAAAAAAATTGCAAGCAAAACAATAGGAACAACTCTAAGACCCGAATAATAATTCTCTTTAATAAACAATTTTACAATATCAATATATAAAGTTATTCCGAGAAATATAATTAAACCAATAATTATAAAATATTTCATTATCTGTGAATAAATTTTTTTAGAATCTGTTTTATCAGAATAAGAAAAAAAGAAAGGTTCAAACGAATATCTAAACGCCTGGATAAACATAGCCATTAATATTGCTATTTTATAATTTGCACCATAAATTCCAAGCTGTCGCATTGGGTTTGCAGCAGCAGGCAATAAATATCTCAAAAGAATTTTATCAATGTTTTGATTTGTCATTCCTGCAATTCCAACTATTAATAATGGAAAGGAATATACAAGCATTTTTTTCCATATTTTAAAATCAAAAACAATTTTATACGAAAAAATATCCGGAGACAGCAACAACAATGTAATAGCAGAAGCAATCAGATTAGAAATAAACACATAACCCACTCCTATCTCTGGAGAATAAATATATTTAATAACAGAGTTGGGGTTTCCAGTATAAATATTTCGGCATAATATCAAAAAGAAAAGATTGAAACCAATATTTAAACCAATATTAATAAATTTGATAGTAGCAAACCTGACAGGTCTGTTTTCCTTACGCAATTTAGCAAAAGGTATACAAGAAAAAGCATCAATACCAACAGTAACTGCAAGCCATACAATATATTCACTATGTTTAGGGTATTTAATCAACACAGCAATATTATCAGCAAGGTTAATACATAAAAAAATGAAAATAAAAGAAGTAACAAAAAGAGAGAGAAGCGCTGTTGTATAAACTTTTTTATTGTCGTTATCCTTATTTGAATATCGAAAATAACCTGTTTCCATTCCATATGTTAAAATAACAATCAAAAATGCAACATAAGCATACATATTTGTTACAATACCGTAAACCTCCGGAACAAACAGTCGTACATAAAGTGGTACTAAAAGCCAATTTAATAACCTTCCAATAATACTACTCAGCCCATAAATGACTGTCTCGCCTGCTAATTTTTTAATTGGATGCAATTTTTTTTATAGTTTAATTTATTGTTGCAAAAATAAATATTTCTTTAAATAACGTAATTATAATTAAAACATCAAACATTTAAAACAGGTAAAGAGATATAAAAAGTAGTTCCTTTATTTTCTTCTGACTCAAACCAGATATCTCCTTTTGCGCTGACAATAATATTTTTAACCATAGCAAGACCCAATCCCATTCCGCCTGATTTTGTAGTAAAATTCGGAATAAAAATTTTATTTAATTTATCTTTAGGAATTCCCAAGCCATTATCAATTATTTTTATTAAGTATCTGTCCTTATTCTCATTCAAAACAAAATCTATTTTTCCATGTTTTTCTTTTCCTATTGCCTGAATTGAATTTTTTATTAAATTATTAAACGCCCTTAACATTTGTTTCTTATCGGCAAAAATATAATATTTTTTCCCTTTAATATAATCAAACGAAAATTCTATATTTGAACAGTCTTTATATAAATCAATAGCAGAATTAATTACTGAAGAAAGTTCGATTTTTTTATTTTTTGTTTTTGGCATTTTAGCAAAATCTGAAAAAGAAGAAGCAATATCAGACAAAGAATCTATTTGCTCAACAATTGTTTTTGAAAAACTTTTAAATTTTTCTTCCCAATTATCAACGCGATCATCCCACGCTTTATTTAAATATTGAACGCTAAGTTTCATAGGCGTCAAGGGATTTTTAATCTCGTGTGCCACCTGACGAGCCATTTCACGCCAGGCAAACTCCCTCTCGGATTTTGCTAATAATTCGGCACTTTTTGATAGCTCATCTATCATTCTATTATATTCATTTATTAATTCGCCTATTTCATCCTGCCTCTTCCATTTTATTTTTTCATTATGTTTATCAAGCTTTAACTGTCCTATTTTTTGTTTCAAATTTTGTAAAGGTCTGGTAATATATCCTGAAATTATCAAAGTTATATATATTGCAAATACTATCAGTATCAAATAAATACTAACATAAGTTACTATAAAAGCGGATATTTCCTTTTTATAATCATCTTGTTTAACAAAATAAGGAAGATTTAAATAAGCCACTAATTTATTTTGGTCATTTCGGAATGGCATATATGCTGAAAGAAATTCATAATTCCCAATCTTTTCTTTATGTATAAATAAATTTTTCTTTTTTTTCTTAAGCTCATTAAAAGCGATGATATTCATTTGTTTAGAAACAAAACCGTTTTTAAATATTTCCGGTCTCGAAGAAGAAAATAATTCTCCATTTAAATTGTATATATTTATATCGGAGAAAAACACATTAGAAAATTTTAATAACAAGGAATAAACATAATCACGTTGCTCTGGTGAAAGTGCCTCTACATCATGCATTTTATGCTGAACCTCAATTAATATTGAATGTGTTTTTTCAGATAACACATCAACGTTTTTATTAAAATTAAATTTTTTGACATATAAAATTGTAGATGTACAAACTATTAAAAATGATGAAATAATAATTGTGATAATCCAAAACTGTAGTCTGTTTCTAAAAGAAATTTTTATTTTAAAAAAATCTAATGAAGGGTGTATAATCAAAAAGAGTATTAAATAAAACAGACTGAAAAAAATTAAATTATAAGAAAATGGAGCTGCGATATGTAAAAAACTCCTGTTTTTTTTACTTATTATAATTTTTACGTTTTCTTCGGGCTCATATAATAGATGCATATATTTATTTAATTTAAAAAAAGTAAATTTTTCTTTATTTGTATTATACTCAGTGAATGATAAATAATACAAATATTTGCCTACGCTCTTTAATAGCTCATTGTTTTTGTAAATAGCATAAGAATATTCTGAAAAATCCACATAATTATCTGATGATTTATTTACCAACAATTCGGGATAACCAAGCCCTGATGGTATATTCTTTAAAGAGGCTTCAATAAAAACACTTACCTGTGACTTTTTATCTGCAATATTATAATGCAAACAACCTAAATAATCAGTATTATAATATCCGTAATCTAAAAAAATTAAATTTTTACTAATAGTTTTCTCGCCATAATTAGTAACAATATCATTAAAATATTCATTGCAGTTAATGACAGTATTACCCGGCTGAATTTCTAAATTTCGATAATCATCACATACTGTGATTTGAAAATTATATTTATTTTTATAATTACTAAAATATTTTTGTAAAATAGTTTCTGAAAATCTTGCTTCAAAAGAATTATCTGTATAGTCAATTATTTCAAGCATATTTAAAAGCTCTTTATCTGACAATATATTTTCTTCAATATGAAAAAAATAACTTTCAAGCCCGCCGTCTCTTACATTTGTAATATTTAAGGCCATGTCTTCCATGTTTTTCTTTACCTTTTCATCACTTACAATAAATAATATATATGTTGACAAAATCGAAAAAAACAATATAAAGACTAAGGCTCTTGTTATTGAAAATATTTTTGTTTTCTTTATTTTTTTAAAAATCCAAATTAAAAATAAAAAGACAAAAAAAGTTAATAATATATATGATGGAATATGAT
>JAGGUV010000046.1 GCA_021158345.1 Bacteroidales bacterium
ATAATAAAGATACTGCCATTTTGACGGAAAATATAATAAAAGGTATTCAAGAAAAAAAAGGAAGAGAAATAAAACAATTAAATTTTAAAAAAATATTTAATTCAATATGCGATTATTTCATTATTTGTGAAGGGACTTCTAATATACAGGTACAGGCAATAGCAGATTCTGTTGAAGAGGTTGTATTTAAAGCTACAGGAGAAAAACCAATTCATAAAGAGGGATTTCAAATAGCTGAGTGGATAATTCTTGATTATTTTAATGTTGTAGTACATATTTTTCAGAAAGATAAACGTAGCTTTTATAACATTGAAGACCTATGGGCTGATGCTGATATGAAAAATATTGATGTTAATTATTAGTAATTTAATATTATCTTTGTATTAATAAAAAAAACAAATAAATGTCTGAAGAAAAAAAAGATTTAAAAAATAAAAATAAATTGAAATTCAATTTAAACAAGAATTTCAATTCGAAGAAAAAAAAGAATTTCTATTGGATTTATGGAATAATTTTATTCTTAATTATTGCTTTACAGCTTGTTAATTATTCAGGTGGAGTTAAAGAGACAAATTTAGGCGAGTTGAAAATTATGCTTGCTGATAATGATGTTGAAAAAATTGTTGTAGTAAACAAAGAGAAGGCTGAAATATTTATAAAAAAAGAAAGCATTACAAAAGAAAAGTATAAAGATGTAAAGGATAATGGAACTTCTTTTAATAAATCTCCTAATTATATTTTAGTGATTGGCTCAATTGAGAGTTTTGAGTCTGCTGTAATTGAAGCACAAAAAAATGTTTCGTCCCCAGTATATATTACTTATGTTAACAGAAAAAATTGGGCAGGAGATATTATGTCGTGGATTTTTCCTTTTCTTATTTTGATTGTTATTTGGGTGGTTTTTATGCGGATGATGTCAAAAGGTGCAGGTGGTGCAGGGGGGCAAATTTTTAATATTGGGAAGTCAAAAGCTCAGTTATTTGATAAAGCAACAAGTGTTAAAGTAGATTTTAATAATGTAGCAGGGTTAGAGGAAGCCAAGATTGAAGTTATGGAGATTGTTGATTTCCTTAAAAATCCAGAAAAATACAGACGATTAGGAGGCAAAATTCCTAAAGGTGCTTTATTGATAGGCCCTCCGGGAACAGGTAAAACATTATTGGCTAAAGCTGTTGCAGGTGAAGCTAAGGTGCCTTTCTTTTCTATTTCAGGTTCTGATTTTGTTGAAATGTTTGTTGGTGTTGGTGCTTCCAGAGTTAGAGACCTTTTCAAACAAGCTAAAGAAAAATCTCCTTGTATAATTTTTATTGACGAAATTGATGCTATTGGAAGGGCTAGAGGAAAAAATCAAATTACAGGTGCTAACGATGAAAGAGAAAATACTCTTAACCAGTTGCTTACTGAAATGGATGGTTTTGCCAGCAATGCAGGCGTTATTATTCTTGCTGCCACTAACCGTGCCGATATATTAGACCGAGCTTTATTGCGTGCCGGTCGTTTTGACAGACAAATTCATGTTGAATTACCTGATATTATCGAAAGAAAGGAAATTTTTCAGGTTCATATGAAACCTTTAAAATTTGATGAGTCTGTTGATGTTGATTTTTTGGCAAAACAAACCCCTGGTTTTTCAGGTGCTGATATTGCTAATGTTTGTAATGAATCGGCTTTGATAGCTGCAAGAAAAGGTAAGGAGCTTATTGATAAACAGGACTTTTTGGATGCTATTGACAGAATAGTAGCAGGTCTTGAAAAAAAATCAAAAATAATTACTAAATCAGAAAAAAAAGTTATTGCTTTTCATGAAGCTGGACATGCTTCTGTTAGTTGGCTATTGCGATATGCTAATCCTTTGATAAAAGTTACTATTATTCCGAGAGGAAAATCTCTCGGTTCTGCATGGTATTTACCCGAAGAACGTCAGATTACAACTACGGAGCAAATGTTTGATGAACTCTGTGCTACTATGGGTGGCAGAGCTTCTGAAGAAGTTAATTTTGGTAAAATCTCTACTGGTGCTCTTAATGATCTTGAAAAAGCCACAAAGCAAGCTTTTTCTATGGTTACTTATTATGGGCTTAATAAAAAAATTGGAAATATAAGTTATTATGATTCTACAGGACAACAGGAATATAATTTTAATAAACCCTATAGTGAAAAAACAGCTGAAATTATTGACCAAGAAGTATCCAAACTTGTTGAAAAAGCTTATACTAAAGCAAAACAATTGATATTGGAAAATAAAGAAAAAGTAGAAAAATTAGCAAATGTTCTTCTTGAAAAAGAAGTTATTTTCAGAGAAAATCTTGAAGAAATTTTTGGCAAAAGACCTTTTGATGATGAAAAAGCTGAAGAAGTTAGATTGCTCGTTAAAGAAAGAGAAAAACAAAAAGCAGAAAATAAAGCTAAACTGAAAATTCTTAAAGATTTAGAATTAAAGGCTGAACAGGAAAAACTGGAAAATGAAAAATTAGAAAAAGAAAAGCTGGAACAAGAAAATAAATCACCTGAAAAAAAATCAGGAAAAGGTATTAAAAGAAGTAAAAATGAAGGATGATTGGAAAAAAATTTATAGTTCCACTGAAGACTTTAAAATACAGATAATCAAAGGTCTATTGATTGATAATAATATTAATAGTGTGGTTATCAATAAAAAAGATTCAGGTTTTAAATTTGGAGAGTTGGAATTATATGTTCAATCTGATAATGTTGTAAAGGCAAAATATCTCATAAATAAATATAATGACGAATAATTTTTGGCAAAGAACCTTGACAGGCTCCTTATTTGTTGCTTTAATAATTAGCTCTATATTGTTAAATTATTATTACTTTACTATTTTGTTCTTAATAATTGACATTTTAGCACTTTTTGAATTCTATTCTTTATTGGAGAAAAATAAAAATTATTTATTGAAATATTATGGAATTCTTGCAGGAGTATTTTTATTTGTTTCTTCTTCGTTAGTTGCATGTAAAATGGCGCCTTTTAATTTTTTATTGTTTAATATTCCTGTTTTGTCATTAATATTTGTAATTGAATTGTTTGGACAAAATAAAAATACAATAGAAAATTTATCATTTACAATTTTGGGAATATTTTATATTTCATTACCTCTGGCGCTTTTGAACTTTTTATATGTCCCCGGAATTATTATAAAGGCAAATGCAAAGTTAATTGTATTGAGCTTTTTTATTTTAATCTGGGTAAATGATACTTTTGCTTATTTGGTTGGAACAATTATTGGCAAACATCATATTTTTAAGAATATTTCACCCAAAAAATCTCTTGAAGGTTATTTGGGTGGTTTGATATTTAGTTTGCTTGCTGCATTTGTTTTATCTTATTTTTTTGAAACTCTTTCAATTTTTCAATGGATAATTTTTGCATTGATTATTGTTGTTTTTGGATCTATAGGAGACTTGTTAGAATCTATTCTTAAGAGAAATTTAAAGATTAAAGACTCAGGGAATATTTTACCGGGTCATGGTGGCATCTTAGACAGAATTGATTCTCTTATTTTTGTAATACCTTTTGTTTTTGTATATTTGTATATTATTTTTTAATTATTCATGAAAATTCATAAAGTTGGACATAGAATAATATTTTATGCTATTGTTGTCATAATATTTTTATTAGTGATAGTAAATTTGATTTTTCCTGTTCAAACATATTATCATTATACCTTTTATTTTTTATCTTTATTATTATCTTTATTAATAATTTGTTTTTTTCGTGTTCCTAATCGTACTGTTGTTTATGATGATAATAAAATTTTGTCTGCTGCTGACGGTGAAGTTGTTGTAATCGAGCACGTTAAAGAAAATGAATATTTTAAAGATAAAAGGATACAGGTTTCTGTTTTTATGTCTATTTATGATATACATATTAATTGGTATCCAATAAGTGGTATTATAAAATATGTTAAATATCATAAAGGGAAACATCTTATTGCCAGTAATCCAAAAGCTTCAATGCTAAATGAAATGACTACTGTTGTTGTTGAAGATAAAAAAGGACACAAGATATTATTCCGGCAAATTGCAGGTTTTGTTGCTCGAAGAATTGTTTTTTATTCTAAAAGAGACATAAAAGTTGTTCAAGGCTCTGAATGTGGGTTTATTAAATTTGGGTCGCGTGTTGATATTCTTTTGCCTCTTGATGCTGAGGTATTAGTGAAATTAAATCAAAAAGTAGTTGGACAGAAAACAGTTATCGCAAAATTCAAATAATTTATAATATCTTTTTTATTTCTAATAATGAATTGATTTCATAAGTTATCTCTTCATTATGTTCAATTTTATTATTGTTGAAAAAAATTTGATCAATACCTGCATTTTTTGCTCCAATAATATCAACTTTTAAATCATCCCCAATAACAATACTTTCATCAGCTTTTGCATTTGCTTTTTCTAATGAATATTTAAAAAAGTTTTTGTCCGGCTTTTTATATCCTATTTCTTCTGAAATAATTATTTTGTTAAAGTACTTATCAAGGTTTGAATTCCTGATTTTTTTATACTGAACTTCTTTAAATCCATTTGTGATAATATGCATTTGATAATTGGCTGATAGATATGTTAAAATATCTTGTGCATAAGGGAACAAATTTGTTTTTTCAGGGCTTATTCTTAAATAATCGGCTGAAATATCTATTGCTAAACTATTATTATTAATGCCAAAATCGTTCAATGTTATTCTAAAACGTTCAACACTTAGTTTTTCTTTTTCTATCATCCCATTTCTGTACAAACCCCATAGCATAGCATTGTGTTCTTTATATGTTTTCATAAATGAATCAAAACTATCAACACCTTTTTCTTCAAGATTATGTTTTTTGTATATTTCTTTGAAAGTTTCCAATGAATTTTTTTCAAAATCCCAAATTGTTCTGTCTAAATCCCAAAATATCTGTTTGTACTTTTTCAATATCTTATTTTTTTTGTTTGACCAAAATATAATTTTTTTCTAATCAATAATGTTTTTATAATCAGGGATTTCTTCTAAAAAGTTATATGTTTTATTCTTATCATCAATATAACAACAATAATGCTCAAGACCATTTGTGACAACAAGATAATTGACTTTTAGGGTCATATTATATCTGGCAATCTGGTCAAAGACTTTTTGGTTTATTTTTATGTCTGTTGATTTGCATTCAACAATTAATTTCGGACTGCCGTTTTTATTGTAAAGTACAATGTCAGTACGACGGGTCATATTATTGAATATTAATTTTTTTTCAACAGCAATAAGCGATGCAGGAAAATGTTTTTTATTTATCAGATACATTATAAAATTCTGTCTCACCCATTCTTCAGGTGTTAATGCAACAAATTTTTTTCTTATAGAATCAAAAATTTCAAGTTTATTGTTATTCAATTTAATGTTGAAATTATATTCGGGAAGATTTAATTTTTGCATTTAAGAATTTTATAATTTGATAGCTTTTGTTCCTGATTTTCAATGTTTATTAATAAGTTTTTGTCATATCTTCCGGGACACAAATAATGAAATCAGCTTTATCAACAAAATTTTTATTTAAGGAGTTTATTTCATCTTGTTCCACTGTGCTAATAGTGAGAATTTTTAGTTTAGGATTTTGTTTTTTAATATACCAAACAATTCCTTGATAAATATCAGAGTGATAAGAGCCGTTGAAATGAAAAAATGTTTCTCCTTTTTTTAGATTTTTAAGAATAAAATAAGCCATTGTTGCATCTTTAACAGCCTGTGCTTTAGGAAGATTTGAGCTTGCTTTTCCACCCATTCTGCCTCGCATCTGTGTCATTTTAGCCATTTGTTTATAACACTCTACTTCAGGATTATAATTTATAGGTAAAGGAGCAATATATTTTTTAGCCTCTTTTGATAATTTATCCAAGCCTTCAAACCCTTTTCTGTTTACTACTGCTGCATATCTTCTTGGTATGTTTGTGCCAATAAATTTAAGATTTTTATTTTTTGCAAATTCTAAAATAGGTTTGTAATCAGTTTTATAATTAGGCCAAAGCTTAGCTTCTGCCTCAAAATTTTTAACATTTATTTTGTTTGAGACATACTCGTTTATTAATAAATTGTTGTCAGACTCAAACATTTCACAACCCAGCACTAAATTTTCTTTGTTTATTTTGTATAAATCTTTAGTTATTTGCAATTCAAGCCAATGCGAAACAGGGTTATTATGCAATTCGCCAAAAAATATTATATCTGCATTTTCAGCTTGTTTAATAATTGAATTATAATTTGAAGGTTCGCCTGTTTTAGTAAAAACATTATAAGCAGGTTTGTCGTTTTTCATTGATACTAAAACAACAAATAGGATTAGGGCAAAAATTTTTGTTTTCATTTTTTTATAGTTTAATTAATTAGGGTTAAAAATTTAAGTGGCAATTTTTATTTTTTTATTAATTCAAAATCATATAGAACTATTATTTTTTCAATTTATCAGCATGAAACATAAGAGGTAAAATATCTTTAATGGAATTAATAATAAGAATTTTTCCTGTTTCACCCATTAGTATCAATTTAATATTAGAATTAAATTTTGTTTCATATTCAGCTAATACCTGTCTGCAGGCACCACAAGGAGTTACAGGTGTGTCAACAATAAAATCTTTGGCTTTTGATGTAATGGCTATGGCTTTAATAGGTGTTTCAGGATAATGAGAAGAAGCACTAAATACAGCAACTCTTTCAGCACACATTCCTGAAGGTGTGGCTATATTTTCCTGATTGTTGCCTGTAAATATTTTGCCGTTTTCAAGTAAAGTTGCAGCCCCTACATAATATTTTGAATAAGGCGCATAAGCTGATAAACATGCTTTTTTTGCTTGCAATAATAATTCTTTGTCTGCTTTATCAATTTCTTCTATTGAATCGTATTCATATATTGTGGATGATAGCTTAATTTTTTTCATATTTAGCCTTTAATATTTTTAAGTATTGAATTGTATTTTGAAGGAGAATTTAATATCTCAATTGCTTTTTCTATTTCCATGTCATCTGATATGCCTGCTTCAATTTTCCCTTCCTGATAATAATATTTTGTGCATATCTCAATTTTAAGAATTTTTTTTATCTCATCTTTATATCTTATGATATCATCTTTTTTGTTAAGAGAGATTTTTTTTGATAATGCAGAATATTCGTCTTTAATGTCTTTAAAATAATTTTCTTTTTTCGCTGTTTTTTTTAATGACTTTAAAAGTTTTTCGGTTTTTGAAGTGTATGTATAATCTTTATCTTTAATAAAATTTATAAAGTCATTGTAAATAGAATCTGTAATTATGAATTTTTTTGGCTCTGGAATTGTTTTATTTTCTCTGTGGAATTTACAAGCATAATCAAAAATTAAATATTTTGAATATAAACTATATGTAATATTACTATATTTTTGAGGTTTTAGTTTTATATCAGGTTCTATGCCGCCTCCGTCGTAAACAGTTCTGTTATTTTTTGTTTTAAAAGTAGATATCAATGAGTCAGGGATTTTTTGAAAATATCCGTCTTCGTCTTTATGTGAATAGTCAATAGCCTGAATACATCTGCCGCTTGGAATATAATATTTAGCAACAGTAATTTTCATTTCTGTATTATAAGTAAGAGGAATTATATTTTGAACAAGACCTTTACCAAAAGTTCTTTGTCCGATAATAACACCTCTGTCCAGATCTTGTATAGCGCCGCTTAATATTTCCGAGGCTGAAGCACTTCTGTTGTCTACTAAAATCACTAAAGGAATTTTAGTGTCAATAGCTTGGTTTCTTGTTTTATATGTTCTGTTTTTTTCTCTAAGTTTTCCTTTTGTACTTACTACTGTTTCCCCTTTTTTTACAAAGATATTTGTGATTTTTACAGCTTCATTTAATAAACCTCCACCATTGCCTCTGATATCTATAATTATTCCTTTTAATTTATGATCTTTTTTGAGCTTAAGAAATTTGTCTTTAACTTCTTTGCCTGCATTTTGTGTAAATCCGGTAAGCCTTATATATCCGATGTTATCGTTAAGCATGCCAAAGTATGGAACATTATCAATTTTAATTTTTTTTCTGATAATTTCTTTCTTAATAGGTTTTTTAACTCCTATACGTTTTATTGTAATATCTACACTTGAACCTGTTTGTCCTTTTAAAATTTTACTAATGTCAGATGATGATTTTCCTTTTACTGATTTGTTGTTGATTTTTATAATTTTATCACCTGCAAGTAAACCTGCTTTGTCAGCAGGAAAATTTTTATAAGGTTCAGAAATATATACTCCGTCTTTTTTTTGATGTATTAATGCCCCAATTCCTCCGTATTCTCCTGTAGTAATAAATTTAAAATCTTCAACTTTTGTTTCAGGAACATAAACAGTATAAGGATCCAAAGTTTCAAGCATTGATTCAATGGCGGTATCAATAAGTTCGCCTGGTTTTATAGTATCAACATAATTAATGTCTAAATTTTTGATAACAGTAGTGAAAATATCTAAATTTTTTGATATTTCAAAATTGTTATTTTGTGAAAAACTTATCTCTGAAAAGAGAAATAATAATAATGTTATTGAGATTTTTTTAATAATAGAATTTAAAAATTTCATATTTAATTAATATATTAAAAATTATGGGACAGGGTCATAGCCACTACCTCCCCATGGATGACACGATAAAATTCTTTTTATTGATAGATAGCCGCCTTTAAAAGGACCGTATTTTTTTAATGCTTGTATTGAGTATGTGGAGCATGTTGGGGTGTATCTACATGTTCTGGGCTTTAATGGCGATATTGTAAGCTGATAGACTCTAATAAGAAAGATAAATATTTTACTTATTATTTTATTTAATATTTTCCACATTTTCTTTTATTAATTTTTGTAAAAGTAATAATATTTTGTTTTCAAATTCTTTATACGGCAATATCTTTTTTGAAATATATATAACTGAAAAAATACAATTAATATTATTTGTATTTAAAAAATCATATAAAATATTTTTATTTTTTCTGTAAACTTCGCGTATTAATCTTTTAATTTTATTTCTGTCAACAGCTTTATGAAAATTACGGTGTGATACACTAATTAAAATTTTGGCAGGATAATCTGTGTTAAAATTTATTGGCTTATTAATATCCTCAGTGTTAATCCATATTAATTTAAAAGGATATGCGCTAATACTTGAACCTTTTTTAAATAATTGTTCAATTAATGATTTATTGCATAAACGTTCTTTTTTGTTAAAAGTTTGCATTATTTCAAGTATTAATATTATGCAAAATAAAAATAAGAAAATATACTATTTCTTATTCAGTATTAAAGAACAGTTATTTTTTCTTTAGCAAAAATTGTTCAATAGCCATAGCCATTGATGGAGCTGTTTTTGTAGGAGCTTTAATATCTAATGAAAGTCCTGAACTAGTAATTGCTTTAGCTGTTGTTGGTCCAAATGCTGCTATTAAAGTTGAATTCTGTTTGTATTCAGGAAAATTTTTAAATAATGATTTTACACCTGCAGGGCTGAAGAATATTATAATGTCGTATTTATCTATAGCAATATTAGAAATATCTGTTGCAACTGTTTTATAAAAAACAACCTGATCAAAATTAATTTTATTATCCTTTAATGATTTTGAGATGCTTTTTTTATGTATGTCAGAGCAAGGTAAAATAAATCTTTCTTCTTTGTGTTTTTTTATGATTTCCAACAAATCAGCAAAATTATGCTTTCCGAAAAATATTTTTCTTTTTCTATACTGAACATATTTCTGAAGATAATAAGCTACTGATTCTGAAACACAGAAATATTTTGTTGTATCTGGCACCTCTACCCTTAATTCTTTACATACTCTGAAATAATGATCTATAGCATTTCTGCTTGTTAATATTACTGCACTATAATCTGTTATTGAAATCCTTTTCTTTCTAAGTTCTTTGGATTCAACATCTTGAATGGTAATAAATTTATGAAAATCAATGTTAAGATTAAATTTTTTTGCCAAATTTTTGTATGGCGATTTTTCCAAATCTGCCGGTTTTGGTTGAGAAACTAATATGTTTTTAATTTTCACTATTATAAATTTAATTATTAAAAATTTATTAATTTTCCTTTTGCTGTTAGTATGATTATCAGATAATTATTAAGTAATTTATAATTATCTTAACTAATAGTAAAAGCGGTAAAATTTCAATGCTACAAAGATATAAAATATTATATAATACTGAATAATTATTAAAAGATAATCCTATTAAAAAATTTCTATAGGCTTTGATAATAAACATAATTCCTAATATTATTAAATTGAATATTACAAGAAATTTTGTAAATAAAAATGTTGAAAAGATTAATAAAAAAAATAAAATAATCCCGGTAAAACTTTTGAAAATAAATAAGTTAAGAATCAATAAATTGTTTTTATTTTTTATTTTAAAAATTGGTGACAATGTTTTAATAATTAATATTTTAAATATCAGATATAAGAATATTAAGAAAAAAATATTTTTGAAAATTATAAATGAATCAGGTCTGCTAATGTCAGTGTTTGTGTATATACAATAATATTGAAATACTACAAATGATGTTGTGATAATATATATTAATATTAAAGGATAAAATATTTGTTTCCTTAATATCTGTCCCTCTCTTGAGTATTGAAAGAATATTTTTTTTGAATAAAAAGATTTTGATATTTTTAAAAATTCAGCTTTGTAAAATAACTTGATAAAGACAAATAATGCAAAACATCCTAATAATGTAAAACTTATCCAATCTTTATTTTTTGCAGGTATAGGATTTGGTGAAAATGTTTTAAAATTTAATTCATGTGATGTAAATAATGATTTTGTAGTAGGCTGTTTGTGTTTTAATAATTGATGTGTTGAGTCGTTATAAAATGTATTTGTATCTGTAACAGACTGTAAAGAGTCATTTATTAAACCATAATTAATTATATTTATTCCCATATAAGGTTAATGTTTTTATCAGTCAAAATTAGTTAAAAATTATAAATGAAAATAAATTCCGGTATATTTTAAGGGGACTTCTAATAATTTCTTTCTTTGATGTAATGAACAAGTTGCAAAACATTAATTTTTTTGTATTTATTTTAATAGTTTTTTATTACAGATATATCTTTTTATAAAAAAATTATACATTTGCACACCAGTAGAAATTTATTAATTTATATTATTTTAAAAAAAATAAAATGGAAATAATGGAACAAATTCGTTCCAATGCTAAAAAATATAATAAAAAAATTGTATTACCCGAAGGCACTGAACAACGAACTTTAATGGCTGCAAATGAAATTATTAAACAAGGTATTGCTAAAATAATTTTACTTGGCAATAAAGATAAAATATTTCAATTGGCTAAGGAAAATAATTTAATGCATATTAAAGATGCGGAAATTATTGATCCTCTAAATAATGAAAAAAAGGATTTTTATGCTGACATGCTTGTTGAGATAAGAAAGAAAAAAGGTCTTACTAAGGCAGAAGCATTAAAACTTGTTGAAGATCCTTTATATCTTGCTACTTTGTTAATAAAAAATAATGATGCCGATGGTGAAGTTGCAGGTGCTGACAATGCTACTGGCGATGTTTTAAGACCAGCTTTACAGATTGTTAAAACCGAACCCGGTATTTCTGTTGTATCAGGAGCTTTTCTTCTTATTTTAAAAGATAAATCTTACGGCGAAGATGGTATATTAGTTTGTGCTGATTGTGCTGTTATGCCTAATCCTGATGAAAATCAACTGGCACAAATAGCCGTTTCTACTGCTAAAACTGCAAAAGCTATTGCCGGAATTGAACCTAGAATTGCTATGTTAAGCTTTTCTACCAAAGGAAGTGCTAAACACGAGATGGTTGACAAAGTTGTTAATGCCACTAACATTGCAAAAAAAATGGATCCCTCTCTTAATATTGACGGTGAATTGCAGGCTGATGCTGCTTTAGTTGAATCTGTTGCAATTAAAAAGGCACCTGATAGTAAAATTGCAGGAAAAGCTAATGTTATTATTTTCCCTTCTCTTGAAGTAGGAAATATTGCTTACAAATTAGTTGAACGTCTTGCAGGCGCTCAGGCTATTGGTCCTGTGCTTCAGGGTATGGCTGCTCCTATTAATGATTTGTCAAGAGGCTGCTCTGTTGATGATATTGTTAATCTTATTGCAATTACTGTTAATCAAGCTGCAAAAATCTAATAATTGTTTTATAAATATTTTAATAATCTGATAAATGAAAATACTTGTTTTAAATTGTGGTAGTTCTTCTATTAAATATCAATTGCTTGATCTTAATGGAGAAGAAAATTTACTTGCCAAAGGTCTTCTCGAAAGAATTGGTATTAACAATAGTGAATTAATACATAAAGCTGCTGGGAAAGAAAAATATAAAATTGTTCAGGATGTTCCTGACCATACTGTAGGAATTAATTTGATACTTAAAGTATTAACTTCAAAAGAATATGGAGTCATTCATACTGTTAATGAAATTCAAGCTGTTGGTCACAGAGTAGCTCATGGCGGTGAACATTTTAAGAAAAGTACTCTTGTTGACAAAAAAGTTAAACAAGGTATTGAAGAATGTATTGAATTAGCCCCTCTTCATAATCCTGCTAATTTAAAAGGTATTATGTCTATGGAAAAACTAATACCAGGAATACCTCAGGTAGCTGTTTTTGATACTTCTTTCCATCAAACTATGCCTGCTTATTCTTATTTATATGGCTTACCTTATTCTTTATACGAAAAATATAAAGTAAGAAGATACGGATTTCACGGCACCAGTCATAAATATGTTGCTCAAAAAGCTTGTAATATTTTAGATCTTGATTTTGAGAAAATTAAAATTGTTACTTGTCATCTTGGTAATGGTGCTTCTGTTGCTGCTATTAAAAATGGAAAATCATTAGATACATCAATGGGATTTACTCCTGTTGACGGTTTAATTATGGGAACTCGTTGTGGAAGTATTGACCCCGGAGCTATTTTATATCTTGCTAAAAAAGAACATTTGAATCTAGAAGGTGTTAATAAACTTATTAATAAAGAAAGTGGTATGGTTGGAATTTCAGGAATTTCTTCTGATATGAGAGATTTGGAAGATGCTGCTAAAAAAGGTAATGAAAGAGCTAAATTAGCTCTGGATATGTTTAATTTTAGAGTTGTTAAACATATTGGTGCTTATTCTGCTGCTATGGGTGGTATAGATTTAATAGTCTTTACCGGTGGCATTGGTGAAAATTCTTCTTTTGTCAGAAAAGAAGTTTGTAGCAAATTAGGTTTTATTGGTGTTGACTTTGATTATGATAAAAATGAAGGACTTCGTGGTAAAGATGCTATTATTACAAAACCTGATTCTAAAACAAAAGTTATGGTTATAACTACTAACGAAGAGCTTGTTATTGCTCGTGATACTTACAATATTGTTAACGGTAAATTGTAGAATTAAAGAAAAATTATTTGATAAAAAAAGCGTCTTAAAATTTTAAGACGCTTTTTTAATATTTTATTTTTTACATTTCTTCCATCAATTCATCAGTGAGCTCAAGATTGTGAAAGACATTAGTTACATCATCGTCATCCTCAAAATGTTCAATCATTTTTAATACTGATTTAGCGTCTTCTGTGCTTAATTTTACAGTTGTAGTAGGAATACGTTGAAGTTCTGCGTTTTCAGGTTCAATATTCAGCTCTTCAAGTTTTTTCATCATATTTCCGAAATCTTCCATACTCGTAGTGATAGTAATTATATCATCTTCAATTTCAAATTCTTCAGCACCTGCATCAATAACATCAAGCTCAAATTCTTCTACATCAATATCACCTTTAGGAATAGTAAAAACACCTTTTCTGTCGAATAAAAAACTTAATGAACCATTTTTTCCTAAATTTCCGTTGTGTTTATTAAAAATCGAACGTACATTACTTACTGTTCTTTGAATGTTATCAGTAGTACATTCAACAACAATTGCAACTCCATGTGGTGCATATCCTTCGTAAGTAATTTCAGTAAAATCCGATGCGTCTTTATCAGCACCTTTATTTATAGCTCTTTGAATATTGTCTTTTGGCATACTGGCACCTTTTGCATTCCCTATAGCCAATCTTAATCTAGGATTTCCTTCAGGATCAGGACCGCCCTCTTTCACTGCTACTGTTATCTCTTTTATTATTTTTGAAAATATTTTCGATCTTTTAGCATCTGCTGCTCCTTTTTTCCTTTTTATTGTAGACCATTTATTATGTCCTGACATAGTATTTCGTTTTAATTATTACATATTTATTTTATTTTTGAATTGTAAAATTAATAAAATTTTTTAATATGATATTATTTAGCCTGTAAAAGAAAACTAATTTATTTGTTATTGCAAATTAAGGGAAGCAATTTGTAAATTAATGGATCGCTTGTAGTTCCTTCTATCATTGATGGCAAATATTAAGTTTTTTTTAGATATTATTTGTCAATAAATTTTATTGTTTTTTTGATTTTATGACTTAATTTATAGTTTTGTTAATTGTTAGCCCTGTTTTCTCATCAAAGAAATGCATTTTTTGAATATTAAAGGACAAATTAATTTCATCGTTTTTTTTCAGAGAATTATCAGATTTTAATCTTGAAATAAGTTGTTTATTCTGTAATTGAAAATACACATAAATTTCATGACCGAGCTGTTCAATAAATAAAATTTTTCTTTTTAATATTGCAAAATTTTCATTATCAGTATTTTCATTATATTGAATATCTTCAGATCTGATTCCCATAACAATTTTTTTATTGATATAATTTTTTAATGCGTTGTTATCAGGCAAGTTTACTTTTAAATCTTTACTATCATCAATAAATTTTAAAATATTATTATCAGATATGATTTCTCCATTAATAATGTTCATAGGAGGTGTTCCAATAAATCCTGCCACAAATAAATTATTGGGATGCGAGTAGAGATTTTGTGGAGTTCCTATTTGTTGAATTTTTCCTTTGTCCATCACAACAATTCTGTCTCCGAGAGTCATTGCCTCAACTTGATCGTGTGTAACATAAACAACTGTAGTTTTTAATCTTTGATATAATTTTGTTATTTCAATGCGCATTTGAACTCTGAGTTTCGCATCGAGATTGCTTAATGGCTCGTCAAATAAAAAAATCTTTGGTTCTCTAACAATTGCTCTTCCAATAGCTACTCTTTGTTTTTGTCCACCTGACATTGATTTAGGTTTTTTTTGTAGAAGATCTTCTATCTCTAATATTTCAGCAGCTTTCATCACCCTTTTATAGATTTCTTTTTTCTTTATTTTCTTAATCTTTAGTCCGAATGCCAAATTATCGAAGGCAGTCATATGAGGATATAGAGCATAATTTTGAAACACAATAGCAATATTACGATCTTTCGGAGGCAGTTTATTCACGCATTTATTATCAATATAAAGTTTTCCTTTACTAATATCTTCAAGCCCGACTAACATACGCAAAGTTGTTGATTTCCCACATCCTGACGGACCTACTAACACAATAAATTCTTTATCTTTAATATTAAGGTTAATATTATCTACTGCTACCGTTTTATCAGCATATATCTTAGATACATTTTCAAATTTTATTTCTGCCATGATTTTTTAAAAAAAATTAACTAAAGTGTTATTCTATAATTATAAAAAAAATAAGATTAAATTTTAAATTTTGATTTTGGGATATGTGTAATTCTTACACAAAGGTCTAATTCTCCAGAAGCAACTATGTAATTATCATTAGATTCTACTATTCCCGTTGTAAACACAACATTATTAAGATAAATTATTTCTTGCATATCTTTTGTGAGTTTATTATTTGCCTCTAACAAAGGTGTTTCCATTTCAAGATGCAATATTTTTGTCGGGTCGTTTTTGTCAAGTATAGCCCAATAAGTTCTGTAAATTTCGGAGTTGTTTTTTATTTCAACTCCATGAAATAAAATAAGCCAACCTTTTGGTGTTAAAATAGGTTGTGCCCCTCCACCAATTTTTTTCAACATCACATATTTTTTATTTGCACGAATAAAAGGTTTATCCTCGGGTTTCCAATACAATAAATCTTTTGATTTTGATAGATTTATTGATGGTCCCGGATTATAAATACTGTCTTTTGCTGTTGTGAAATATAAAAGCCCCAATGGCCGGGTCATAGCATAATATAAATCATTAATTTTGCCTTCAAACAAAAGCATGTCTTTATTTTGATGGTCTAGTATAATTCCTTCTAATTTATAATTCAATCCATCGCTTGACGAATAAAGTGTGGTACATTGCCTTTCTGAGCTTACAGAGCAGGTAGTCATGTAATATTTATCATCAATGTGTGAAACTCTTGCATCTTCAATTCCATATTCTTGAAAACTCTCTTGAGGTGAAATAATTTTATCGTAATGAATTTTAACTATTTCGCTACCATCTTGACTAATTTCAACAGGCAATATCCAAGAAATTGAAGTAACAGCACACACTGGCGTTGGTAAATATTTTTTTATTACAAAGATGCGCGGGTCTGAGACATCAACATCATCAATCTTATATCCATCGACAACATATCCTTTTTTAATGTCTTTCCGTATGCAAAAAATTTCTCCTGCCTGAATTGGATTTTTCAATGCTTCAGCAACTCTTACCATCAGAATTAAATTACCATTTTTCAGTCTTGCCATTCCCGGATTGAAAGCACCCAAAACATAGGTCTTCATATCAATATTTTTTCTTAAAGGAGAATATGAGAGATCAATATCTTCCGGTTTAAAAATAATTTTATCAAAGTCAAAATTCCTCATTTTCTTATTTTTTAGGTTAAATATTATACAAAGGTTGACCTGTTAATGCATCTTGAGGATATTTATTACATAATTCAGCTAATACATCTTCATGACTAATTCCCACATTTAAAACAGTATCATTGCCTCCATAATAAATAAAAATTGTTCCATCGTTTAATCTTTTTGCGCCACAACTAAAAACTACATTTGGGACATGAATATAATCTGAACTTTTTACTTTACAGTCATCGTGTGAAGGAAATAAAATCGGAATATTAGAAACTTTTATCTTTTGAGGATTTTCTAAATTGTGAAGCATCACACCCAAAACATAAGGATTTCCATCCATTGTTTTTCTCACACCATGAAAAATACTTAACCAACCATATTTTGTTTTTATTGGAGGAGCTCCCGGACCAATTTTATCTGAAAAAGAACTGGGACCACCACTTTGTTTCATTAAAGCTTCATTATTAAGCTGCCATTTATTTTTAAAAATATCATCAGAGTATCCAATATGAATTTCAGAATATTTACCGCCTGTAACATCAATTGTATTATCATTTGGTCTGAAAAGAGCAACAAATTTATTGTTTATTTTTTGAGGGAAAATAACAACATTTCTCATGTCAATATCCATGATAGTGCCATATCTAACAACGGATTTAAAATCTTTAGTTGTTGCCATTGAAATTCTGACTCTATCTTTTATTGTTCCATGATAAGCACTATATGTGATGAAATAAGTATCATTAATTTTTGTTATTCGAGGATCTTCTACTCCACCTTTTTCATTTTCTATTAAATGATTAATATCTAACCCCTCAGCTATTTTATCATTTTTTGTACAGGGTTTAAGAAAAGGTGTGGAATTAATTTTCCAATTTGTTAAACCGTTATTGCTTTGGGCTAATCCAATAAGTGAAATACCATTACGCAGATGAGAGCGAAAAAGCAAAATTGTTTTATCATCAAATTCAGTAACACCGGCATTGTGCACAGTAATTACTTTTAATGCAGGATTATCCCAAATTCTGTTCACATCATGGCAAGTTAATATAGGATTATTTAGAAACCTTTGAACAGGATTGCTTAGGTTTATTTTATATTTTTCTCCTTGTATTTCTACAATTTTTATAAATGAGTTCATTTTTCTTGATGATTTTTAACTATTTGTTTAGCAATGTTATTTGATTCAATTGCTTGCATGCTCAAAAGAGCTTCAATAGTTGATTCTGCTCCTGAATTATAATTGATTTTATTTGTTGAATCAATGCCGTCAAATGCTATTCCTGAATTTGTATTGTAAATAATTTGATTTGCCGGATTATTACCAAAAAACCATGTTGCTAAATCGCCTGCCTCTTTTGCAAAATTATTATC
>JAGGUV010000074.1 GCA_021158345.1 Bacteroidales bacterium
AGTTCAGTTTATAGAACATTACACAAATGAAAATGATATTATCCTTGATGGTTTTAGTGGGACAGGTTCAACTGGTTTCAGTGCTTCTTTATTAAATAGATATACCATTTTAAATGATTTAGGACCGTCATCGACATTAATCTCATACGGTTACAATAAAAGAAAAGTATCATCATTAGAATTGAGTAATGAATTTAATCAAATTTATAATAAGGTTCTAAATGAGGTTGGATGGATGTATAAAACAAAATATGGAAGTTTTATTGGAGCAATTCAAAATACTATATTGTCTGATGTTTTTTTATGTAATTATTGTAAAAGTGAATATGTCTTTTCTGATTTAGCGGTTGATTTTGAAAACAAAATAATAAAATCAGAATACAAATGTAAAAAATGTGGTGCTAAAATTTCAAAGAAATTAAGTGAAAATAGTTATATAGAAACTTTTGATGAAATATTAAATTCTAACATAAAGCAATTAAAAAAACAGCCGGTTTTGATATATGCTAAGGTTGGGAAAAAACGATTTCAAAAAGTCTTAGATGAAGAAGATAACAAACTGTTAGATAAAATTAATAAACTTAAAATCCCCTACTGGTTTCCATCAGATAGAATGCCAGAAGGTGACGAAGCAAGACGAAATGATAGTATTGGTTATACGCATTTGCATCATTTTTTTACAAAAAGAAATTTATGGACATTAGCTGCATTTTATGAAAACATAAAAAAATCTAAGTATTTCATTGATTTACTTTTTGTTTTTCAAAGCACAATACAACGAGCAACGTTATCAAATCGTTTTAGATTTGCAGGGACAGGTGGTTTAAGCGGCACACTGTATTTACCTTCATTAATAATTGAGAGATCAGTACCGCCTTTAATAAAAAATAAATTCAGAGATTTCTTGAAAATGAATGAAGTAAAAATTTGGGGTGATAACAATGTAATTATTACGAACCAATCTACTACCGATTTGTCAAACTGTCCCGAAAATAGTATTGATTATATATTTACCGATCCACCTTTTGGAGATAATTTGATGTATTCAGAACTAAGTTTTTGGTGGGAAAGTTGGTTAAAAGTATTTACAAATAATAAAAAAGAAGGAATAATAAACAAAACACAAAACAAAAAGCTACTGGAATATAATAAATTAATGTTTGATGCTTTTAAAGAATATTATAGAGTATTAAAACCTAAAAGATGGATTACGGTCGTCTTTCACAATTCAAAATCTTCGGTTTGGAATGGTATACAAGAAGCTATTACAAAAGCAGGTTTTATTATAAGCCAAGTATCTACATTAGACAAAAAACAGGGTAGTTTTAAGCAAGTTACTGCTGCGGGAGCTGTTGCCAATGATTTAGTAATTTCCGCTTTCAAACCCAGTCAAAAATTTACAGAAAACTTTATAAAACAAGCAGGCGATGGACTTGAAATAAGTTTTATACAAGAGTTTTTAAGCAATCTGTCTGTAAAACCCACCATAGAGCGAACCGATAAAATGCTTTATTCCAAAATGTTGGCTTATTATATCCAAAGAGGTTACGAGATAAAATACGATGCAAAATCATTTTACAAAATGCTTAAAGAGAATTTTGTGCAGGAAGATGGATTTTGGTTTACCACGTATCAGATTGAAAGCTATTTGGAATACAAAAAGAAAATGAAGTTAGAGGGAATGGAAGATATAAAATCGGGTGCAAGTCTTCTTTTTGTCAACGATGAAAAATCGGCATTGGTTTGGTTGTATAATTTCTTATCAGAACCAAAATCATATTCTGATATTTTAACTACTTTCAATCAAATGGCAAACCTGCAAGATGACAATGTGCCGGAATTAAAAGAGCTTTTGGAACAAAACTTTATTCAGGAAAACGGCAAATACCGCAGACCGCAAAACGAAACGGAGCATAACAGTATAACCGAAAAAAGGGAAAAGAATTTAAGGCGGGAATTTGAAACCTTATTGGTTCAGGCACAAACCCAAAAAGGAAAAATAAAATTGGTGCGTAAAGAGGCATTGGTTTATGGCTTTGAGCTTTGTTATAAAGACAAACGCTTTACCGATATTTTAACCATAGCCAAAAAATTAGATGAAAAAATATTGGAAAACAGCGGTGAGCTTAACGACTTTGTAGAAGCTGCCGAAATAATGGTTGAAGGAATAAAATAATATGCACTGGCAGAATTTTATAGACATACGGTTAAACTACGAAAACAATTTGCCTGTTTTGGTTATTGACCAAACAGGTGTTTTGTCTACTCCTGCATATCAACACTGGCTTTCTGAAAAAAACATTGAAGTAAAAATCACCAGCGATATTATGGAAATTCGCAGGTTGGTAGATTATGAAAAACAAGTATTGATTATCACAAGCAAAGAAGATATTCCGTTTTTTATCCGCAATAAACTTGCACCGGTTATATTCTCTTACAACGATTTACCGCTAAACGGAGATATAAAACAGGCATTTAAAAACATAAACACAAGTCAAATTATCGAAATACTGGATTATGTGTTTGACACAGATATGCACCGGGTTTTGTCCGCAAATGATTTGAAAAATGTATTGGAAAAATCAAAGGAATTTGCATCTGCAAAACAGCTAACCGGACTTTTAAACCAAATAAAAGAAATACTAACTCAAAAAGCCGGTACAAACAATATTTTGCGTTTGGCAAAGCTTTGGGCTGAATTAGTCTATCTGTCATATAAAACCGGTAATGATGAATACAAGCAGTTCATATGGCAAGTAGATGCTTTTTCAGATACATTTATCAATAACAAAGGTATGGAACAGGCATTTTATGCTTCTACCCACAAGAACCCTCTAACGGTTGATAAAATACTTGCCAACATCAAAGCTGAAAAGCAAGAAAAAATTGCATTGATTTGTTTCGACTGTATGGGTTATGCAGAATGGTTTTTGCTCAAAGACTTTTTGAAAAATCAGAATTGGGAATTTGAAGATACTGCCGTTTTTGCTCTTTTGCCCACATTAACATCAATATCCCGTTCGGCAATATTTCATGGAAGTACGGAAGTTTACAACTTAAAATATCCGGGCAGGAACACAGAAGCAAAAACGTTTTCAGGATTTTTCAAAAATAAAGAAACAAAATATTTTACCGAAGATGATGAGATCACATCAGGCACACTACTCGGTTATGAATATATCAGTATTTTGTATAATTTCTTTGACGAATTAAGCCATTCGGCACAGTTCCCGCCAAACAATGAAACTAAGGAATTATATTTTAAATTATTGCTTGCTTATCTCGAAAAATCATCGTTAGTACAAAATTTCAAAACATTAATTGAAAACGATTTCCGGATTTATATTTGTTCAGACCACGGTTCTGTGGTAGCAAAAGGGAACGGCAGGAAAATTGAAAAATATTTATCTGACGATTTTGCCAAAAGAGCAGTAATAGTAAACAGAGGCAATGAAGACTTAATCAACGAACGGAAAATTGATATTCCTTTTGTTGAAGATAAAATATTGATTTTACCCGAAGGCAGAACAATGTTTGCCAATAAAAATAAAATTGAAGTAAATCACGGAGGAACAACAGTTGAAGAAATGGTGGTTCCTTATATTAAAATGAAAAAGATATGATGGGATACGACAGACCGCTCAAACCGGAGTGGATATATAAAACATTAAAGAATATCGAAGTCGGTTCAAAACCGCAGGACTTTTATGATGCATACAATCAAATAGCCGTTGAACTAACAGGCAAAGACGGAAGAAGAAAAACAAGAACCGTTTTGTTCCGTACCTTTATCTACGGTTTTCAGCAAAGCAAGACTAAAATTGAAAACAATATTTTGATTGAGTTAAGTAAAAAACACGATTTTGAATATATGAAGCCCATTTATATGGCAATGTTTATTTTGGATTATGAAATTTTGAAATACTTCACCCGGATGTTTTATAATATTTTTGACAGTTCGCAAGAAGTTAGCTCTGTGGCTTTAACAAAAAAAATGACAGAAACCTACGGAGATACAGAGATAGTAAAGCGGTCAACAAGAGCCTTTTTGAAATCCTTAACCTATTTCGGAATTTTGGAAGCAAAGACTAAAAACACTTACGAGCAAATAAACAAGTACAGACTGAGTGCAGAACAAGTGGCAGATATTTTTCAACTATATGCAGCAGTTAATCACACAAAACAAATCAACTTGAAAGAATTTGACAAAACGGTTTTTGCTTATTACAATATTCCTGATTTAACAGAAGTAGCAAATAAATATCATACGGAAAAATGGGAATACATAAGAGGAATTGACAGGGAATTACTAATGATGGAATAGCCAACGCTAAAAGGCATACACATTGGCAAGTCGCACGAGCCGCCGCTCAAATAAAAACTTGCCAATGAGTATGTCTTGCCAACGCACGGAGAAAATGAAACTTGTAGCAAATTTGAAAGAAAAAATGACTGAAATGAATGAAAGCCGCCTCTAACAATGGCTATATTTTATTTGTGAGGAAGTGTAATTCTGAAAAGTCAAAACATTTTTTTAAATTTAGTAGCGATATGAAAAAAGAAATGCAAAAAAATACGCAAACGAAAGCATAGTCTTGGCTGTTGTGGGCAAGCAAAGAAACAGCAAAAGCATATGAAAAAATAAAACAGTCAAGTGGTTAGTGCCACTACCCAGTTGAAAATTCTTTCACCTGATGGAAAAAAGCGTTTATCAGATATGTTGGATTATAATGGGATTATTGCATTAGGTAAGGAATTTCCAAGCAAAAAAGCAAATAGGTTTATAGAATGGTTCACTTATAGCGAAAATAGTACTATCCCGTTGAACCTGTCTCACGTTAGGCAGGCTACACCAAAAGGGGATACTATATTATATAAAACCGATAAACATCCGGAAAATAGCTTAAAAATATAATTTCATGAAATTATAGATTTATTTTCTTGCAGGCAGTCAATAATTTTTTGTTTGAATTTCCAACATGTCATTATACGTATGTCAATCTGACGTGAAATGTCATTTATTGAAATTTCATTTTTATTACATACTAAGAAAATAATTCTGAAAGCTTTGCTGATAGGCATTTTGCAACGATGAAAAAGTGTATGCGCTGTTGCCGATTCATCGTATTTGCATCTTGTGCATCTTCGCGAAAATAGTGTTTTCCCTCTACAAAAGTTTTTGTTACCGCATTTTTTACATACATATCCTTTTTTCCATTTTTGATTTGCCAGATATTCGAGACATTTATCGTCATCAGAAAACATCCTGTCAAAAGTCTCTGTATCAATATTTTTGAATATTTCTTTCATCATAAATAAAAAATGGAATAGAATTTGATACAAAGATAAAAAATAAAAGTGATACTAAAGCGATATAATATGTAAATATTTATATATTTGCATTTTTATAAATAAATTAAATTTTTAAAAGTATGAAGAGTATCTTAAAAGTAACATTAATTTTATTATTAGCAATATTTGTAACCTCATGTAATGCAAATAATAATAAGACATCAGAAAAGGGAAAAGAAAATAAAACTATTAAAAAAGTAGCAAAGCCTGTATATTTGAATGCAGAGACATTTCGTGCTGAAGTGTGGGATTATAAAACTAATAGTACAGAGTGGATATATAAAGGCGATTTACCATGTGTTATTGATTTTTATGCTGATTGGTGTGGACCATGTAAAAGAGTGGCTCCAATAATGAAAGAATTAGCAAATGAATATAGTGATAAAGTAAAAATTTATAAAGTAAATACTGACCAGCAAAGAGAACTTTCCTCTGTATTTGGTATTAGAAGCATACCGTCAGTATTTTTTTGTCCTAAAGAGGGAAAACCTTTTATGAAAATTGGTGCTTTTTCAAAAGAACAATACATAGAACTTATTGAAAAATATCTTATTAATAAACCAAATAACAATTAAAATTAATTAAAAAAATGGAACATTTAACAAAAGAAAGCTTTAAGAAAAAAGTTTTCGATTTTGAAAAAAATAAAGAATGGAAATTTGAAGGCGAATTACCATGTATTATTGACTTTTACGCTGATTGGTGCGGACCATGTAAAATGGTAGCTCCTGTATTGGAAGAATTATCCAAAGAATATGAAGGGAAAATTAATATATATAAAATTAATACTGAGCAAGAAGGTGAACTTTCAGCTGCTTTCGGTATAAGAAGTATTCCTTCTGTATTATTTTGCCCTAAAGAAGCTCAGCCTCAAATGGCTGTTGGTGCTTTGCCAAAAGATAGTTTTAAAAAAGCTATCGAAGAAGTGCTGCTTAAAGAAAATTAATAGTTAGATTAATTTTTTCATATTTAAGCGTCGGAAGTAATAAATTTTATTTATTATTTTCTGGCGCTTTTTTTATAAATTGCAATCCGAAATTTTAATATTTTTTTTATGTCTTTTGTTACTGATACTGCTGTTTTTTCTACTGCTTATCTGGCTCCAATAGAATACTTTATCAATATTATTAAATATGATAAAATTTACATTGAGAAAAACGAAAATTTTATTAAGCAAACATTTAGAAACAGATTTTCCATCTATAGCTCGAATGGTTTATTAAGTCTTACTGTTCCTGTAAAAAAAATTAATGGTAATCATACTCTTATTAAAGATATTAAAATATCATACGATACTCCATGGCAGCAAATACATTGGAAATCTTTAATTTCAGCTTATAATGCTTCACCTTATTTTCAATATTATAAATATGATTTTGAACCTTTTTATAATAATAAATTTAATTTTCTTTTTGATTTTAATCTTCAATTATTAAAACTTGTCTTTAAGCTTCTGAATGTTGAAAAAGAAATTTTGTTTTTTGAAAAATTTGAAAAAAATTATCCTAATACATTTGACCTGCGACATATTACAAACTCAAAATTAAAGCGTGATTTTCAAATTCAGGAATATCCTCAGGTTTTTGATGATAAATATGGTTTTATCCCTAATTTAAGTATTGTTGATTTGTTGTTCAACGAAGGTCCTAACGCACTGAATTATCTGCAAGAGCAGGTTAGAAATTAAGGTTCAAACATATTTTTTATTACTGCCTCATCAAACCTCTACAACATCAATCATATCATCAATATAAATAAGATATTTTTCTATCACATTGTAATTCATTTGTGTAAGTATATCTGCATAGTTTTCGATTTGTTTTTTGTGGAATTGTTTGGTTTTTCCGGTCTTGTAGTCAATAACAATAGCTTTATTATCCTTAATGATAACTCTGTCGGGTCTGTAGGTTTTACCTGTTGGGATTAATATTTCGGATTCATTTTTTATATTAAGTCCTTTCTCAAAAAAAGGTTTAATTTTAGGATGATTTAAAATTTCAGTAATTTTTTTTAAAATTTCGGTTTTTTCATCTTTATCAATAATTCCTTTAAAGTAGAGATTGTCAACAGCTTTTTCAGCATCGTCAGAATATTTAATCTGAGATAGTGCAGTGTGGATTATGTTACCCCATCTTGTGTTTTTTTGCGGGTCGTCAACACACCAGATATCAGGGGCTTTAGTGCTTAAAAGTATTTTGTCCCTCCAATCGTTTGAAATCAGTTTATCAAATAAAAAAATATTACCAGAATTGATTTTTGTATTTTCGGAATTTTTAGTTCTAATACCAAAAGAATAAGTATTTAAATCATTGTCCCATAAATCAATATCATTAAGATAATAATAAATAAATTCGTTTGAGTATTCTAAAGGTTTAGAGTTGCTTATGATTTCTTTTGAAGGTTTTGAAGTGAGAAGATACAAGCGTGAAACAGGTCTTGTCATAGCAACATACAGAATGTTAACATTATCAAGTAAAGATTTATCTTTTTCTTCTTTATATTGTTTTTTATAAGACGTGTCTTCAAGATTTTTATTGAATTTTAAAAGAGCTGATTTTAGATTTGGTATATTTTTATCAGCAAGCTCAATCCATTGTGATTTTTCAGGTGATTTATGTTTTGTAAGAAAAGGTAAAATTACAACGGGAAATTCTAAACCTTTGGCTTTATGAATAGTAAGAATATTAACAGCATTAATACCTTCCGGTACAACAATAGAAAGTTTTTCTTTCTTCTGTTCCCACCAGTTTAAAAAATCAGAGATGTTATTATTGTCCAGAGAAAATTCATAGACTGTATCTAAAAAGAATTGTATGTATGGATTTGGTGCTTTGTTTAATTCAAAGGTACGAATTATCTCTTCGCAGATGTCGTATAATGATAATTTTAAAAGTTTGGATGCAGAAAATTTAAATCCGCATTTATTCAAAAAAACAACAAAATCATTAGTTTCAATATTATTATCTGCAAAAAGGTTAGATTCATTTTTAAGAGGTTTTTCAAGGCGTACTATATATTCGTGAAGACTAAGTGCGTCATTGAGTTTTTTATTCTGCAGTAAATAATTAATTATCTCAAGCTGAAAAATTTTTTCTTTTGTATTATTGATAAAATTAAAACAAGAGATAATAAAATTTACTTCAGCGGAATTTGATAATAATAACGATTCAAAAGAAATAACATCAATATCATTTTCTATAAGAAAGTTTGCAATTTTAACAGCCTGTTTATTTTTCCTGCATAAAATTGCAATGTCTTTATAATCAAAATTGTCGGTTTTTAACTCAGCTATAATTTTTTTAATTCTATTAAGATTTTCAGTTTCAAATTCATTAGCATTTTTATTTTCAATAATATCAATATTAATATATCCGCCTTTGTTTTCAGTATTAATGTTTTGATCAGAATTTTTATAAATATTTCTGACATAATCAGGCAAAGCTTTAATAATATTTCTAAAGAAGTTATTATTAAATTTTACTATTTCGGATTTTGAGCGGAAATTATTATTTAAATTTTTTTCAATATAATTATTTTTAAGGTTAATACTTCTTTCACGGTTGAAGATGTTATTTGATTTATCATATATTTCGGGGAGTTTGATAAACTGTTCAACTTCGCCGTTTCTCCATCTGTAGATAGCTTGTTTGGCATCGCCGACAATCATATTATAATTATCTTCGGATAAGGAGTTGTCGATAAGAGGCAGTAGATTTTGCCATTGTAAAACTGATGTATCCTGAAATTCATCAATAAGAAAATGCTTATACTTTTCACCACAACGTTCGTAGATAAACGGGACAGGCTCTTTTAAGACTATCTCTGCGATTTTTTTATTGAATTCAGATATCAAGACAATGTTATTACTTGATTTTAAATCGTTGATAATCTTTTCAATCTCATTTAATAAAGCAACAGAAAAAATATTTGTTTTTATATTTTTATAAATAATGTATGAACTGTAATTATCTTCAATATGTTTTTGGATTTTATTGAATATTTCAATAATCTGAGGCTTAACAGAATCGATAAGGCTTTTAGTTTGTTCATCGGTTTTACCTGCATACCATTTATCTTCATTTATGGTTTTTAGCACATAATTGTTAGGTTTTAATTTATCGAAGTTTTTGTTTTTGATGTTTTTAAAATAAGAATAAATCCCTTTATTTCCCTGATAGAAACTTTTTGGTTCAATACCTTTACTGTCAATTAAAGATAAAGCCTCATAGCCAAGAGGAGATATAGAGTTCTCGAAATTTTTAATAAATTTGTTTATCTGAGAATTAATTTCAAAGAAATCGTTAAGCTTTAAAGTTTTGATTTTATCGATATAAAAACCTGAATCTTCATAAAAAATAGACATAGTAAAATCTTGTAATACTTTTTCAATATGCCAGGTTTTATCTTCATCATTTCTTGATTTAATAAAATTTATAAAAGTTCTGGTAACATCATCATTATTACCTATATCGCTAATTAACAGATCAACAACCTGAGCGACAAAAGTTTCGAGGTCCATTTCCACATCAAAATTAATAGGCAGATGCAGGTCAAAAGCAAAAGTCCTGATAATTTTATGTACAAAGCTGTCGATAGTAGAGATAGCAAAATCAGAATAATTGTGCAAGATATTGTTTAAAACTATTCCTGCTCTGCTGATAATTACTTCTTTATCAAGATTAGTTTCACTGATTAATAATTGAAGAATAGTATCGTTAGAAGCGTTATTTCCTGAATATGATGAAATTTTTGTCAGACTATTAATTATCCTTTCTTTCATTTCATTTGCAGCCTTGTTGGTAAATGTGATAGCAAGGATATTTCTAATTTTTTCAGGATTTAATAAAACTATTTTCAGGTATTCTTTAACAAGAGTAAAAGTTTTACCTGAACCTGCTGAGGATTTATAAACAGTGAAACTCATTATTTAAATATTATTATTTGATGATAATTTTTTTAGTATAAGCGTGATCCATCATGGTTAATCTGAGAAAATAATTACCGGGTTTAATATTTGATAAATTAATTTTTTCTTTGTTTATGCCTTTATTTTTATGTTTTTTTGATGTTGAGAATATTTTCTTTCCTGAAATTGAAAAAAGAGATATTTTTACATCAGCAGGTTTATTAAGATTATATTTTATATTTAAATTTTTATCACATGGATTGGGATAAATATTAAAAGAAGAAAGATTATTATAATTTTCATTTATGCCAATAGTATAAACAGAATCAATAAATATAACAGTAGGAGGTAGGACACCTGTTTTAGTGATTTGTAAAAGAGGTTCTCCATAGTTTTTTCCAAGCCATTTATATTCTGTCTGATAAATGTCTGTAGGTATCCCCATTCCAATAGAATCTACATAAGTACT
Source organism: Bacteroidales bacterium (assembly GCA_021158345.1). Classification (GTDB taxonomy): domain Bacteria; phylum Bacteroidota; class Bacteroidia; order Bacteroidales; family AUK083; genus AUK083. Next base: position 10,728 of record JAGGUV010000074.1, read on the forward strand.
ATCGTGAATGTGAATATGTGATTTTATTCTTATAGTCTGGAAAGTGCCAAAAGGAGTTATAAGAGTCCCCCAGCCATCAACAGTATCGATGTGTGTTTTTACATTTTCGTAATAACCAAGGCTGGGAATATCTATTGAGAAAGAGGAAGTTACAGAGTCGGTATTATTATATGTTAAAGGAAAATGATAAAGGATATCAGGTTGAGTAAAAACAATAGGAATAGGGATTCCGTTTAAAGTGCCTCCCATACCTACTTCGCTGAAATAAGAATCATTTTCTTTATAAAAAATATAGTTATCAGTCAGCTGAAATCCTTGTACAGTATCAATGTCAGGTTGTTTTAAAGCTATAGTAGCTTTGTATTGCGGATATATTATTCCATTATTAAAAAAATACTGATATGCTATTGGTGTTGATGATACATCAACAAAAGAATCAATTTTTTGAATTAATGGCTCCAGGTTTGAAAAATCCCAAAGAAAATCATTACCTGTTTGAGTGTAATCAATTCCATTAACAGAATAAGTAGTACTTAAACGTATGGTGTCATTAATATTCGGCATATCGTTTTTGTCGATAATAATTTGAGAATACAGAATATTTACGCTAAAAGCTATAAATAAAACGGTTAAAAAATATTTTTTCATTGTAATAATATATTTGAAGATTAATAATTAGGATTATCAAAATTACTAAAAATATGAATAGAAGTCACAATAAGTAAAATGAATTAAAAAAAAATAATTTTGAAAGATTCAGGATTATATTTTGGATTTCAGATTTGATTTAGCAGGAAAATATTAAAGAATAAGGTTAGGGATTTTGCGGCAGGGATAGTAGCGATAGCCTGAAGAAATGACCGCTGATGTTTTCTGTTGGCAGGCGGATGCGACCGTAGGAAGCACACGTACTGCCTACAGAAACACAGCGGGCATGAGACAGCTATTAGCGGATAGCCCGTGTTTGCCGCCCAAAATAATAGAAAAAAATTTCAAAATAAAACCTTAGTCTTGTCCACTACGAAAAGCCGCTAAGCGGTTAACTTTACAAAAAGACTGAAAGCTATAAACCTGTACGTCAGTTTGTTATAAATCCGCCAAGCAGCTATAAATTGATAACTTTAGTTTTCGGAGTAGTCTCAACCTTAGTCTTGTTAAAAAGAAAATTTATTTGCATAAATATTATATTTTTATATTTTTGCAAACTTATATTAAGCATATAAGTTTTTATATATGAAAGAAAACAAAAAATTCAGAATAATAGTATTAGCCAAGCAAGTTCCTGATACAAGGAATGTTGGCAAAGATGCGATGAAGGAGGACGGTACTGTTAACAGGGCAGTGTTGCCGGCAATATATAACCCCGAAGACCTTAATGCTCTTGAATTAGCTTTAAGGATAAAGGATAATAACCCTGATGTTGAGATTTTAGTATTGACAATGGGACCTCCGCGAGCTTCGGAAATTATCCGCGAATCATTATACAGAGGTGCTGACAAAGGTTTTCTCATCACAGATATGCGTTTTGCAGGCTCTGACACTCTTGCCACTTCATATGCTCTTGCAATGGCAGTGAAAAAACTAATGCCATTTGATTTAGTATTAAGCGGCAGACAAGCTATTGACGGTGATACAGCGCAGGTTGGACCGCAGATAGCTGAAAAATTAAATATCCCTCAGATAACTTATGCTGAAGAAATAACAGACATCAATAAAAATGAAATTATTGTAAAACGTCGTCTTGAAAATGGGGTGGAAAAAGTAAAATCCACTTTACCTGCTCTTGTTACTGTCCACAGCTCAGCTCCTGATTGCAGACCGAGAAATGCTAAGCTGATAATGAAATTTAAACACGCTCATACTCCTTCTGAAGAAGTACAAAAGGAATATTCCCAAATATTAAATAACAGGTCTTCATTAATAATTGAACAATGGTCTGTTGATGATATTAATGCTGATACTGAAATGCTTGGATTATCAGGATCACCGACAAAAGTTAAAAAAATTGAAAATGTTGTTCTACAACATAAAGAATCTAAGGTTCTGACAAATTCTGATGAAGACATAAAAGGACTTATGAATAAATTAATATCAAGTCATATTATCGGTTAATAAATTTAATTGTTTAAGAAAAAAATAATATTGTGAATAATATATTTGTTTATTGCGAAATTACAGACACTGGCATTGTTGCTGATATTAGCCTTGAATTATTATCAAAAGGCAGAAAATTAGCTGATAGGCTAAGTGTTAAATTAGAAGCTATAGTTTTAGGAAATAATTTAAAGGATGTTAAAAAACAGCTTTCATATTATGGAGTTGATACAATTTATTTAGCAGAAGATTCAAGGCTGTTTCCTTATTTAACACTTCCACATTCATCAATAGTTGTTGACATTATAAAAAAGGAAAAGCCACAGATAGTATTGTTTGGGGCAACATCAATAGGTAGAGACATAGCTCCTAGAATTGCGTCAGCATTACGTTGTGGATTAACGGCAGATTGCACAAGTCTTGAAATAGGTGATTATTCCGAAAATAAAACCGGAAAGGTTTTTAAAAATCTTTTATACCAGATAAGGCCTGCTTTTGGTGGTAACATCATCGCTACTATTGTCAACCCTAAAACATTACCACAGATGGCAACAGTTAGAGAGGGAGTAATGAAAAACGAGAAATTATCACAGCCGTCAAATCCTCAAATAAAAAATATTAATATTAATAATATTGTTGATGACAAAGATTTTATTGTATCAATAATTGAGAGACATATTGAGGCGAAAAAAGTAAACCTGAATGCAGCTTCTATAATAGTATCAGGAGGTTATGGTGTTGGCTCAAAAGAAAATTTCAAATTACTTTTTGAACTTGCCGGCCTGATAGATGGAGAAGTGGGAGCCTCGAGAGCAGCTGTGGATGCAGGTTTTGTTGATATTGACAGACAAATAGGACAGTCAGGAGTAACCGTAAGACCAAAATTATATATTGCTTGTGGCATTTCAGGTGCTGTGCAACACAGGGCAGGAATGGAGGAATCAGCTCAGATAATCTCTATAAATACTGACCCTGATGCTCCTATTAACAAAATTGCCGATTATACTATTATTGGTAAAATATCAGAAGTTTTACCTAAATTGATTAAATTTTACAAAGAAAAATCAAAATAAATGACTTTTCTTAATTAGAATTTTAATATTTAATAAACAGAAAAAAATGGCTAATTTTTATACAGATAATAAACATTTGAGATTTCAGTTGACACATCCATTGATGGAGAAAATTATTAAATTAAAAGAGAATAATTTTGCTGAAAAAGATAAATACGATTTTGCACCAATAGATTATAAAGATGCTATTGATAACTATGATAAAGTTCTGGAAATATTAGGTGAGATATCAGGAAATATTCTGGCAAAGAATGCAGAGTCTGTTGATTTAGAAGGTCCTTCATTGGAAAATAACAGAGTGAGATATGCAAGAGGCACAGAAGAAAATAATAAAGCTTTAATAGAAGCAGGGTTATTGGGTATGTCGTTGCCAAGGAAATATAACGGCTTAAATTTTTCGATAGTGCCATATGTTATGTCAGAGGAGATAGTTTCGAGAGCCGACAGTGGTTATGCAAATATCTGGGGCTTGCAGGATTGTGCTGAGACAATACACGAATTTGCTAATGAAGAACAAAAACAGGAATTTTTGCCTCGCTTCAATAAAGGTGATACTGCTGCTATGATATTAACAGAACCTGATGCAGGGTCCGACCTTCAATCTGTTCAGCTGAAAGCAACTTTTGATGAAGAAAAAAATATCTGGTTATTGAATGGCGTTAAACGTTTTATTACTAATGGAGATGCAGACATAGGTCTTGTTTTGGCACGTTCCGAAGAAAACACTTCTGATGCCAGGGGATTATCATTATTCCTTTTTGATAACAAAAAAAATGATTGTTTCCAAGTTAGAAGGTTAGAGAATAAATTAGGCATACACGGGTCACCCACCTGCGAATTGATTTTTAAAAATGCACCTGCACAACTTGTCGGCAGCAGAAGAATGGGCTTGATAAAATATGTTATGTCATTGATGAACTCTGCCCGTCTTGGCATTGGCGCACAGTCTGTGGGTCTTGCAGAAGCAGCATACAGAGAGGCTTTGAAATATGCAGAAGAAAGAGAACAATTTAATAAAACTATTATTGAATTTCCTGCTGTGTATGAAATGCTTACTGATATGGAAGTCAAAATAAATGCTATGCGTTCACTTTTATACGAGACAGCTCGTTTTGTTGACGTTTATAAAGCATACACTTTTATAATGCAGGAAAGAAAATTGGAACCTGACGAAAGAAAAGAACTTAAATATTATCAACGTCTTGCAGATATTTATACTCCATTATTAAAACTTTTTTCCAGCGAATGGTGTAATGACATTGCTTATGATGCAATACAAATATTCGGAGGTACAGGATATATGAAAGATTTTCCTGTAGAACGTATTGCTCGTGATGCAAGAATAACCAGTATTTACGAAGGTACAACTCAACTGCAGGTTGTGGCTGCCATAAAAGGTGTTACTAATGGCAGTTTTCTTAAAAAAATTAATGAATATGCCGAAGAATTAAAAGGTACTGAATATGAGCATTACAATGATGTTTTATTGAAAATGGTTAGACAATATGAAGATGCTGTCAATAAAGTTCATAAAGCAGAAAATAGCGAATTACTTGATTTTCAAGCAAGACGCCTTGTGGAAATGGCTGGAAATATAATCTTTTCTTATATTCTTTTATTAGATTCTATTAGAGATAAAGAATACGAAAAATCTGCTAGAATATTTATACAAAAAGCTAAAGCTGATAATACTGCTAAAGCTTCATATATTTTTGATTTTGATATTGAGTTATTAAAGGATTACAGAAAGTAACTACCCGTGATTTAGTGTATTTCAGAATTTTATAAAATATTTATTAATTCCCCTGATATTAAATTCCGGGGGATTTTTTTTGTCTTAAAATTTTATAATTATTTTGATAAATCCGTATTTAAATTAATTAGTGCTTGCACAAAAACCCGTAAAATTTTATTTAAGCTGTCATTTCGAACGATCCCGATAGCTATCGGGTGAGAAATCTCATTCAACTTACATACACTATGTTATGAGATTTCTCCTTTCAGTCGAAATGACAATATTGGGGTTTTCGTGCAGACACTAATTACTATTTAGTTTATATTAATTATTTTTTTGATGGTTTTAAAATCATTAACTTCTAATATTAAATAATAAACTCCTGAGGTTTTATTATTATTTAAATTCCATTTATAATTATAATTTCCTTTATTTTTATTTTCATTACAAATAACATTAATTAGTTTTCCATTAAAATCATAAACCGAAAGTTTTACTTTGCTATTGTGATTTATTTTAAAATCGATATTTAAATCATTAATAAATGGATTAGGATAAGCATTTATTTTAGCAGTAATTTTATTTGAATTATTTTCATTTATGCCTCCAATATCAATTATTGCTTCTGACTCATATAGTTGCCAATGATCATTTATAAAACTTTCCCAAATATTGTATAAATAACATGTTGAATAATTGCAGTTTCCAATATAAAAGTGTGGTTTTATTTCATTAGCAGGATTATTTGAAATATTTTGAAATGAGTTAAGAGAATAGCTGACAAAAATATCCATATTATTATTTTCTTCTTTATTATATGTTAAATAACTAATGTTTTCAAAATTTTCATTATTAATAACATAATCAATAAAAATCCCTTTGGGATTTAATTTTTTATTGCTTTGAATTCCAATATTTGATATAGTATTATCAAAAAAATTATAAGAATATATTTTATAAATATTATTCGAAAAACTTTCCCATAATAAAATTTCGATGCCACCTTCAGATACAAAAGAAAGTGAAGAATTACTCACCGAAGAAAATATTAAGACAGGAGAAGACCATCCGATACCATAATTATATTTAGAATAATAAATATGCGAACTGTCGTTTTTAATTTTTTCATAGGCAATAAAATTTTCATATATTACAGGATTGTGACAATTACCCTGATCAATGAAAATAGGGTCTGTAAAAGTTTTATTAGCTGTTAACCTTGAATAAAGAATATTATTGTTTTCTTCCCAAGTTAAATTTCCATTATCATTACTAAGATTTATTTCATTGTAAAGACTTTTAATCAAGGGTATTGGTTCTGAAAAATTGCCGTCGCTTGAATATTTTTTATAATAAATATCATAATTTCCATTTTCATCTGTTTCATATATCATATAAAATAGCGTATCAGGCATTGGATAGCCATAAAATTCAATAAATTGAGGATTTTTATAATTAATTCCGGGAGAACTTAATACTGCTCTGCGGTTTGAAAAATAATATAAATCACACATATAAATAGCTGTAGATAAAGTATCAACAGATTTTTCCCAAAATATAAAATAATTTGTAAAATTTGGGTTTCTATTGTCAGATACAGAATCTGTTATTGGTATAGGATAACTCCAGTATAGCCCTTGAGACAAAGTTTTATTTGTAATAAATACTAAAATAAACAAAAAAAATATTGAAATGTTTTTATACTTGGGTAACTTTTTTGAATATGCCATTACTGCTTTTTTTTGAGGTGTTAAATTTTTTATAAAAATAAGTAATTAATGCAACTTTTTAGATTTACTTTAAATTTTTATTCCTTTAACATTAACTTCCGATATAGTTTTAGGTGGGCTTCCTCTGATACTAATCAGGATTATGTCTTAGCCTCATCTTTCATTAAAAAAACAAATAATATTATAAAGCTAAAAAAGATGTATTTAAAAATAATATGTTAATATTTTTGATTAGTCATTTTATAATATTAGTTTTGTAAAGATAATAAAAAACAACTTAATAAAAATTATTATATGAAAAAGACAAAATTATTATTAGTTGCAATTGCTGTTATCAGTTTTACAGCATTTTGTGCTTGTAGCGGAAATTCGTCTAAAAAAGCTACAGAAGAAAAAACAGAACAAACGACAACAGTTGAATCTACTGACACAACTACATCTGAAACAAAAGACACAACTGAAGTAGAAACAACAGACACAATTCCTGAACAGGAAAAAGCTAAATAATTAAATAAAAATTATTTAATTATTTAAGAAAAAGCAGGCTATATAACCTGCTTTTTCTTTATTAAAAAAGTAAAAACAGAATATAATTTTTTTAATATTAATAAATTCATGACTCATTCTGAAATTTTTAGTTATATTTTATTGCCCTTATTAATATTTTTTGCCAGAATATGTGATGTAACTATAGGGACAATACGTATTATTTTAGTATCAAAAGGGCAAAAATTACTAGCTCCATTATTAGGATTTTTTGAAATTTTAATATGGATTATTGCGATAAGCAAGATAATGGAAAATCTTAATAATGTAGCTTGTTATATAGGTTATGCTGCAGGTTTTGCTACAGGCAATTATATTGGGATGCTTGTTGAAGAAAAATTGGCTATGGGTGTTACTGTTATTAGAATTATTACACAAAAAGCTGCAGACGAATTAATTAAAAATCTTTCTTTGGCAGGATATGGCATAACAAATATTGATGCAAAAGGAAGCAGGGGAGATGTTAATATTATTTATACAGTTATACAACGACACGATTTACAAAATGTCATTAATATTATTAAAGAATTTAACCCTAAAGCATTTTATACTATTGAAGATTTGAGGTTTGTAAGTGCGGGAATTAGTCAATTGAATATTAATAAAAAATCATCAAAATCATTATTGTTTCGCAGAAAAGGGAAATAAGTGTTTTTTACAGATAGATTAATTAAAATATTATAAATGGATATTATTAGAGAAATTTTAAATTTTCAGATTTTAAGTTTTGGAAAATATGTACTGGAGGTTCATTCATTGATAATGATAGTAGTTATTTTCTTAATAACTAAATTAATATTATGGTTAATAAAAAAATCATTACTTCATAAAAGAAAATCTGATAAATTACAAAACAGGAATTTATACTCATTGTATCAGATAATAAAATATGTGATATGGATAATTGCCATTGGTTTAATTTTAGATACAATAGGAATTAATTTAACAGTATTAATAGCAGGTTCTGCAGCATTGTTGGTTGGTATTGGTTTAGGATTACAACAAACTTTTAATGACATTATATCTGGAATAATTTTGCTTATCGAAGGCTCAACAAAAGTTGGAGATATATTGGAAGTTGAAGATGATGTAGTAATCCTTCAAAATATTGGTCTTAGAACTTCAAGTGCTTTAAACAGAGATAACATTGTTATAATATTACCTAATTCATTAATAACAACAGGTAAAGTTATTAATTGGAGCCATCAGTCAAAAAAAACCCGATTTACAATTAACATTGGCGTAGCTTATGGGAGTGATATTGATTTAGTTGAAAAAATTCTTAAAGAAAGTGCTTATGAACATAAAAAAATTACTGATAAAAAATTAATTGAAGCACGTTTTGTAAACTTTGGTGAATCATCATTGGATTTTCAACTTTTGTTTTATTCTGAGGATGTTTTTATTATTGAAAAAATAAAAAGTGATATCCGCAAAATTATTAATAAAAAATTTATTGAAAATAAAATAACAATACCATTTCCTCAGCTTGATATGCATTTAAAAGATGATGTTTCTGATGTTGTGAAAGAGTAAAATAATATTTTTTTATCAATAATTATTGGGTTTAAAAATTATTATTAAAATTAATAATAACATTTAAAATTAATAATAACATTGTTTTTGTTTTTATCGGGCTGAAAGCCCAAATTAATTCAGCCCAATGGCAACGCCTTGGGTCAGTTAATTAAAGGAAAATTGCGCCCTGAAAGGGCAGGTTAAATTATTCTTTAATATATTTTTTTAATCTGTCCTTTCAGGACGAAAACAATTTAATATTTTTTTACCCAAGGTGTTGCCTTGGGCTGAAATAATTAGCCCTTTCAGGGCGTAAAATCTAATTTTATTTTATCAACATGTTTTTTTGCATATTCTATCATATAGTGCCACCTAAAACAGATGTAATTCCCATGTCAAATTTACACATTAATTTATAATTTTTATCAATATTAATTTATTTTTAAAATTCACATTAATTTGTTTTAATATTTACATTGTTAATATTACCTGTATTTTTATCGGGCTGAAAGCCCAAATTAATTCAGCCCAATGGCAACGCCTTGGGTCAGTTAATTAAAGGAAAATTGCGCCCTGAAAGGGCAGGTTAAATTATTCTTTA
>JAGGUV010000013.1 GCA_021158345.1 Bacteroidales bacterium
TGGAAAGTAGCAATATGAGTATTATCCATAGTTCCGGCAGGATTGGTTGTGTTCACAAAAGAAACAGGCATAATACCTGCATAAAAGTCAAAGTTAGTAGTATTGGCAGCATCAACAATATTATCTATTGTGATATCTCCTACCATAGGAACAGAAGCGCCTGTAAGATGAACAAGTTTTGCATTAGTGCCGTCAATTGCAGCATTTGAAAATGTTATTGCAGAAGTACCTGAAAGAGAATAATCGGATGCATTAACAGAAGTAACATCAATATTGTATTCCACATCCATGGCAGTAGTGCTAATTGAATATGCTTTAGCAATTACAGGAGTTGCAGCTCCTGCACTTTCAAAAGTAAAGTCATCGTAATATACATATCCACCATAATCTCCATTATCTTCTTTGTATACTCTTACTTCAAGATAAAATTGAGTGGCTCCTGCAGGTGCAGTTATAGTAGTTGTATAATGTTGCCAATCAGCATTATCAACAGAATAAGCATTGTCAATTGTGGAACCAACTGAACTACCTGAAGCATTTTTCCATTTAGCCCACAATCTTGTTCGGGCTTTATTATCATTATCTAAATAATAATAGCTGAGATTATAGTCATTACCTTCAACTATGCCTGTAATATATTCATGACCAAAATCTTTTGTGTTTGATGATGACTGATGTTTAGCAGAGTAAGTACCACTATGTATTATTGTTGATTCCTGTGTAATGTTTTCAACATGATTCCAGTTATCAGGATTACCTGTTGTCCAGGATTCCAAATCGCCATTAGTAACCATGTTTTGTCCATAGCCTGAGAAACTCATGCCAGTGACAATAACCATAGTAAAAATGGCTAATAAAATTTGATTAAATGTTTTGTAGTTTTTTTTCATAATTAACAATTATTTAGTTAGTAAAAAATATAAATTCAAGATAAACAGATTAATATAAATTTTTATTAAAAATAATTAAAAGGCAATAAAGATACAATAATTTTAATTAAAAAAAAAGCCTTTCAGAAATTTTTCTGAAAGGCTTTTTCAAATTAAAATAATAATAATTATTTTTTATTATCATTAACTTCTTCAAAGTCAACATCAGTAACTTCGTCGTCGTTTTTTGGTTGTTCGGCAGAAGCGTCAGGACCAGGTTGTTGACCGGGTTGAGCATTAGCCTGAGTAGCTTTATACATTTCTTCGCTGGCAGCTTGCCAAGCAGTATTAAGTTTATTCATAGCTGCATCAATAGCAGAAATATCTTTATTTTTATAAGCTGTTTTTAATTCATCTAAAGCACTTTCGATATTTCCTTTTTTGTCAGCAGGCAGTTTGTCGCCATAATCTTTAATTTGTTTTTCTGTTTGGAAAATTAAAGCATCAGCACTGTTAAGTTTATCGATTTCTTCTTTTTGTTTTTTGTCAGCTTCGGCATTAGCTTCAGCTTCATCTTTCATTTTTTGAATTTCAGCCTCGCTTAAACCCGAAGAAGCTTCAATTCTGATTTTTTGAGATTTGCCAGTAGCTTTATCTTTAGCAGAAACATTTAAAATACCGTTAGAGTCAATATCAAAAGCAACTTCAATTTGAGGAATGCCACGAGGTGCAGGTGGAATACCGTCTAAATGGAATCTGCCAATACTTTTATTTTGGTTAGCCATTGGACGTTCACCTTGAAGTACGTGAATTTCAACTGAAGTTTGATTATCGGCAGCTGTAGAAAATGTTTCAGATTTTTTTGTTGGAATTGTAGTGTTTGCTTCAATTAATTTGGTCATTACACCACCAAGAGTTTCAATACCAAGAGAAAGAGGAGTAACATCAAGTAAAAGAACGTCTTTTACTTCACCAGTTAAAACACCTCCCTGTATTGAAGCACCAATAGCAACAACTTCGTCAGGGTTAACACCTTTAGAAGGAGTTTTGCCAAAGAAATCTTCAACTACTTTTTGAACAGCAGGAATACGAGTAGAACCACCAACTAAAATTACTTCATCAATATCAGATGCAGACAAGCCAGCATCTTTAAGAGCTATTTTACAAGGTTCAATAGTGCTTTTTACAAGGTCTTCTGTTAACTGGTCAAATTTAGCTCTTGTTAAAGTTCTAACAAGGTGTTTAGGAATACCATTAACAGGCATAATATAAGGGAGATTTATTTCAGTAGAAGTAGAGCTGGAGAGTTCTATTTTAGCTTTCTCAGCTGCTTCTTTAAGACGTTGAAGAGCCATAGAGTCTTTTCTAAGGTCAATATTTTCGTCTTTAATAAATTCTTCTGCTAACCAGTTAATAATTTTATAGTCAAAATCATCACCTCCAAGGTGAGTGTTACCATTAGTAGATTTTACTTCAAAAACACCATCGCCTAATTCCAGAATAGAGATATCAAAAGTTCCGCCACCTAAGTCAAAAACAGCAATTTTAATATCTTTATTTTTTTTGTCAAGGCCGTAAGCTAATGAAGCAGCAGTAGGTTCATTAATAATTCTTTTAACATTAAGACCTGCAATTTCTCCAGCTTCTTTAGTTGCTTGACGTTGTGAATCACTAAAATAAGCAGGAACAGTAATAACAGCTTCAGTAACTTCCTGTCCAAGATAATCTTCTGCGGTTTTTTTCATTTTTTGTAATATCATTGCAGAGATTTCCTGGGGAGTATATAAACGGCTGTCGATTTTTACCCTTGGAGTGTTATTGTTTCCTTTTTCAATTTTATATGAAACTCTGTTTATTTCTTTACTTACTCTGTCGTAGGTTTCACCCATAAATCTTTTTATAGAGAAAATAGTTTTTTCAGGATTTGTAATTGCCTGACGTTTGGCAGGATCGCCAATTTTTCTTTCACCATTGTTAGTAAATGCAACAATAGAAGGTGTTGTTCTTCTCCCTTCGCTATTAGGAATTACAACAGGTTCATTTCCTTCCATAACTGCAACACATGAATTTGTGGTGCCAAGATCAATACCTATAATTTTACCCATTTTATTTTTATTTTAATATTAATATTTTATTGATTTCAAAATTTACTAAAAGTGTATTTTCAATGATTATGCCAAGAATTATTATTATGTAAATTTATTTTGTAAGATAATATTTTGTAATAAAAAGAGAATGGGTATAAGTGCCTTAAACACTTACATTTACAGATAAAAAAATAATTAATATAAATTAATGTGATTAATTTTTTTTTTATTTATTGTGACAAAACGGCAGAAATAAAAATTGCTGATTAATCTGGAATATGTATAAAGCTCAGGTTCATATCAATCAATTTTTCTTTTGATAATGTTGTGAGATTATTAAAAATAGATTTGTTATACCTGCTTGAGAAAATGCCAATGCCATTATAAATGTTTGTATATTCAGGTTTTTCCTGTATGATACTTGACGATGGTTCATAAACCTCAATATAAGAATTTAATTCCTCACCGCCAACAGTAATAACATGCTCTACTTGTCCAGGAATTCTGGCTACATCAGGATTATAAGAAAGATGAGATTCAATAGTGCTGAAAAATTGAGAACCGAGATATTTAAATTCTAATTCTTCACCGCCACTATTTCCTATTGATTTTATTTCCCCCTGAGGCCATTCTATGGTCTTATCTATTGTGTCATTGGTGTTAAGGTTTATTTCCTTGTAATGAAATTTTATTGTAAGCTGATATCTTTTTCCATTAACAGCAGAATACCAATTTGCTGTCAGAGGTGAAGTGGCAGTAAAATTAATTTTTTGTCCATATCTTGGCTTTTTAATACTAAAATCATGGATTAATTTTGTTTCTGCCGAGATAATTTTACCGGTTTCTTTATTTCTAATTAAAAGTTTATAAGTGTAATCTTCATTTAAAACTGCATTTGTTTTATATACTAATTGGTCTGGATTATAAAATATCCCTGTATCTTTATCAGAAATAGTTACAGTGTCTAATAGGAAAGTATTTAATAACTCAGAGCCATTAAATTCTTGGATTTTTACTTCAAGATTATTGCCATATGAGCTGGAGTCGGGTATTTTAGCCATAACCAAAGCATTACCATCGCCTAAGAAAGCTTTATTTATTTTTATGTAATTTACTGTGTCTGCCTGATTTAACAAACCATAGACAACAGTGATGTCTTTCCACTCAGCATTGACATTAAAACTATCATCACATGAAAATAAGATTACGGAAAATAAAAGTGTGAAAAATATATAGATGTATTTTTTCATAATTATTTAATATAAAATAATAGGATATGCAAAAGTAATATATATTTGACATTTTAAAATATTTTTTAAAAAAGAAATAGTATAAAATTGATTATATTTGTAATATTATTAAAATAAATAATAAAATGTTAGGAAAAATATCAAAAGTAACCACTCATGTATTAAATGAGATGAAGTTGAAAAATGAAAAAATAGCAATGCTAACAGCATACGATTATTCTATAGCTTCATTGCTTGATGACGCTAATATTGATGTAGTATTAGTTGGAGATTCAGCTTCAAATGTAATGGCGGGTCATAAAACAACACTTCCCATAACTCTTAATGAGATGATTTATCATGCGTCATCAGTAGTAAGGGGAGTAAAAAGAGCTTTGGTGGTAGTGGATTTACCTTTTGGTACATATCAGGGAAACTCAAAAGAAGCATTATTGTCTGCTATAAGAATAATGAAAGAATCGGGTGCTGATGCTGTAAAACTTGAAGGTGGCAAAGAAATTATTGAATCTGTTGACAGAATACTTACAGCAGGAATTCCTGTTATGGGTCATCTGGGTCTTACTCCGCAGTCAATACATAAATTTGGGACTTATGTTGTCAGGGCTACAGAAAAGGAAGAAGCTGACAAGTTAATTGAAGATGCTAAAATTCTTGAAAAAGCAGGTTGTTTTGCTATTGTTCTTGAAAAAATCCCTGCAGCTTTGGGAACAGAAGTTGCAAATACAGTAAAAATTCCTGTTATAGGAATAGGTGCAGGCAATGGTGTTGACGGCCAGGTTTTAGTGTTACATGATATGCTTGGCATAACTCAAAAATTTTCTCCACGCTTTCTTAGAAGATATAACAACCTTGCCGAACAAATAAAATTTTCTGTGTCTGCTTATATTAATGATGTTAAGTCGGGTAGTTTCCCTAATGAAAGAGAACAATATTAATAATTTAAAAAAAATGTTTATCTGATGGCTGTGAAGAATGATATTGAGAAAAGAATTTTATTTGAAGATAATCATATTATAATTATTAATAAAAAATCATCAGAAATAATACAGGGTGACAAAACCGGTGATGAGCCGTTAAGTGAAAAGATAAAAAAATATATAAAGGTAAAATATAATAAGCCGGGGAATGTATTTCTTGGTGTAGTTCACAGATTAGACCGTCCTGTTAGTGGAGCAGTAATATTTGCCAAAACTTCTAAAGCTTTAACAAGATTAAATCTGATGCTTAAGAATCATGAGATAAGAAAATTTTACTGGGCAATAACCAAAAACCAGCCTCCTAAAGAATCAGACCATTTAATAAATTATTTAAAGAAAAATCCCGAGAAGAATAAATCGTTTATTTGTAAAAGCAATAAAGCAAAAGCATTAAAAGCTGAATTAAAATATGAATTGATAAAGGCGAGTAAAAATTATTATTTGCTTGAAATAGAGCTTTTAACAGGCAGACATCATCAGATAAGAGCACAGCTTGCTAATATTGGTTGTCCGATAAAAGGTGATGTAAAATATGGTTTTTCCAGAACAAATAAAGATGCATCAATAGATTTGCATGCCAGAAAAATTATTTTTGTTCATCCTGTTAACAATGAAAAAATAGAAATTATTGCACCTCTGCCTGATGAAAATTTATGGTCTTTCTTTGGCAGCAACTAAAAAATCTAATAATTGATGACACTGAATTTATTTTCAGGGCTATAAAATAGAAAATTCCTAAGTAATCAGATTAAAAAAAAATCAGGTAAGATGTTTTATTAATTGGCAATTGAATGACTACTAATGACAATTAATTATTATCTTTGATGATGATGTTATACAAAAACAAAAATAGTATTAAATTTTTCTTATTTTTCTCATTATTCTTATTATTGATAAATAACAATTCTATTGCACAATATTTTTATTCAGGACAGGATGCAGCTTCAACAAAATGGAGAGAGATAAAGTCTGAGAATTTTAAAATAATTTATCCTGAAGATTTTGAATCTGAATCGCAAAGACTTGCAAATATTATTAACAGAGTTTATAATACTTATTCAAAAGAATTAAAAATAAAACCGGAAAGATTTCCTGTAATTATTCATAATCAGTCAATATTATCGAATGGTTTTGTAGGCTATGCTCCAAAAAGGGTTGAATTGTTTTCAATTCCTCCTCAGGATATTTATTCACAAGACTGGCTCGAACAATTGGCAACACACGAATACAGGCATGTGTTTCAGTATGCTCAGATAAATAAAAGCACCACAAAATTTTTATCGTATTTTTTTGGTCAGCAGATAATACCTGCAATATTTGGCACCTATATTCCATTTTGGTTTATTGAGGGTGATGCTGTTTGTTCGGAAACTCAACATAGTTTTTCAGGTAGAGGCAGAGTTCCTTATTTTGAAATGAAACTTAAAGCACAGGTTTTGCAAAAGGGAATTTATTCGTATGACAAAGCCAATTTTAGCTCATATAAAAATTATGTTCCAAGTATTTATCATTTAGGTTATTCTTTGGTAGCTTATTCAAAATTAAAATATGGTGATGATTTTTGTTCACGGGTTTATTCGGAGGTAGCTAAAAAACCTTATTCTATCACTCCTTTTGCAAATAGTATAAAAAAGATTACAGGTAAATCAAAACTGAAATATTATAAATCCACACTTTTGTATCTTGACAGCCTATGGCGAAAACAAAATAATGAAGTTGTTAAAAATGAATATGTTAATATCACAAAACAACAAAAATATTATACAAATTATCTACATGCAAATATAATTGACGATTCAACAATTGTAACAGAAAAAAATTCCCTTGACGATATAAGCAGATTTGTAAAAATAAATAGTAGGGGAGATGAGGAAATTTTGTTTACTCCTGGATATTATTTTAAAGGAACTTTGTCGTATTCTAATAATTTGATTTCGTGGTTAGAAATAAAATATGATTTAAGATGGGAGAACAGAAATAATAGTGTTATAAAAATTTATAATCTTAAGACAAAAAAATTAAAGACAATAAATTTTAATAATAAATTATTTGCTCCTGTTCTTTCGCATGATGGTTCAATGGTTGCAGCTGTTGAGGTAAGTAGTGACAATAAATATTATTTATCGGTTGTTGATGTAAAATCAGGGAAACTAATAAAAACAATAAGCACAAAAAATAATTATTTTTTTATAAATCCTTCATGGTCAGAAGACGATAAGAATATTATTTCTGTTGTTTTAACAGATAAGGGTAAAAGTCTTGCAATAACAAATATTACAAATTCAGATACTAAAATTCTTATTCCATTTTCGTATCATGAAATATCAAAGCCTGTGCAAAAGGGGAGGCATATTTATTTTGTAGCAGCCTATTCTGGTATAGATAATATTTATGTTTTTGATATATTTACTAAAAATATTTATCAGATAACATCTGCTGAATTTGGTGCTGCTGATCCTGTTATTACAAATAATAATAAAATTATTTATTCCGATTATTCATCATCAGGGTATAGAATAGTGAAAGCCTCAACAGACTCAAATTTGTGGATCCCATTGGAAAATATTAAAGATAATTCAATAGAAATATATCAGAAAACAGAGAATAAAAATTATGAAAATCTTCAGAAAAATAATGAAATTTTAAAGCATTATTCATCGAAAAAATACAGTAAAATAAAAAATTTGATAAATATTCATAGTTGGGGACCTTTGTCTGTTAATACAAATAATCAGGATATTTATCCGGGCATTTCTTTGATGTCTCAGAATGATTTAAGCACTTGTTTTGCAAATATTGGTTATAAATATAATTATCAGGATAATACTGATAATTATTACGCATCATTAAGTTATCATGGATTCTATCCTGTTTTTTATACTAATTTTGAATATAATCAAAGAAAAGAAAATGTTCTGAAAGATGGTGAGAACAGAAAAATTGAATGGTTTGAGACTAGTTTGAAAACAGGAATAAGGCTTCCATTTAATTTTACAAAAGGAAAATACTCACGGTATTTGCAAACCCGGATACAATATAATTATACTAAAAATGATTTTTATAAAACATCGGGATTAAGTATTAATAGTTCTGAATTACAAACTATTGACTATCGAATATATTCATATAGTCTTTTGAAATCGAATTTCAAAGATATGTATCCTAGATGGGGGCAGGTTGTTGAAATAAATTACAGACATTTTCCTTTTAAGAAATATACAGGTAATATTTTCTCTTTTGAAACTAATTTATTTTTTCCGGGTTTAATAAACCATCACAGTCTGAAATTATATTTTGCGTATCAGGAAAAGACTAAATCGATTTTTCAAAATATTATTAATTATGCAAGGGGTTATTCGTATATTTCGGAAAATGAATTGATGAGTTTGTCTGTTAATTACAAATTTCCTGTTTTTTATCCTGATTTTAGTCTTAGCTCCTTGTTATTTGTAAAGAGAATTAAAGCCAATTTGTTTTACGATTATTCTTTTAATAAAAATTTTGATTGTAAATCCTTTGGTGTTGAATTGTTTAGCGATGTACATATAATTAGATTTTTAATCCCTTTTGAGATTGGCTTAAGAACATCGTACATCCCTGATAAGAAAAAATTTGAAAATGAGTTTTTAATTTTTTTAAATATTAATGCTTTATAATTTTTTTTGCTGAATAGTTGATTTGATGTATAAAAAAAATCCCGATATATAATACCGGGATTTTTTGTTTTATGATTAAGCAAAAATTATTTTACAATCATTTTTTTAGTAATAGAAGTATTACCGGCTTTAACAGTATAGAAATAAACACCATTAACTAAATTTTCAGCATTAATTTCTAAGATATGAGTACCGGCATTAACTTTATGAGCAGGGATTTCAAAAACTTTTTGTCCCATCATATTTGAAACTTCAAGGCTTAAGTTAGTAGTTTTTTCTGTAGTAACACTAACTTTAGAAATACCA
>JAGGUV010000037.1 GCA_021158345.1 Bacteroidales bacterium
GTTTTTAATGATGCTGTTTGCCGCATTAACAATGTTTTTTGTAGAACGGTAGTTTTGTTCCAGTTTAAAAATTTTAGCATCAGGATAATCGTTCTTAAAAGAATGAATATTTTCTATGTTAGCACCTCTAAAAGAATAAATACTTTGAGCATCATCGCCAACAACGCAGATATTTTTATTCTTGGCAGCTAATTTTTTTAATATCAGATATTGAGAAAAATTTGTATCCTGATACTCATCAACAAGAATATATTTAAATTTATCATTGTATTTTTCAACAACCTCGGGGAAATCACGGAATAGTATGTTGGTATTAAAAAGCAAGTCGTCAAAATCCATTGCCGAAGCATTTTTACACCTATTAACATATATCTGATATATTTTGCCCAAAAGAGGCTTGCCTGCTATCTTATCTTTTCTTGTTATTTGATAATCGTTTTGATAATCAAAGCAGGAGATTAAATTTGTTTTTGCTGACGATATTCTGTTAAGAACATATTTCGGAGGATAAGTTTTAACATCCAGATTTTGTTCTTTTATAATTTTTTTAATTAGCCTTTTTGAGTCTTCTGTATCATAAATGGTATAGTTCGAAGGATAGCCCAGTAAATGTCCGTCTATTCTTAATATTCTTGCAAAGATAGAGTGAAATGTGCCCATCCAAACATTTCTGGCATTTGTATTACCAACAAGTTTCAAAATTCTCTCCTTCATTTCTTTTGCAGCCTTGTTGGTAAATGTTAAAGCAAGGATATTATAAGGATTAACACCTTTATTAAGTAGGTGAACAACACGATAAGTTAATACTCTGGTTTTTCCTGACCCAGCACCTGCAACAACCATTACAGGACCTTCGGTGCATTCAACTGCCTGACGTTGCTCTTTATTTAAATCCTTTAGTATATCTTTCACAAATTTATCTGTTTTGAAATGGCAAAATTAATATTTTCAACCGTTATCTTATATAAAAATTAAAATATTCAACACTCAATTTTTAATGCTCTGTTTTTTTAAATTTTAGACTTTTAATGCACATTTTCACAATTCAAATTTCACTGTTTTTTTATTTTTTTTGGGCGGCTTAACGGGCTGTCCGCTAATAGCTGCCTCACAACAAGTTTGTTTTTGTAAGCAGTACGTGGGCTTCCTGCCGTCAGCCTCCGCCTGCTAACAAAAACATAACTTGTTGTTTCGTCAGGCTACCGCTACCATCCCTGCCGCAAGCAAACATACAGAATCTTAAATAACCTGAGTTTTATATAAAAATGATTTTTTGAACATTATTACAAAATTTAATTGTTTAATTTCGCAAACTATTAAAAAAAAATATATTATTTTGTGAAAAGTAAGTTTGCATAACTTTTTAAAATTCAAAGAAATAATTTATCTTACATTATTATTTTAAAAAACATTAAAAAAATAATGAAATTATTTCAAAATAAATTGGAATTAAAAATATATTTTATAATTTTGCACCCCCTAAACAAAAGAGTTTAGATTTGCATATTTGAAAAAAGTTGAGGAAACCTGATAATAAAAGACAATAATAGGTTTCTCCTAATATTTAAACAAAAAATATTAGCTTGTCTTATTATTCACTCTCCTTGGTTTTTTTCATAAAATTTTTATAAAATAAATAAATTTTTTTAAAGACTTAATAATTGTCTGAAAAAAAAATAATTAAGAATTGTATATTTAAAAAAAAGTTTTACTTTTGCAGTCCCAAAAAATAGGGATAACAATAAAAAATAACAAAAAATATATATGCCTACAATACAACAATTAGTAAGAAAGGGTAGAAAAAAATTAACTGAAAAAAGTAAATCACCCGCATTAGAATCATGTCCTCAAAGAAGAGGAGTGTGTGTTAGAGTATATACAACAACACCAAAGAAACCTAATTCAGCAATGCGAAAAGTAGCAAGAGTTAGGTTAACAAATGATAAAGAGGTAAATGCATATATTCCGGGAGAAGGCCATAATTTACAGGAACACTCTATTGTTATGATAAGAGGTGGAAGAGTAAAAGACTTACCCGGCGTAAGATACCATGTTATTAGAGGAGCTTTGGATACTTCAGGTGTTGAAGGAAGAACACAAAGAAGATCTAAATATGGAACAAAAAGACCAAAAACTAAAAAATAAAAATATTAATAAGTTATAACTCAATAGTAAAATGAGGAAATCAACACCAAAAAAAAGGATAATTCTTCCAGACCCAAAATTTAATGATGTTTTGGTTGCGAAATTTGTAAATAATATTATGCTTTCCGGTAAGAAAAATTTAGCTTTTGATATTTTTTATGAAGCTATAGATATTGTCTCAAAAAAAATAAAAGACGAAAATCCTTTAGACGTTTTTAAAAAAGCATTAGCAAATGTAACACCGTCTGTTGAAGTAAGAAGTAGAAGAATTGGTGGGGCAACTTTTCAAATACCATCAGAGATTCCTGCCGGCAGAAAACAATCTATTGGCATGAAATCTTTAATTGGAGCAGCAAGAAAAAGACACGAAAAAACAAGTGGTCAAAAATTGGCTTCTGAAATTATAGCTGCATACAAAGAAGAAGGCGCAGCTTTCAAAAAGAAAGAAGATACTCATAGAATGGCTGCAGCTAATAAAGCTTTTTCACATTTTAGATTTTAATAATAAAGAAAGACCATATAAAACAAAATAATAAATGTCAGAAAGATTATTACATATAAGAAATATTGGCATAATGGCTCACATAGATGCTGGCAAGACCACCACTACTGAGCGTATTTTGTTTTATACAGGCAAAAATTATAAGATTGGCGAAGTACACGATGGTGCTGCTACTATGGATTGGATGATCCAAGAACAGGAAAGAGGCATTACCATTACTTCAGCTGCTACTACTGTCTATTGGAATTATAATAATTCTAAATACGAAATTAATATCATTGATACCCCGGGACATGTTGACTTTACTGCTGAAGTTGAAAGATCATTAAGAGTTTTAGATGGCGCTGTTGCTGTCTTTTGTGGCGTAGGTGGTGTTGAACCTCAATCTGAAACAGTATGGAGACAAGCTAATAAATATAATGTTCCCAGAATTTCATTTATTAATAAAATGGACAGAGTAGGGGCAGACTTTTTTAATGTTATTGATCAGATACACGATAGATTAGGCGCAATTCCAATTCCATTACAAATACCTATTGGTTGCGAAGATAATTTTCAAGGTGTTGTTGATCTTATAAAAAATAAAGCTTTTATTTGGGA
>JAGGUV010000151.1 GCA_021158345.1 Bacteroidales bacterium
AATTTTTCTTCCCCAAAAATAATAAATCAATTTCAATTTATCTAATCTTTTGATAGAAAAATCCAAACTTTTCAGCAATAAATTCCGCAGCAGCTTATAAAATCAATTAATAAAAAACAATATTTGTGTTTAAAAACTAAAACATATAATTTTGCTACTGAGAAAACTGTCAGGATTTTCAATTATCACTTAAATTTATTATTAACTTTTTATTATGAATGAAAACAATTTTTATTATCTCGGAACGATTATTAAACCTTTTAGCACTAAAGGCTCTTTGCTTTGTTTTTTTGATGTTGACGATATTTACGAATATGAAAATATTAAATCTGTTTTTATTAAAATAGACAATGATTTTGTACCTTTTATGATTGACAAAACTTCAATTAAAGACAATTCAAAAATTGTTTTAACCTTTCAGGATATTACTGATAGTGAAGAGATAAAAAAATTTATAAAATCAGAATTATATCTTCCTCTAAGCACATTGCCAAAACTCACAGGCAATAAATTTTATTTCCACGAGATTATAAATTTTAAAGTTATTGATGAAAATTATGGTGATATTGGTGTTGTAGAAAAAATTTTAGACTATCCTCATCAGGCAATAATGCAGGTAAAATTCAAAGATAAAGAAGTGCTTATCCCATTAACTGATAACATTATTAAAAACCTTGACAGGAAAAATAATGTTTTAAACATTTCAGCTCCTGATGGTTTAATAGAAGTTTATCTGTAAAAAATTATGAGCTTATTTAAATTCAAAAAATTTAGTCTTGACGACAGTAAAAGTGCTATGAAACTCGGTACTGATGCTGTTATTCTTGGCTCATTTGTCAAATCTGACAATTCAAAATTTATTCTTGATATTGGGACAGGCTCTGGAATTATTGCTCTTATGTTGGCTCAAAATTCTCAGGCTGATATTCATGCTATTGATATTGATGAAAGCTCTTTTTTACAGGCAAAAGATAATTTTAATAATTCAAATTGGGCAAGCAGGCTTACAGCTTTTAATATCTCATTGCAAAAATATTCTCTTGAAACAAATTTCAAATACGACCTTATTGTTTGTAATCCGCCATTTTTTATCAACTCATTAAAATCCGGCGATAAAAGAAAAAACATTTCCAAACATAATGATTTATTGTCTTTTGATGATTTGATTTGCGGGACAAAAAAATTATTATCACCAAAAGGTAAATTTTACATTATTTTGCCTTTTAACGAAAGTCGAATTTTTAAAAATAAAGCTTCTGAAAATTTATTATTTTGCAATGAATCTGTTTTTATTAAGCCCAAAACAAATAAATCTGTTAACAGAGTGATAATGAATTTCTCTTTTCATAAGACAACTGCTGTGCAGAAAAACCTCACAATAAGAAATAATAACAACACATACACTCAGGAATATATTGAACTTACTAAAAAATTTTATTTGAATTTTTAAAACTAAGGTTAAGGTTGGATTCTGATAATCATCAAAAGAAATAAAAATTTTTATATTTTTGATGATATTTAAATTGATACAGTATATACTGTCAAACTATAAAACAATGAAAAAAATACAACAAATATTAAAATATTCAAGCTTTTTCTTGATAATATTATTGCTCTTAGGGTCTTGTAAAAAGAATGACAAACCTGTAATTATTGCTATTTCAAAAGCATATCCTAACATTAAGGCCAATATGTGTGTAAAATGGTTAAGCAGAAACGACAATACCATAGAGTTTGTAAACATGTACACTCTTAGTACTGATTCTGTAGAAGATGTATTAAAAAAATGCTCGGGATTATTGCTTACAGGAGGTGCAGATGTCTTTCCCGGAAGATATGGGAAAATTGATGACACAGCACGATGTGGATCGTTTGATTTAAGACGCGATACGCTTGAGTTTGAATTGATAAACTTAGCTCTTAAAAATAAAATTCCTGTGCTGGGAATTTGCCGTGGCGAACAAATTTTAAATGTTGCCATGGATGGCAGCCTCATTATTGACATACCTACTGATGTTGACACTATTGTAAAACATAGATGCAAAAATGTTTCAAAATGCATGCATAATATCAATATCCGAAAATCATCTTTTTTGTATGATTTGTATAATAATGATAGCATTATTGTTAATAGCAATCATCATCAGGCAATAGAAAAACTTGCAGATAGTTTTAAAATAATGGCCAGAGCTAATGATAGTATTATTGAAGGTATTCAATGGAAAAATCCAACAAATAAAAGCTTTCTTATGGCTGTGCAATTTCATCCAGAAGTTATGGATACTTTAAATATTTTGGCAAATAATATTGCGAAAAAATTTATCGCTGAAGCTAAAAAATATAGTAAAAACCACTGATTTAAATCAGCTCAATTTATCTTCTGATTACACTAAATTCTCCGTTTACTTTTAGTTTGATAATTGTAGAAGGTTTTATTTCTTTAATTCTGTCATGAAATAAATCAACAACATAATCAACACTATTAATAATGTCCTTTGATATTTTGTTAAAATAAATAGGATTTTCTTCACCTGAAATATTTGCTGAGGTAGAGACTATGGGTTTGCCAAATAATTGAATTAATTTTTTACAAAAAACATCTTTAGTGATTCTAATACCAATAGAATTATCTTTTGCAATAACATTTTTAGTCAAATTTTTAGCATAAGGGTAAATAATTGTTAAGGGTGTGTCAATACTCTCAATAAGGTCATAAAGTATTTCAGGAATATTCTCAACATAATTTCTTAATTTTTTTATATCATCAATGAGTACAATAAAATTTTTATCTTTAGTACGTTTTTTTATTTTATTTATTTTCTCAACAGCTTTATAATTTGTAGCATCACACCCTATGCCCCATATTGTATCAGTGGGGTATAATATTATCCCGTTTTTATTTAAGACTTTGAGAGTGTTATTAATTTCCTGCTCCAATTTTTTTTTATCCATATATAAATATTATTAATTATTTAATTTTATTCCGTCTTTTTCAATATTTATAATTCTTTTTTTGTAGAGTACACCAATAGATTTTTTATAAGTTTTTTTACTTACGCCAAAGGTATTATAAATAATTTCAGGAGATGTTTTGTCTGTAACAGAAATAAATCCATTATTTTCTTTTAATTTGTTAATAATTTTTTCTGTAAGTTTTTCAACTTTCTCGTAACCTGATTTTTGAAGACTTACGTCAATTTTTTCATCTTCCCTGATTTTTTTAATAAAACCTTTAATTTTTTGTCCTTCTTTTAATGTTTGAAAAACTTCATTTTTATACAAAACACCAGAATGTGAATTATTAATAATTACTTTATAACCCATGTCTGTTTTATTGCGAATTATTAAATCCACTTCCTGATTAATTTGGTAATCAGCAGGAGTTTTGTTTAAAAATTTATCTAACCTTGATGATGCAGCAATACGGTTACTTTCATTATCAAGGTAAACGAACACTAAGTAAAAATTTCCTTTTTGCATTTTTTGTTTTTGTTCACGAAAAGGTACAAATAGGTCCTTTGTTAAACCCCAGTCAAGAAATGCACCTATTTCATTTATTGTTAAGACTTTTAAAAAAGCAAAATCGCCAACCATAGCGTAAGGCTTTTCTGTTGTAGCAATTAACCTTTCCTCTGAATCCCTGTAAATAAATACATCAATAAAATCGTCTATTTTGTAATTTTCGGGCACATACCTTTTGGGGAGTAAAATTTCTCCAAATTCTTTCCCGTCAAGGTAAATTCCAAAGTCTAATTCTTTTATTATTTGCAGGTTATTAATCTTTCCAATTTCAGACATTATTCTATATTTAAATCTTTTGTAAAGATAATAAATATTAAAGTATCAACTCTATAAAAATAAACAAATATCTAATTTTTAACATCTATCCATTCCGGATTTTCAGAACTATTATCTAATAACTTGGTTTTTAATCCTTTTGCTAAAATTTTTCCTGCCTTAACAGCTTCTTCTTTATTCTTAAATACGCCAATACTTATTCTTTTAGTTTCGCTAATTATTATATTAATTTTAAAATTTTCGTAAGAGCTGCTCCTGCTAATGCTGCTTACATTTATATTTTGAGATAGTTTTTCGATAAAAATTGTAAGATATTGAATTTTTGGTATTAACTTCCATTTTCCAAAACTTATACCGTAAATATTTATGTATTCCTTATAAATATTTTCTTTAAAATTAATTTTAATACCAATAAAAGAAAAACTTAAAATTAGCGCAATAAGCACAAAAAAAAAGCCCAGTATATTCAATTTTAAACTTAAGTAAATGCCAAAACCAAATAAAAAATATCCAAAATAAATAAACTGAAGCGGGAAAAATTTTCCATTATTTTTATTATAAATTTCGTTCATAATTAATTTTTCGATTAAAATTCTATAATCTTCAGTATAGACTTCAACAAGTATACATTTTTCTATAACTAAAAAGCCCCACAAAATGTGAGGCTAAAAATTAAAATTTCCGTTTATAATATTTAAACTATACAAGTCTAACATTAACAGCATTTAATCCTTTTTTACCTTCTTGAAGTTCAAATGTTACTTCGTCATCTTCTCTGATTTTGTCGATAAGACCAGATAAATGCACGAAATATTCAACCTTTGATTCTTCGTCTATAATAAAACCATATCCTCTGGAATTATTAAAAAATTTTACTTTACCTCGTTTCATAAAATTATATTATTTAAAAATTTAAACAAAGATAAGTCAAATTGTTAAATATTCAAATTATTCTTTGTATTTTTTTTATTCTGAAATTATTAAAACATATATTAATTAATGTTTGTCCATAAATATAAGTATTTAGTTCAGAATGTTCGAGTTTGTCCTGATAGCTATCAGGATATTTTCAAAACAAGTTTACCCCGTAGCATAGCGTACTGGGGAATAACGAAGAAATCGGACATTATGGACAAACACAAATTATAAAAAAATTTGGTTCTACTGTTATTTTAATGGAAAATAATTTTTCTGTGATTCTATTAAACAGCTTACTTATAATGCTTAAATGCTTCAAAACAATTAAATATCAGTTAATGAAGAATTTATTAAATATTTTATTTTTGTATTAGAACTGTTTTTGTATTTTCGCATTTAAGCATTTTATCATTTTCGCATTTGTCAATATTCCACTAAATTCGTGGTAGTACCAAAAATTTATTTTAGGGACTTATGAATTGCATTAGCTGCAATTCTGCCGGCACCCATAGCTTGGATAACAGTTGCTGAACCTGTTACAATGTCTCCACCTGCATAAACATTTTTTTTGCTAGTTTGGTTAGTTTTAGTATCAACGTCAATATAACCACGCTTATTACGTTTAATATCTTTAGCTGATTGAAAGATAATGGGATTAGGACCGGTTCCGACAGCAATAATAACTAAATCGCAATCAATAGAAAAGTTTGAATTTTCAATAGGAATAGGGCGTCTTCTACCTGAGGCATCTTTTTCACCTAATTTCATTCGTATGCATTCCATTGCTTTAACCATATTATAATCAGTGCCTAAATATTTTATGGGGTTTGTCAGTAATTTAAATTTTACTCCTTCTTCTTCAGCATGGCGTACTTCTTCATGTCTCGCTGGCAATTCATGACGCGATCTTCTGTAAACAACTGTTACTTCATTAGCACCGGTTCTAATAGCCATACGTGCACAATCCATTGCAACGTTTCCACCCCCAATAACAACAACTTTGTTACCTCTAGGCATAGGAGTGTCATACTCAGGGAAAAGATATGCTTTCATAAGGTTCATTCTGGTGAGAAATTCGTTGGCAGTGAATATGTTACCAAGTGTTTCTCCTTCAATATTCATAAAACGTGGTAGTCCGGCTCCAAGTCCTAAAAATACAGAATCAAAATTTTGAAGAAGTTCGTCAATAGTATTTATATTTCCAATAACCTGATTTAATTCAATACGACATCCTAATTTTTGTAAGTAATTTATTTCAAATTGAACAATTGACTTAGGTAAACGAAATTCAGGAATACCATAAGTTAAAACTCCTCCTGTAGCGTGTAACGCTTCAAAAATTGTAACAGAATAACCTAATTGTACTAAATCTGCTGCAACAGTAAGTCCTGATGGTCCTGAACCTACAACAGCTATTTTTTTATTTATTTTTTTATTTATGACAGGGACTTTTACTAAATCCATCTTTCTTTCATAGTCAGCAACAAATCTTTCCAGATTTCCTATAGCTACAGGTTTATCTTTTATCCCCAAGACACATTTTGATTCGCATTGATTTTCCTGGGGACAAACTCTCCCGCAGATAGCAGGGAGAATATTTTTCTCTTTTATTTTTTTTGCAGCTTTATCAAATTTTTTTTCAGTTATAAGTTTAATAAAAGATGGAATATCTATATTTACGGGACAGCCTTCAACACATTTAGGAGTTTTACATTGTAAACATCTGCCTGCTTCGAGTAATGCCAACTCTGAAGTATAGCCATAAGGTACTTCCTGAAAATTTTGAGTTCTGAGTTTCTGATCCTGCTCAGGCATTTCCTGTCTTGGAATTTTTAGCTTTATTTTTCTTTCATCGGCTTTTGTTAGCCCATGCCATTCGCAACCATATTTTAAGCAAATAAAAAATGGTATTAATTTAGTATGTGCCGAGATAATTATTTCCCCGACTTTGGATCCACATTCTTCACAGTATTTTTCGTGGCTAACTAAGCTTTTATTACAATGTGGACAAAAAAGGTCGTCAAGCATATCACCTTGTTTTATTTTAAAAGATGACTCAATTTCAAAAACATCAAGGTATGGACTTAATTTTAATACTCCTTCCTTACCTTTATAAATTGCTTTAAAAATAATTTGTTTTTCGTTGTCGATTTCCTGGTTTAAAGAGTTTTTACAGTATGGACAATAAGTATTTAAATATGTTCTAAATTTTAGGTATTTTACATCTTGATTTAGCATAATTTGAAAAAATTAATTAACGAATAGAATAAAGCAAAGAATCTTTTTCATCTTTAAGGTATAAAGAATTTCGTTTTTCAAGTTTTTCGAAATTAACTTTATGACCGTCAAAATCAGGTCCATCTACACAACAAAATTTTATTTTTCCTTCTATCTCTACCCTACATCCACCACACATTCCTGTCCCATCTATCATTATTGGATTTAAACTTACCTGTGTTGGAAGATTATATTTTTTTGTAAGATTACATACATTTTTCATCATGATTATTGGACCTATAGCATATACTAATTTTATATCATACCTTTCATCGAGGTATTTTTCTAAAGGTTGAGTAACAAAACCACGTTGTCCATAGCTACCATCATCAGTAGTAATAATAAGTTCGTCACAGATATTTTTCATTTCATTTTCTAAAATAAGCATATCTTTTTCTTTAGCGCCAATAATACCGATAACATAGTTACCTGCTTTTTTAAATGCTTTTGCAATGTGATGCAATATTGCAACGCCTGTCCCTCCTCCAACCATGACAACAGTGCCATGATTATTTATTTCAGCGGGTTTACCTAAAGGTCCTACAACGTCTAATAAAAATTCGCCTGAATTTAACGAACGCATTAAAGCTGTAGTTTTACCTACTACTTGAAAAATAATTGTAATTGTACCTGCAAATTCGTCTTTGTCAGCAATAGTTAAAGGAATACGCTCACCTGTTTTATTAACCCTGACAATAACAAATTGACCTGCAAGAGCTTTTCTGGCAATTTTTGGAGCATTGACCTCAAATTTTATTATTGATCCTTTTACTAATTCTTGTTTTCTGACAATTTGAAACATTTTTTTATTGTTAAATTAATAAATAAAATCACTACTACCATTCATCACTATCTTCAAGAATAATATCATTATAGTCTTCATCCTTTAAACCATGCCATCTACAACCTTTTTTTGTACAAATATAAAAATCAATAAATTTTGTTCTGGCGCTAATTGATATTTTTGCAACAGGCGAGCCGCATTTCTCACACTTTACATCATCAACTATTAAACTTTTATTGCAATGTGGGCAAATGATGTTTCTTATGATTTTATCTTCAGGAAGAAAAATTGATGATTTTGATGTGAAGACATTTAGATATGGGCTTAACATTAAATACCCTGTTTTGCCATTAGTGATTTTTAACTTAAGCATATTATCTTCTATTAAACTTTTTCTACAATGAGGACAGTACGCTTGAAGAAAAGTTCCACTTTTAATAATCTCTTTGGTTTCATCAACCTGTTTTACCTCTTTGTTTTTTACCCTTAAATCAAAGTCTTCATGTACATGACCACTATAACTATATTCCTGATAAAATTTTTTAAGAGCAACATTCAGGTCTGAAAATTCCAAAAAATGTTTTTGGCATCCTTTACGTGTACAAATACTAACTTTCCCTCCAAAGTCAATATTAAATGTAGATAAAGGGGCATCACAAACATCGCATTTTTCTTCACTAACAATTTGTGACTTGCAATGAGGGCAATAAAATTTAGCAATTTCGCCTTCAGGAATTTCTATGTCTGAAATATAATTATAGCTGCCATATACAGAGCTTAATCGAATTATCCCTTTCTTTCCCTGTACTTCAATAATTAGTCTTACACTCTTTTCATTGTCAACTAATTTATCATGATCCATCAGGGATTTTCCGCAAACAGGACATCTTAAATTTAGTATTACAAAACTGTGCATATCTTTATAAATTTTTAGTTAAAAAAAATTTTTATAAAAATAAATGTTTTTTTTTATTATTGCAAGCAAAAATGTTTAAATATAAAAAAAAATATTTACTATAATAT
>JAGGUV010000078.1 GCA_021158345.1 Bacteroidales bacterium
ATAATTTTTCATTATCCTCTCTTTGAATAATTCTTTCGAACACAGGATGTATGTTATTTGTTTTTAAAGTCATTGTTTTTTTGTTTTGTTTTTTTATAGCTTCGCCTCGTAAGTCCCAAATATAGTTGTTAATTATTTTTATTTTTTCCGTAAAAACTACCAGACAAAGCTATAATAAATTCCTGTAATTTTTTGTATGCATGTCCTTCTCTTTTTTGTCCACCCGGCACATCATAAATCCAATAAGTTCTTTTAATCTGAAAAGGGATATGGTTTTCGCTTTCAATAAAAGTAAGATTGCCACGGTCGTCGAGTATTTTGGGGAGTGGTTTTAATTGACTATTGATTATTGAATATTGTTTATCATAGATATTCACGGAAGTAAAGATACGTAAATAATTTCAGTTTTATTTAACAAATTTATTATAAAAGACGGATAGTCAATACATTATCCGTCTTTTTTATTTAGCCAATACTTTTTATATACGTATCCAAAAAAGTATATCGTTAAAAATTAGCATTGTTTCATAAGACTAATCTTCTAACTAAGCTCCATAAAAGCCTTAAAAACAGGCATATAAAAATTATGCTAAAAATATTTGTTTGTTTAATAAAATCTATATACTTTTATCACGGTAATATAGATACGTAAAATATGAATACTTCTAATTTTTTTTCGCAACCACAAAATCTGTTTCAAAAACAATACGATGCATTAAGAATGTATTATTTTGAAAAAAAATCGGCAAAAGAAATAGCCGAAAAATTCGGATACACTTATCGAGGATTTACGACTTTGGCATATAATTTTTCAAAAAAATTGAAAGAGCAAAATTCTGATAATATGTTCTTTAAAGAATTTAAGAGAGGTAAAAAGCCAAGTGAAAATACAGTTCAGGCAAAAGAGCTAATTATAAAAATGAGGAAAAAATATTATTCCGTTGAAGACATAAAAGTTGTTCTTGATGCAAAAAACATGAATATGTCGAGCAAAACAATTTATAATATTATTTCATCAGAAGGTTTTGCTCGTCTGCCAAGGCGATCTAATTCCGTAAAGAAGCAGGTTGAAGAAATTAAAATCAAACCACCAAAAAGTGAGATGTTAAATTTTCAACCAGAAACTTTTACCAGCTCATCGGCAGGTATTTTGTCGTTACTGCCCGACATAAAAAAATACGGAATTGATAGTTTGATTGAAAATTCCGATTACCCCAAAACTTCACAAATAGGAAAATTAAATTCAATTTTATGTTTTGTAGCTTTAAAAGCTTTAAATGTAAGACGTTATACAGCAGATAATATGTGGTGTATGGATAGAGGTTCTGGACTTTTTGCAGGATTGAACGTTTTGCCCAAAGCAGCGTGGTTTACTTCTTACTCTCACAGAGTTACCCGGTCCATGAATATAAATTTTCTTAAATCGCTTCATAACAATTGGATTTCCAACGGTTTGCTTTCCGATACGATAAATTTAGACTTTACAACTATTCCTTATTGGGGTGATAATGAACACCTTGAAAATAATTGGTCGGGAAAAAGAACCAAAGCATTACCGAGCATGCTTGCCGTTTTGGCACAAGATTCTGATAGTGGAATAATTGACTACGGAGATACCAATGTGATGCATGAAAATGAAAGCAAAGTAATTTTAGAATTTCTTGATTTTTATCGCTCAGGTTCCGATAAGGGAAAGGATTTAAAATATTTGATTTTCGATAGTAAATTTACTAATTATGAGAATTTAAGGAAGTTAGAAGATAATAATGTGAAATTTATTACAATCCGCAGAAAAGGAAAAAATATAACAAATCGTTTAAATTCTTTACCGGAAAAGAACTGGAAAACATTTAGAATAGAGAGAGCAGGAAACAAAAAAGCAACAATAAAAGTTTTTGAGGAAACAGTTTTTTTAAAAACTTATGATAAGCAAATCAGACAAATAAACATAAAAGGACATGGAAAAATAAAACCTGCAACTATTATTTTAAATGATTTTGATATTAAGGCAGAAGAAGTTGTAAGAAAATATGCTCGCAGATGGATTATTGAAAAAGAAATCTCCGAACAAATTGAATTTTTTCATCTCAATAATGTATCGTCTTCGATGGTAATAAAAGTAGATTTTGACTTGACAATGAGTATATTAACTCATAATATTTTCAGGCTTTTTGCAAAAGACACTCAAAGATATAAACATTTATCAGACAATTCTATCTATGAAAAATTTTTGAAAAACAGTGCTGAAATAAAAATCGACAATGAAATAGAAATAAAATTAAAAAAGAAAAAAAATTTACCGCTTCTGCTTGAAAAAAATAAAAAACTTGAAGACCAAAAATACTTATGGCTTGATAACCGAAAATTAAAATTTAGAGGTAATACATACTCTTAATTTACGTTTTTTATATTACCGTGAATATCTATGTTTAATATTAATGAGCCCACTCCGAAAAGTGCTTTTCGTCATTGCGAACAGCCTGTCCCGAAAATCGGGAATAGTGAAGCAATCCTTACGCATTGATTATCAGGAGATTGCTTCGGGCTTTGCCCTCGCAATGACGTCTATGAAGACTTTTCGGAGTGGGCTCATATTAATAAATAATTTAGTTTGTTGAAATCTTATTTATAAAATCAGTAAATCTTTTTTCGTCGCATAATCCATATATGCTTGTAAAATAATTTGCTAACAATTGTTTTTTCTCTGTTTGAGAATAATTTTGTTTGTTAACAGCCTTTAAAATCACATTAAATTCTTTTTCTAAATTTGCAGTAGATACGAATTCCAAATTAATTTTTGTCAACAACTCAGCTTTTTCTGTTGAGCGTTCATATTGGTAAACAAAAATATTTTTTAAAATATCTC
>JAGGUV010000016.1 GCA_021158345.1 Bacteroidales bacterium
ATGTCATTCAACCACAACTATTTCGTTTACATCATGACCAACAAACACAAAACCGCATTATACAGGCTCGTTCATCAGAGATGTAAAAAAATCAAAAAGCGTACATATAATACTAATTATTAAAAAAAGATTTCTTACAATTTGGGAATGTGATTCCTTGTTTGTATCGTTGCAATATGATTAAACGAGATGTTAAAATGCCTAAACTTTATTTTTACGATACAGGTTTAGCTTGTAATCTACTTGGCATAAACGAATCTGATCAATTAACCTATCATTATCTTTACGGAAGTTTATTTGAAAATTTTGTTGTAAATGAACTAATAAAATTCAGATATAACAAGTCTCAAAATCATAATCTTTTCTTTTGGAGAGATAATAATGGTATTGAAGTTCTTAATTATAAAAAACTTAAGCATCCTGATTTTTTGTTTTGTTAATATATAAAAAAATACCATCTTTCTGGAGGGGTTCCGCCCAAAAAAGCCCGCTACACCTGAAACGTTATCACGGAACGATTCCAATAGCTGTCGGAAGAAGAAACTCCTTGCCAAACAGCCTGACTTTCAAATAGAAATAGCAAAAAACGCAAAAAAGTTCTTTATATAGTACAGCCTAAAAACGCCAACAGATTCTTAGCACACAAATTATTCCACAATACTTGATTTTTTCTTTTAATTATGTATTTTTGTGAACTGTAAATACAAATAAATAAAATGTTTAGTTCACAAAAAACAGGAAATATCATTATTATAGCCATCTATCAAGACACGCGAACTGTATTCCGTTTAAATGATATTGCCATTATGGTTGGCGAAACCAACTTTCAGTCGCTCAACAAAAAATTGAATTATTACGTAAGAACCGGTAAGTTAAATAATCCACGTAAAGGCATATACACCAAACCAAAATATAATCCGGCAGAATTCGCATGTAATATTTATACACCTTCGTATATCTCACTGGAGTTTGTTCTGCAAAAAGCAGGTCTTGTGTTTCAATACGATTCAAGTATCACTTCGGTTAGTTATCTTAGTCGAAACATTGAAGTTGAGGGACAGGCATACAGTTACCGTAAAATTAAAGGAGAAATACTGGTAAATACGGCAGGTATTTTACAGCAAAAAAATAATGTCAATATTGCAACACCCGAACGGGCATTTTTAGACATGCTTTACCTCAACCCAAAATGCTATTTCGATAATCTTAATCCTTTAAATTATAAAATAGTTTTTAAACTATTGCCAATATATCAATCAAAAGCTATGACCTCAAGAGTAACAAAATTATTACAAAATGATTGATATAAACCGACATAAATTCTACATGGTTCAAATCCTAAAAGAAATTTATGCTGATATTGAATTGGCAAATTGCCTTGGATTTAAGGGCGGCACTGCTATGATGTTTTTTTACGACCTGCCGCGGTTTTCTGTTGATATGGATTTTAATCTGCTTTGTAATAAAAAGGAAGATATTGTTTACACTAAGGTGCGAAAAATTATCCTTAAATATGGAAATATTTACGATGAAGCCAAAAAATTTTATGGTCCCTTAATTGTTTTAGATTATGGAGTTGGTGAACGCAAATTAAAAGTTGAAATTTCAAATAGATTATTTGACAATCACTACGAAATAAAAAATTTTCTCGGTATTAACATGAAAGTTATGGTTCAGCCCGACATGTTTGCTCATAAACTTTGCGCATTACTGGATCGTGATACAGTTACCAACCGCGATATCTTCGATAGCTGGTTTTTTATGAAAAATCAAACCCCGGTGAATAAAGAAATTATTGAATCTCGAATGAAAGTATCTTACACGGAATACATACAAAAATGTATTCACCAACTGGAGAAAATCAGTGGTCGAAGTTTACTGCAGGGACTGGGTGAAATTTTGAATCCTGAAATGAAGAAGTTTGTGAGGACAAACCTGCGCACAGAAACAATAAGTTTGTTAAAATTTTATAAGGAATTTCCAATATTGTTATAGACAACCCCGTTATTTTTATCAGGAAATTCCTACTCTCCGTCAGGTCTCACCGCCCCCTCACAATGCCAACCTACACGGTTCGAAATGACAGGGTTGTCATTGCAGGTAGGCAGGTAGGAGTGATGCTAAAACGACTTGTCATTTCGACGAGGAACGAGGAGAAATCCCCTTAATATTAATAAGATTTCTCACCGCCACCCCCAATGCCTCCCCACACGGTTCGAAATGACAACGTTGTCATTGCAGGTAGGAACGAGGAGAAACCCCCTGAATATTAAGGAGATTTCTCACCGCCCCTCACAAATAATAAACCATCATCAACGAATATCCTCTGAAACAATACGTATGATAAAAAAAGAGACATATGTATATTTTTTTATTAATTTTATATTATCTTTGTACTAAATATAGAATTTATGGAATTTTTATTTTACACATCAAATCAGATTTTTATTGAGAGTTTCATTCTCGCCTTTCTGATTACCTTTTTTACAGTACCTATATTGTTAAGAATGGCTAAAAGAAAAAATTTATATTCTTTGCCAAACGGCAGAACATCTCATCTTATAAAAACTCCTACGCTTGGAGGTGTTGCCATCTTTATGGGATTTATCATCTCTACTTTAATATTTATTAATATAAAAAAGATTCCATATATGCAATACGTTTTGGCTAGTTCTCTTATTCTTTTTACCATAGGATTAAAAGATGATATTAAAAATATAAGATATTATAAAAAATTCACAGGTCAAATCATTGCAGCAATTATCATTATTAATTTTGCAGATATCAGAATTTCAACCTTCAACGGATTTTTTGGTATTGGAGAGATAAATGTTTTTTTAGCCTATCTAATAAGTTTAATCTTTATTGTAGGTATCATTAATGCATATAATCTTATTGATGGTATCGACGGCCTTGCTGCAGGTCTTGGCATTGTGTCAACGTTTAGCTTTGGTATATGGTTCTATCTTACAGG
The DNA here is from genome assembly GCA_021158345.1 of Bacteroidales bacterium. Lineage (GTDB taxonomy): Bacteria > Bacteroidota > Bacteroidia > Bacteroidales > AUK083 > AUK083. The sequence goes on from JAGGUV010000016.1 coordinate 2,975, forward strand.
AAATTATCAGCTTACTATTATATCTATTGCAATGATAGGTGCATTATCAGCTTTTTTTATTTATAACTTTTTCTGGACAAAGAAAAAAATCTTTATGGGAGATACAGGCTCACTTCTTCTTGGATTTTTTCTATCAATTTTTGCTATTAAATTTATTCAATTAGATAATCCTGACATAGGCACTTATTACATCAAAGCATGTCCTGCCGTAATTTTTGGCATACTTTTAATACCTGTTTTTGATACAATACGTGTTATGACTGTCAGAATATATAGAGGCGTTTCACCTTTTAATGCTGATAAAAGACATCTGCATCATTATATTCTTGAGATTACGCAAAGTCATAAAAAATCAACTCTTATTCTTATATCCGCTAACATAATTAGCATAATTTTTTCTTTTCTTTTAAGAGATATGCAAATCTGGAAGCTTACTGCAATATTAATATTATATGCATCTGTTTTTTCATATATCCCATTTTATATAGCTATGTCCAGACGAAAAAGAAAAATAAAAAGGTACGAACTCATAAATAACTATGTAAATGTAAAAGAAATTAAGAAAAAAAACAAAAATTATATTCCCGATCAATTAGAAAAAATATTTTCAAGCAGGATTGATTCAGATGATGAAGATATTTTTACTGCAAACTGAAAAAATAAAAAAAATTCCGGCACCTACCGGATTTTTTTTTTAGTAAAAAAATGCACATACTCTCATTCGACATAGAAGACTGGTTTCATACCTTTAACAGAAAATATTATAACAATCCTGGATTATGGAAAAGCCTACCGTCTACTGTTGAGAAAAATACAGGGATAATATTAGACTTTCTTAAAAAACATAATATTAAAGCTACATTTTTCTGTCTTGGCTGGATAACAGAAACACATCAAAGCATCATCAAAAAGATCAGCAGACAAGGACATCATATTGCAGCACATTCATATCTGCATAATAAAAGAGAAGATTTATCAAAAAAATCTTTTTATTCGGATACTGAACGAAATATTAAGACCTTAGAAGATATTACTGGAGAAAAAGTTAATACCTTTCGTGCTCCCGGATTTTCATTAAATCATAATGCTAAAAATACTATTGAAACACTTTATAAACTTGGCATTAGATACGATAGTTCACTTAAATCAGGATTTTATTTAAATGATAAAAAAATACCTGATAATCCATTTTTAATAAAGACAAATAATATCAGCATTAAAGAATTTCCAATACATACCTTTTCTTTTTTAAACAAAAAAATTATTTATTCAGGTAGTGGATACTTTCGTGTTCTGCCTTATAATTTTATAAAAAATAAAATCATGGCAAAAGAATATGAAATGTTATATTTCCATCCTCGTGACTTTGATAATTCTGTTCATAAATACATTAACAATCCACTTTTAAAATTAAAATATCGTTTTCGAACTTCCTCTACTTTGAATAAACTAAAATTTTTTTCAAAAGATTTTAATTTTCTTTCTATAGAAGAAGCGGATAAATCAATCAACTGGGAAAAAGCAGAAAAGATAGTTCTTTAAAAGAAATTTATAGTTCCCGTATTAAACTTGAACATTTTGAATCCTTACGTCTATTCCTCCTTGTCATTTCGACGATCCCGAAAGCTTTCGGGAGAGGAGAAATCCCCTTTATTACCCCTTGTCATTTCGACCGTTCCCGATCCCGATAGCTATCGGGACTATCGGGACTTTCGGGAGAGAAATCCCCTCAATATAAAGGAGATTTCTCACCGCCCCCTCACAATGCCCTCCCACATGGTTCGAAATGACAGCGTTGTTATTTTTACAAATAACGAGGCGTCTTTTTTAAACCCGCCAAGCGCTTCCAAAGCGCTAGGCGGATGAACAAAGCATCAGACGGATAAAAAACTCCCAATAACTATCTGAAGAACAATTATAAATACGTCAATAAAAAAAAACAAATATCAATTTTTTTATTATTTGCAGACTTTACAAATAAAGTAAGAATATCTTTAAAAGAAATGAGAGAATCAAATTTTTGGTTAAAAGTAATAAGAGGTATAAATACTAATGAAAAGTTAAATGAAGAAATAGACAATTTAGTAAAGGAATCACA